>NZ_CP017075.1:2400000-2760000 GCF_001742225.1 Novosphingobium resinovorum | reverse complement strand
TCCCGACATGGCCGCTGACCTTGCTGACGTGCGCCGCGAGCTGGAGCGCTGCAAGACGATCGTATCGGGTATCCTGATGTCGGCGGGTGAAGTGCGCGGCGTCGATCCGGCGGTGACCACCGTGCGCGGCTTCATCGATGATCTCGCCGAGGAATGGCGCACCCGCATCCCCGGCGAACTGCGGGTGATCGACCGCATGGACCATGACGTCGAGATCATCGCCGATCCGGGCCTGCGCCAGATCGTTGGCAACGTCATCGACAACGCCATCGAGGTCTCGCCCGACCTCGTCCTGATCGAGGTCTGGCTGGAAGGGGAGGGCGCCGCACGGCAGGTCATGCTGACCGTAAGCGACCGCGGCCCCGGCTTCGCGCCCGAAGTGCTGCGCCGCATCGGCCAGCCCTATATCTCGACCAAGGGGCGCGACGGGGGCGGGCTCGGCCTGTTCCTCGTCGTCAACGTGATCCGCAAGCTGGGCGGGGCGGTCTCGGTGGAGAACCGTGAAACCGGCGGTGCGAGCGTGCAACTGGCGATCCCCCTCGCTACACTGGCGCTCGAAGAACAAGAACAACGGCAGGAGAAGCAATGACCGACACTCCCTCCGCCATCGGCGCGACGGGCGCCAGCCTGCTCATCGTCGAGGACGACCCCACGTTCGCGCGAACCCTGCGCCGCTCCTTCGAACGGCGCGGCTACCGCGTCGCCTCCGCTGCAAGCCCCGAAGAGGCCGAGGCGCTGTTCCTGGCGGACAGCTTCGAGTTCGCGGTGGTCGACCTGAAACTCGGCGCGGGTTCCGGCCTCACCGTGGTCGAGGCGCTTCATGCCCATGCGCCGCAGACGCGCATCGTTGTGCTGACCGGCTACGCCAGCATCGCCACCGCCGTCGAAGCGATCAAACTGGGCGCCTCGCACTACCTCGCCAAACCCTCCAACACCGACGACATCGAGGCGGCCTTCGCGTCGCTGCGCGGCGATGCCAGCGTGCCGGTGGAGGGCCGCAAGACCTCGATCAAGACGCTGGAGTGGGAGTACATCCACCAGACGCTGGTGGAGTGCGAATTCAACATCTCCGAAACCGCGCGCCGCCTCGGCCTCCACCGCCGCACGCTGGCGCGCAAGCTCGAGAAGCGGCAGGTTTGACACCTTCGACAAGCTCAGGGTGAGCGGAGGTAGCGTAAACCTCCAACCCCGCTCAGGCTGAGCCTGTCGAAGCCCCTGCAGTTTCCCGCGAGCCGCCAATACGCTATACAACCCACGAGAAGCCCCCGGTGATCGGAAACCATGTCCAGCTGTGATCTTTGCGTCGTCCGCAACCGGGCGATCTGTGCCGCGCTCGACGCCGGCGAACTGAACGCGCTCAACGCCATTGGGCGCACGCGCAAGCTGACCGCCGGGGAATCGATCATCTGGGAGGGCGAGGATTCGGTCCTCGTCGCCAATGTCATCGACGGCGTCCTCAAGCTCTCCACCAACACCGAGGACGGGCGCGAGCAGATCGTCGGCGTGGTCTATCCTTCCGACTTCATCGGACGCCCGTTCGGCGGCACCACCGGGCACGGCGTCACCGCGCTGACCGACGCCAGCGTCTGCGTGTTCTCCCGCCGCGACTTCGACGCCTTCGCGCGCGAGCATCCGGCGCTGGAGCACAAGCTGCTCGAACGCACGCTGGGCGAACTGGACCGCACGCGCCGCTGGATGTTGCTGCTCGGCCGCAAGTCGGCGGCGGAGAAGATGGCGAGCTTCCTCGTCGAGATGACCGAACGGCTCGGCGGCGCCGGCTGCCGGATCGATTTCGAGCATCCGGGGCGGCGAATCCTGACCCTGCCGTTCTCGCGCCAGCAGATCGCCGACGTGCTGGGCCTGACGATCGAGACCGTCAGCCGCCAGTTCACCCGGCTCAAGAACGAGGGCGTGATCGACCTGCCCTCGCGCCGCGAAGTGACGATCCTCGATTTCGACACGCTGGTCGCCGAGGCAGGGTAACGGTTCGTCCCTGTAACCGGCTCGCGGGAAACCATGGCGAGGCGGCGGCGTTGCCACTGGCATGTTTCATTCGCCCATCGTGCCGGGCTCCCTTGGCGCTCACCCGCACTACGGCCTGTTCAGTCGGCACACGGCCGTGCTGTTCGTGCGCAATGCCGTGGCCTCGTGCCTGTGCTTCGCGATCGACATGGCGCTGATCTGGCTGATGGTCTCGCAGCTTGGCATCGACAAGTTCGTGGCGGTGACGGTGGGGTTCCTCTTCGCCAACTCGCTGAATTACGGCCTTGCACGGGTCTGGGTGTTTCGGGAGAGCGATCGCGGGATCTTCACCGGCTATGTCTATTACCTCACCAACGCGCTGGTGGGGCTGGCGGTGATCCTCGGCGGTTTCGCGCTGCTGACCACGGTGTTCGACGCGCATTATCTGCTCGCGCGGGTGATCGTCTCGCTGTGTTCGGGCACGCTGGTGTTCATCCTGAACGCGACGCTGAACTTCCACGAAGTGTGAATGGGTAGGATGCGGGAACGCCGTCACCCAACACCGTCATCCCAGCGAAGGCTGGGACCGCTGGCCGAGTAAAGCCCAACCCTCGGCAGGGCGTTTGAACGATAGTTGGCCGTAACAGGCCAGCGGTCCCAGCTTTCGCTGGGATGACGATGTCGTTCGTGCAGCGGGGTCACGCAAAAATACCCGCTGGCGAGTGCGGGCCATTACGCCGGGGAAATCAACGCATCCGAAGGTAACATCGGGTCGGCGTCGGGAGCGTCCTCACCGGGACGCGGGGTTTTGTTTTCCGTGAAGCTCTGGCGAGCGGCCGGGTAACTCACGGTGCAGCCCGGTTCGACCTGTATTCCATCGGACTTGTCCCATGTGGCCATCGTTAGGGTTCGCAGCGTTATCGGCCGAAGGCTATCCGGGATGGCCCTCCCATGCCCTGCCGTGTGTCGCAGGAACGTATGGACGGCGTTTCCGGTAGCGCAGAGACAGTCCGGGTCTTCGATGGGCGCGTGGTTTGCACAGCTGCGGCTTGAAACCGCATCCCGGCCCACGACGCCGACCCGATACACCGGAGCGACGTGATCATTCGCCGCTCCGGATGTCGGGCCATATAACCTATGTGGTTATGTTTGTCAAGGGCAAGCGCGCTCAGAACCGGTACGACAGGCCCGCGCTCAGCACCCACGGGTCGAGGTCGTGCTTCGTTTCCAGCACCTTCGCCCCATCGGCATAGAAGCTGGCGGTCGGCTTGATGAAGTACTTCTTGGCATCGAGCGTCACGCCGTAGCCGCTCTGGCCGAGCGCGATGTCCACGCCCGCCTGCAGCACCGCGCCAAAGGAGTTCGACATCTTCACCTTGTCCACGCCGAGCGCCTGTGCGGTGGCGCCGGGCTTTTCGTCGAACACGAAGAACAGCGCGGGGCCGGCGCCGACATAAGGCTTGATCGGGGTGCCGGTGTCGAGGTGGTACTTGGCGGTCACGGTCGCGGGCAGGATCAGCACGTGATCGACAAGCCGCGTGCCCGCAAGGTCCGCCGCACCGCCCACGTGATGTTGGGTGAAGCAGCAGATCGTCTCGACCGAGACGGCCTTGGTGAAGAAATACTCGACCGCGAGGGTGGGCACGACGTTGTCGTTCGCCCGGGCGTCCACATCGGTGACGCCCATGCCGGTGAGCGTGGTGGCAAGGCCCGAATCGATCGACTTGACCTTGTCGATCCCGCCGTCCGGCAGCACTGCCGTGCCCAGCACCTTGACCTGAAACCTGCCGTCCGGGCTTCCGGCCATCGCGGGCGTGGTGAAGGCAGTGGCCGCAAGCGCGGCGGCGAGCAGGGTGATCTTGCGCATATCCGTGTCTTTCGAATGACCGCCGGGGCTGCACCATGCATGTCCCCCCTCTTGAGCGGCCCTTGCGGTTTGCGCTTCATGCAACCGGGATGAATTGATCGGGCGCAAGTCGGGGAGAATTTTGCTTTCGCCCCGTCGTCCCGGACTTGATCCGGGACCGGTGGCTGTCTTTAGGCGCGTGCTGCGCGGCGGGGGCTTCGACAAGCTCAGCCTGAGCGGGACTGATAACTTCCTCTCAACACCGCTCAGGCTGAGCTTGTCGAAGCCCCTGCGGCGCGCACCGCGAGGCGGGCCGTTCACGGCCAGCGGTCCCGGATCAGGTCCGGAACGACGAGGGTTTTTGATCCCCGTCAATGCGACTCCCGGCTCCAGCGCCCAAGGCGGACCCTGATCAGCAACTCATCTCGAAAAGAGACAGCTTATGGTTTCGGTGCTGGCGCGGGCAGGCGTGTGGCTTGCCGTGCTCTTCCTTGCCGTGATGGCCTCCGCGCTGGCGGTGGATCAGGGCTTCGCCATCCACATGGGGATCGTCGCCATCGCGGCGATGACCGCCTTGTGGTTCACCTTGCGCGGCGCCGACTACGACGGCATCGCCCGCGGCGTCCTGCGGTTTCCCGATCAGGGGCGCTATGACGACGACCCGATCCGCTGGGGCATGATCGCCACGGTGTTCTGGGGCATGGCGGGCTTCCTCGCGGGCGTGTTCATCGCCGCGCAGCTGACCTGGCCCTGGCTCAATCTGGAGCCCTACCTCAACTTCGGCCGGGTCCGCCCGCTGCACACCTCGGCGGTGATCTTCGCGTTCGGCGGCAATGCCCTGATCGCGACGAGCTTCTACGTCGTCCAGCGCACCTGCCGCGCGCGGCTGGCCTTTCCCGGTCTCGCCCGCTTCGTGTTCTGGGGCTACCAGCTGTTCATCGTGCTGGCCGCCACCGGCTACCTCCTCGGCATCAGCGAGGGCAAGGAATACGCCGAGCCCGAATGGTACGTCGACTGGTGGCTGACCATCGTGTGGGTCTGCTACCTCGCGGTCTTCGTCGGCACGATCGTCAGGCGCAGCGAGCCGCACATCTACGTCGCCAACTGGTTCTACCTCGCATTCATCGTCACCGTGGCGATGCTGCACGTGGTCAACAACCTCGACCTGCCGGTCAGCCTGCTGGGCTCCAAGAGCTACCCGCTGTTCGCGGGCGTGCAGGGGGCGCTGGTGCAGTGGTGGTACGGCCACAACGCGGTGGGCTTCTTCCTGACCGCCGGCTTCCTGGCCATGATGTACTACTTCGTGCCCAAGCAGGCCGAGCGACCGGTCTATTCCTACCGACTGTCGATCATCCACTTCTGGTCGCTGATCTTCCTCTACATCTGGGCGGGGCCGCATCACCTGCACTACACCGCGCTGCCCGACTGGGCGCAGACGCTGGGCATGGTGTTCTCGATCATGCTGTGGATGCCGAGCTGGGGCGGCATGATCAACGGCCTGATGACGCTCAACGGCGCCTGGGACAAGGTCCGCACCGATCCGATCATCCGCATGATGGTGATGGCGCTCGCCTTCTACGGCATGAGCACCTTCGAAGGCCCGGTGATGAGCATCAAGAGCGTCAACTCGCTCTCGCACTATACCGACTGGACCATCGGCCACGTCCACTCCGGCGCGCTGGGCTGGAACGGGATGATCACCTTCGGCGCGATCTACTACCTCGTGCCGCGCCTGTGGGGCCGGGAGCGGCTCTACTCGCTGCGCATGGTGAACTGGCACTTCTGGCTCGCGACGCTGGGGATCGTGTTCTACGCCGCCAGCATGTGGGTGGCGGGCATCACCCAAGGCCTGATGTGGCGCGAATACGGGGCCGACGGCTACCTCGTGAACTCCTTCGCAGACTCCGTGGCGGCGCTCCATCCGATGTACGCGCTGCGCGCCTTCGGCGGCGCGCTCTACCTCGCGGGCGGGGTCATCATGACGGTCAACGTCTGGGCCACGATCCTCGGCAAGCTGCGCGAGGAAAAGCCCCTGCGCGATGCCGCCTACGATCCCGCCGCCGACCGCCCGATCCTCGCGAACTGACGACGAACAGGGACAAGAACCATGACCACCATCGTCGAACGCCACAAGACGCTCGAGAAGAACATCACCCTGCTGGGCATCTGCGCGCTGGTCGTCGTCGCCATCGGCGGCATCGTCGAGATCGCGCCGCTGTTCTGGATCGACAACACCATCGAGAAAGTTCAGGGCGTGCGCCCCTATACCCCGCTGGAGCAGGCGGGCCGCGACATCTACGTGCGCGAGGGGTGCTACGTCTGCCACAGCCAGATGATCCGCCCCTTCCGCGACGAAGTGGAGCGCTACGGCCACTACAGCCTCGCGGCGGAATCGATGTACGACCATCCGTTCCAGTGGGGCTCCAAGCGCACCGGGCCGGACCTTGCGCGCGTGGGCGGCAAGTATTCGGACAGCTGGCACGTCCAGCACCTGACGAACCCCGAGGGCGTCGTGCCCGAATCGGTGATGCCGAAGTACGGCTTCCTCGCCGAGCGTGACCTGCAAGTCGCCGACCCCGCCGCGAACCTCACCGCGCTGCGCCGCGTGGGCGTGCCCTACACCGACCGCGACATCACCAGCGCGCTGGCCGACCTCAACGCGCAGGCCGACCCGGAAGCCGATCCCGGCGACCTGCTCAAGCGCTACCCCAAGGCGCAGATCCGCGACTTCGACGGCGACCCCAGCCGCGTGACCGAGATGGATGCGCTCGTCGCCTATCTGCAGGTGCTGGGCACCATGGTCGATGTCAACGCCGCCGCCGCGCAGGAGCAGTTGGCCAAGGAGAAGGGGCGATGACCTTCTCCCTCAGCACCCACTCCACGTACGACATGCTGCGGCATCTGGCCGACAGCTGGGGCCTGCTGGCGATGCTGGTGGTGTTCGTCGTGCTGATCGCCTGGCCCTTCCGGCCCGGCCACCGCGCGAAGAACGACGCCGCCGCTACGATGATCTTCAAGGACGAGAACGATGGCTGAGCATCATCCAAAAGGACGCCTCGACGAAGCCACGAACACGGAAACCGTCGGCCACGAGTGGGACGGGATCGAGGAACTCAACACCCCGCTGCCGCGCTGGTGGCTCTGGACCTTCTACGCCTGCATCGTCTTCGCGCTGGGCTACAGCGTGGTCTACCCGGCGTGGCCGATGCTTTCGAGCGCGACGCAAGGCACGCTCGGCTGGACCAGCCGGGGCGAGCTGGACAAGGACATGAAGGCCGCCGCCGCCACCCGCGCGAAGACCGTGGCGGCGCTGGCGGACATGAGAATCGAGGAGCTGCCGAAGCACCCCGAACTGATGCGCGCGGCGGTGGCGGGCGGCGCGGCGGCGTTCAGGATCAACTGCGTCCAGTGCCACGGCGCCGGCGCGGCGGGGTCGAAGGGCTTCCCCAACCTCAACGACGACGACTGGCTCTGGGGCGGCGATCTGAAAACCATCGAGACGACGTTGCTCCACGGCATCCGCCAGCCGGGCGATGACGCCACGCGCATGTCGATCATGCCCAACTTCGGCAGCGACGGCCTGCTGACGGCGGCGCAGATCGATGCGGTGGCCGGGCACGTCCTCTCGCTTTCGGGCAAGGCGCGGGGCAACGCGGAGGGCGCGAAGCTCTTCGCCGACAACTGCGCCGTCTGCCACGGCCCGGCAGGCAAGGGCAGCCGCCAGTTCGGCGCGCCGAACCTGACCGACGCGATCTGGCTCGACGGCGGCACGAAGGACGATGTCGTCGCGCAGATCGGCAAGCCGCACATGGGGGTGATGCCCGCATGGACTGGCCGTCTCGATCCGGTGACGATCAAGATGCTGGCGGCCTACGTCCACTCGCTCGGCGGGGGGGAACAGACGCCTGCGCCCGAGCCCGAAGCTGCCGCCACCCCCTGACCCGTCATTCCCGCGAAGGCGGGAACCCATCTGATGACCGTGCAACATGCCAGTTCAGGAGATGGGTCCCCGCCTTCGCGGGGATGACGGAGAAAAAGGAAGCACTCCCAGGCGGGACAAGTACCATGAACAAGCCCCCCGACATGACCCAGCTCTCGCTCTACGCAAAGCGCGAACCGGTCTTCAATCGCCGCATCGACGGCAAGTTCCGCCGCATCAAGTGGGCGATCATGGCGCTGTGCCTCGCGGTCTACTGGGTCACCCCGTGGCTGCGCTGGGATCGCGGCCCTTATGCGCCAACCCAGGCGGTGCTGATCGACCTCGCCCACCGCCGCTTCTACATGTTCGGCATCGAGATCTGGCCGCACGAGTTCTACTTCGTCGCCGGCCTGCTCATCATGGCGGGGATCGGTCTGTTCCTCGTCACCAGCGCGGTGGGGCGGGCATGGTGCGGCTATGCCTGCCCGCAGACCGTCTGGACCGACCTGTTCCAGCACGTCGACCGCCTGATCGACGGCGACCGCAATGCGCGAATGCGGCTCTACAAAGCCCCGTGGGGACCGGCCAAGATCGCCCGGCGGCTGGTGAAGTGGGCGATCTATCTCGCCATCAGCCTCGCCACCGGCGGCGCGTGGATCTATTACTTCGCCGACGCGCCCACGCTTTGGACCGAATTCTGGAGCGGCACCGCCGATCCCGTCGCCTATGCCACCGTAGCGACGCTGACCGCGACCACCTTCGTGCTCGGCGGCTTCATGCGCGAACAGGTGTGCATCTACATGTGCCCCTGGCCGCGCATCCAGACCGCGATGACCGACGAGAAATCGCTGACCGTCACCTACAAGGACTTCCGCGGCGAACCGCGCGCCAGCCTCAAGAAATCGCAGAAAGCGCCCGACGTGTTCGGCGACTGCATCGATTGCAACCAGTGCGTCGCCGTCTGCCCCACCGGCATCGACATCCGCCAGGGCCCGCAGGTCGGCTGCATCACCTGCGCCCTGTGCATCGACGCCTGCGACCGGGTGATGCACGACATCGGCCGCCCGCGCGGGTTGATCGACTACGCCACGCTGGACGATGCCGAGCGCGAGAAGGCGGGACAGCCGCCGACGCGCCACCTGAAGCTGATCTGGCGCCCGCGCACGCTGGCGTACCTCGCGGTCTGGGCGGGCATCGGCCTTGCCCTGCTGTTCGCGCTGGGCACCCGCGTCCACACCGGGCTGACCGTCGCCAAGGATCGCAACCCGCCGTACATCCTTCTGAGCGACGGCTCTGTGCGGGGCGCCTACACCTTGCGCCTGCGCAACATGGAGGGCCGCCCGCGCAGGATGGAGATCGCCATCGTCGGTCTCCCCGGCGCGGTGATGTGGACCGACGACAGCGCCCGCGCCGATGCCGCCCGTACCCTCACCCGCACGATCCCCGCCGACGCTACGCTGCCTCTGCGCGTCTACGTCGTCGCCCCGCCGACAACCGCCGCGCAGGACTTCACCTTCCGCGTCACCGCCGAGGGCGAGGCGCGCGAGACCGCCCTATCCGAAGTGACCTTCGACACCCCGCAGGAGGCGAACCCATGACCGTGCAGACCCGCAAGCCTTTCAACGGAAAGCATATGACCGCGATCCTCGTCGCCGGGTTCGGCGTGGTGCTGGCAGTCAACGTGACGATGGCGACGCTCGCCAGCACCACCTTCGGCGGGATCGTGGTGGAGAACTCCTACGTCGCCAGCCAGGACTTCAACCGCTGGCTGGATGAGGCGGCGAAGGAGAAGGCGCTCGGGTGGCGACTGGAAGCGCGGCGGGGGGCGGAGGGCAGGGTGGTGGTTGATCTGGAGGTCGCGCCATCCATCCTTCGACAAGCTCAGGATGAGCGGGGTGGGGTTAATAGCCCTGCTATAAATCCCGCTCAGGCTGAGCTTGTCGAAGCCCCCGCCGTCCACACCAAGCTCACCGCCATCGCCCGCCACCCCCTCGGCCGCCTCCCCGACACCGCACTCACCTTCCGCCGCGAGGGCGGGCACTGGATCAGCACCCGGCCGCTGCCCGCAGGCCGCTGGACCCTGCGCTTCGATGTCGAAACCGAGGGCCGCCAATGGCGCACCGAACAGGAGATCGGTGCATGAACGCCATAACACCCCCGCCGTCGGTCCCTGCCGAAACCGCACTCGATACCGCGCCCAGCATCGACAGCCGCTTCACCGTCCCCGGCATCCGCTGCGCCGGCTGCATCGGCAAGATCGAGCGCGGCCTCGCTCTCGTCCCCGGCGTGGCTTCGGCGCGTGTGAATCTATCCGCCAAGCGCGTCGCCGTCAGCCATGCCGGGACGCTCGATGCCGAGACGCTGATCGAGGAGCTGCGCAAACTCGGCTTCGAGGCCGAACGCGCCGCCGGCAACCCGCTCGCCCGCGACGATGTGGAGACGAAACGCCTGATCCGTGCGCTGGCGGTGGCAGGCTTCGGCATGATGAACATCATGCTGTTCTCGGTCTCGGTCTGGTCGGGCACCGACGCGGTGACGCGCGGCATGTTCCACTGGATCAGCGCCCTGATCGGCATCCCGGTGGTGGTCTATTCGGGCCGCCCGTTCTTCGCCTCGGCGTGGATGGCGCTGAAGTACCGGCGAACCAACATGGACGTGCCGATCTCCATCGGCGTGATCCTGGCGACGGGCATGAGCCTCTACGAAACGCTGACCGGGGGCGAGCACGCCTACTTCGACGGCGCGGTGATGCTGCTGTTCTTCCTGCTCGCGGGCCGCACGCTCGACGCGATGATGCGCGGCCGCGCCCGCTCCGGCATCGCCGCCCTGCTCAGCCGCATGGGGCGGGGCGCGCAAGTGATCGACGAGGACGGCACTGCCCGCTATGTCGAGGCCGACAAGCTGCGCCCCGGCATGACGATGCTGGTGGCGGCAGGCGAATCGCTCGCCGCCGACGGCGAGGTCGTCGAAGGCCGCACCACCATCGACACCGCGATGCTGACCGGCGAGAGCGCCCCGCGCCCCGCCGTGCCCGGCGACCTCGTCCACGCGGGCACGATCAACCTCGGCAACCCGGTGCGGGTGCGCGTCACCGCCGCCGCGCAGGACACCGCCATCGCCGACATCGCGCGGCTGATGGACGAGGCGGGCCAGTCCCGCTCGCGCTACGTGCGCGTGGCGGACCGCGCGGCGCGGCTCTATGCGCCCGCCGTCCACACCCTCGCGTTCCTCAGCTTCTGCAGTTGGCTGATCGCAGGGGCGAGCGTCTACAAGGCGCTGACGATCGCCACCGCCGTCCTCATCATCACCTGCCCTTGCGCGCTCGGCCTTGCGGTTCCGGCGGCGCAAGTCGTCGCGGCGGGGGCGCTGATGCGGCGGGGCCTGCTCATCAAGGACGGCTCGGCGCTGGAGCGGCTGGCCGAGGCGGACGAAGTGTTGCTCGACAAGACCGGCACCCTGACGCTGGGCGAACCGCGCCCGGTCACGCTGGCCATGCTCGGCCCGCGCAGCCGCGCCATCGCGCTGGGTCTGGCGCAGGCGAGCCGCCATCCGCTGAGCCGTGGGCTCGCCCATGCGCTGCGCGGCGAAGGCGCGGAGCCCGCAGCCGTCGAACTGGTGCGCGAGGCTCCCGGCTCCGGCATGATCGGGCGATGCGACGGCGCCGGAGTCGCGCTGCTGCGGCCCGAGGTGGAGACGGACACTCTCGCCGTCGATCTTCTGGTCGATGGCACCCGGACCCGCATAACCTTCGCCGACAGCCTGCGCCCTGACGTGACTGAGACATTGGCGGCGCTGAAGGCGCAAGGCCTCATCGCCGCGATCGCCTCGGGCGACCGGGTGGAGGCGGTCGGCGGCGTCGCGCGGAAACTGGGCCTGTTCGCCACGGCGGCGATGCGCCCGGCGGACAAGCTGGCGCTGCTCGAACGCCGCGCGGGGCTTGGGCACAAGGTGCTGATGGTCGGCGACGGGCTCAATGACGGCCCGGCGCTGGCAGGCGCCCACGTCAGCCTCGCGCCCGGCGGGGCGAGCGACGTCTCGCAGCAGGCGGCCGACGGCGTCTTCGTCGGCGAGCGGCTGATGCCGGTGGCGACGGCGGTGAAGGTGGCGCGCGCCACGATGCGGGTGGTGCGGCAGAACTTCGCGATGGCGGTGGGCTACAACGTGCTGGCGGTGCCGCTGGCGATCCTCGGCCACGTCACCCCGCTGGTGGCGGCGCTGGCGATGTCGGGCTCTTCGCTGCTGGTGGTCGGCAATTCGCTGCGGCTGGCGCGCGCGGCAGGGAAGGAAGCGCAATGACGATTCTCGGCTTCATGATCCCGCTCTCGCTGGCGATGGGGCTCTGCGCGCTGGGCACGTTCTTCTGGACGATGCGCTCGGGCCAGTACGAGGATATGGACGGCGCCGCCAACCGCATCCTGATCGACGAGGACGCGCCATGACACGGCGCCTGCTCGCGCTGTTCGGCACGCTGGCGCTGGTCCCGGCGATGGTGGGCCCGCTGCAGGTCGAGGCGCGTGACTTCGTCGCGATGACCTGCGGCGGCGGCGTGCTGAGTGTGCCGGTCCCCGCACCTCCGGGACCGCCGCAGGGGCCATGTTGCGCCAAGGGCTGCCATTCCGATTCCAAACGCAAGCGGCTTGATCGATCGCAATGACGGCGCGGAGGGATAAGGCAAAGTTGCGGCCATGTGGACCTATCACCCCGAACTGCTGGCGATTCCCGTGCCGCGCTACACCAGCTTCCCCACCGCCGCCGAGTTCGCTGGCGGGATAGGCGCGGGCCAATACGAGGAGGCGCTGGAGCGCACGCAGGGCGAGGTATCGCTCTATGTCCACATCCCGTTCTGCGAGAAGATCTGCTGGTATTGCGGCTGCAACACCAGCGTCGCCAACCGGCGGGACAGGGTAGCGAGTTACCTCGACGCGCTTCACCGCGAGATCGATCTCGTCGCCGAACGCCTTCCCGCAGGGGCGCGGGTGACGCGCATCGCTTTTGGCGGCGGCAGTCCCAACGGCATTTCGCCGATCGATTTCGTGCGGCTGGTCGATGCGCTGACGCTGCAGTTCGAGACCTCGCACCCGGTCATCTCGATCGAACTGGACCCGCGCACCCTTGGCCCCGGGTGGGCGGGGGTGATCGCCTCGGTCGGAATCGCGCGTGCCAGCCTCGGCGTGCAGACCTTTGCGGAGCCGTTGCAGCGGGCGATCGGCCGCGTGCAGCCCACCGCGATGATCGAGCAGGCCGTCGCCATGCTGCGCGGCGCGGGCGTGGGTTCGCTGAACTTCGATCTCATGTACGGGCTGCCCGGCCAGACCATGGCGCACCTGAAGGATTCGCTGGAGCGCGCCGTCGCGCTCGGCGCCGATCGCATCGCGCTGTTCGGCTATGCCCACGTTCCGCACCTGATCCCCCGCCAGCGCAAGATCGATGCGAGCGAACTGCCCGGTGCCGAGGCGCGCTTCGCCATGGCGGCTTACGGGCACGCCTTCCTGCTGGACCGGGGCTATGTCGCGGTGGGCTTCGACCATTTCGCCCTGCCCGGCGATCCGCTGGCGCAGGCGACGCTGACCGGACACCTTCGTCGCAACTTCCAGGGCTTCACGGACGATCAGGCGCCGGTCCTGCTGGGGCTGGGGGCCTCGGCGATCGGCGGCTTTCCGGACCTGCTCGTCCAGAACGAGAAGAACACCGGGCGTTATCGCATGATGCTCTCGCAGGACCGCCTGACCGCGACGCGCGGGATCGTTCGGAGCGCCGAGGACCAGCGGCGCGGCGCGGTGATAGAGGCGCTGCTGTGCCAGGGCCGCGCGCCTGTGGCGGCGGACTTGTGGCAGGAGGCCGGGCCGCTGCTGCGCCCCTACCTCGATGCCGGATTGTGCGAGACCGATGGCGGCGACCTCGTCGTGCTGCCGGGCGGACTGCCTTACGCGCGCTCGATCGCGGCGCGGTTCGACCCGTATCGCAAGGATTCGCTGCGGCGCTTCAGTTCGGCGGTGTGAACTTGCTCTAATTTCGTCATTGCGAGCGTAGCGAAGCAATCCAGGGCGGCGCCAAACTGCCCTGGATTGCTTCGTTACGCTCGCAATGACGAACGGAAGGTTTCACCCCCGCGTATCGAACTCCACCCCGAACAGGTTGCCCTCGCGCCAGCGCACGAGGCCCCAGACCTCGCGGCCGTCCTCCAGCGTGGCGCGCACCACTTCATTGAGGCTGGGCGGCTCCCCCGCCGCAGCGGCACTGAGCCCGCGCGAGGATATGTCGCGCACGATCACCGCGATCTCTACCCCGCGTGAATCCATCAGCGCAAAGCGCGTGCAGCGCCGGCGGCGGCGCTCGCGCAGGATCGGGGTGGGCCGGAAGCGGGACGTGTCCATTTCAGGCCAAGAACGGCGGCGCGCAGCAGAAATTCAGCGGGTTTGCGCGGAATTGACCGCGATCAATGTGAGACGCGGCCGCCAGTGCGAAGACCGTCTTGCCGGTCCACCGCACCAACCCCTTCCGCTCCGGCGGAGCCCCGGTGCGGTAACCGCTTCTCCCCAACTTCAAGGGGCGGCCCACCCTCGTGACGGACCGCCCCATTTTTTTGGCCCCTTTTTTGGCGCATCGCGGAACACAGGCAAAAGAAAAGGCGGCCTTGCGAGCCGCCTCTTCCTCCTCTCAACAGGAAAACTCTGGTCAGTTGGCCGAAGCGAGGCTCGGCTGCTGCATGTAGGGAACCGGGTTCACGGCCTCGCCGTCGACGCGCACTTCGTAGTGGAGGTGCGGGCCGGTCGAGTTGCCGGTGGAACCGACGTAGCCGATGATGTCACCCTTGTGGACGCGCTGGCCGTCGGCGACGTTGAGGCGCGACATGTGGCCGTAGCGGGTCTGCATGTCGCCGCCGTGCTCGAGGCTGACGAACAGGCCGTAGCCGCTGAACCATGAGGCGCGGCTGACGGTGCCGTCTGCGGTGGCGTAGACCGGGGTGCCGGTGGGGGCGGCGAGATCGACGCCCTTGTGGGCGCGGCGGCCGCCGAGAATGGGATGTTCGCGCATGCCGAAGGTGCTGGTCATGCGCTCTTGAGCGAGGGGGTTGCGCGAGGGGATGGCGACGGTGGCGATGCCGCCGACGGCTGCCTTGGGCTTGGCGGCGGCAAGGCCGGTTTCCTCATAGTTCTGCCAGGAGCTGAACAGCTGGCTGAACTGCTCGTCCTCACCGCCGGTGACCGACTGGTTCGCGGCCTGGCTGGTGCGCAGGGTGGAGGAAATGTCGGCAGCGGCAGCGCTGCTGTTGGCCATTGCAGGTTGCGCTGCAATGGACAGTCCCGCTGCGACGAAAACGCCGGTCACTGCGCGGAACTTGGCGAAAAATTTCGTTACGACCACTCGCAATACCTTGCTTATCCGCCGTCATTCCGAGGAAAGCGGCGATATTTTGAGCACGCCGAAACCGGTCGCGCCAAGGAGTATGGAGATCGTCGGAACCCCCCGCCGTCTCGTGAGTGTGACTTATGCCGTTAGTTTTGACTCAGGCAAGCGCGGTATACAGATCGCGCGACAAACCGGCAGCGAGGCGCGCTGAGTCGTTGAACGGCGGTTTAACGGAGCCGTGAAAGTAACGAAAAACCAAGGATTTCCACAGCTCTCCGGGCTCGTCGCCCAACCGTTCGGCGTGGTCGGCGAAATGATTTGCGCCGAATCGAACGTGGGCGATTTCGTCGTCAAGGATGCGTTCAAGGATGCGTGCGCCGCGCTCGTCGCCCATCGTGCGGACCCGCTCGATCGCCGCTGGGGTGACGTCCAGCGCCCTGGCTTCCAGCACCATCGGCACGACGGCGAGGCGGCCGCCGACATCACCCCGAGTCTCGTGCGCGGCGCTCCACAGTCCGTCATGGGCGGGCAGGGCGCCATAGTGGCTGCCTTGCGTGCGCAAATGCCTGTCGATCAGGGAAAAGTGCATGGCCTCGTCCGCCGCGACCTTGAGAAAGTCGGACACGAACTGCCGCCCCATCGATTCCCCGAACCGCCCGGCCATGTCGAGCGCGAGATCGATCGCCACGAACTCGATATGCGCGAGCGCGTGCCACAGGGCGATGCGGCCCCGTTCGCCCCCTCCCTTGCGCCGGGGCATCTTGCCGGGCGGCAGCAGTTCGGGCGCGTCCGGACGGCCGGGGGTCTCGGGCATCGCGGCGTCGAACGCGAAGGCGAGCCGCCCGAGCCGCCAGTCGCGCGCGACCTTGCGGGCGGCCATCACCTTGGCGTGCGGATCGCACTCGAGCAGGGCGGCGCGGATGGCGGCGGCGATGGTGGTCTGCATTGCAGTTCTCCCAAGTTTCGTCATTGCGAGCGCAGCGAAGCAATCCAGGGCGGCTTGAGGCTGCTCTGGATTGCTTCGCTGCGCTCGCAATGACGAAGAGTGAGTTATAGCGCCTTTGCGGCTTCCAGCACTTTGGCGGCGTGGTCCTTGACCTTCACCCTGTCCCAGACCTGTGCGATACTGCCGTCCGCTGCGATCAGATACGTGGTGCGGACCATGCCCATGTAGGTGCGGCCATAGTTCTGCTTCTCGGTCCAGATGCCGAGCGCGTCGGAGAGACCGTTCTCCTCCGCATCGGTCGCGAGCGGGGCCTTGAGGTCGTGCTTGGCGATGAAGTTCTGGTGCTTCTTCGCCGAGTCCTTGCTGACGCCGAGCAGGGCGGTGTTTGCCGCTTCGAACTCGCCCTGCAGCGCGGAAAACTCGATGTTTTCGGTGGTGCAGCCGGGGGTCGCGTCCTTGGGGTAGAAGAACACGACCAGCTTGCGACCGGTGAAGTCGGAGGCCTTCACGCTGCCGCCTTCCGGCGTTTCAAGGGCAATGTCGGGGAACGGGTCGCCGATGTGCGGGCGGGTCATGCGTCTATCTCCAGGGTTTCGTCGAAGGCCGCGCGCCAGGCGTCCGCGATGTGGCGGCGCGCCGTTGCGAGGCCCGTTTCGAGCGCTTCCCAGTCCCCATAGCCGCATGCGCGCACGAGTGCCAAGCGCGCAGCAGGGCCGGGCACTTGCGCATCGGGCGCCAGCAGCCGTCCGGCTACGAGCAGGCGGGTAAGCGCGTCGTGCGCCTCGACCAGCGGGGCATCGACGAGTCCCGCTGCGGCCAGTCCGCGCACCGCCTCGCCGAGATCGGGATCGAGGCCGGGTCCGCGTTCGCGCAGCTGGATGAAGTGGACGATGAACTCCAGATCGACCAGCCCGCCGCGCATCAGCTTGACGTCGAGCGGGCCGCCCGGCGGCTTGTGGCGGGCCATCTTCTCGCGCATTTCCAGCACGTCGGCGCGCAGCTTTTCGGCCTCGCGCGGGGCGGTGAGGACGGCGTGCACGACTGCGGCCAGCGCCGCGCGGCCTTCGGGCGAGCCGTAGAGCGGGCGGGCGCGGCACAGCGCCATGTGCTCCCACGTCCACGCCTGCTCGCGCTGGTAGGTATCGAAGCTTTCGAGGCTGGCCGCGGGTGGCCCCTGCTCGCCGGATGGCCGCAGGCGGGTATCGACCTCGAACAATGCGCCTTGCGCGGTCGCCACCGACAGCGCCGAGATCGCTCGCTGCGACAGGCGGTTGTAATAATGCGTGGCGCCCAGCGGGCGGCGGCCGTCCGATTCGCGGCGGAAGTCACCGCTGAACAAGTATACAAGGTCGAGGTCCGAGGCGTGCGTCAGCACTCCGCCGCCCATGCGGCCGAGGCCGAGGATCAGCATCTCGCTCTGCGCGATATGCCCGTGGGTGCCCTCGAATTCCTCGGCGGTGGCATCGGTAAGGACGACCAGTGCGGCCTCGGCGATGCGGGCGAGGGCGTGGCCGATCGCGACGGGATCGTTGGCGCCCTCGATCAGCTGGACGCCCAGCTTGAAGCGCAGCTCGCCGACCTTACGCCGCACCGCGTCGAGCTTGCGTTCGTAGTCGTCGCCCGCCTCGAACCGCGTCAGTTCGGCGACCAGTTCCGCAACGCTGCCGGGCAGGTCGAAGGCGCTGGCGTCGATCAGCGGGTCGAGCAGGTCGGCGCGGCGGGCGAGGGCATCGGCCAGCGGCGGGGCAAGGCCGAGAATGCGCGCCAGCATCTCGATCAGCGCCGGGCGGGCCTGCAGCAGGTTGAACAGGTTGATGGCGCTCGGCAGGTTGCCGAGCAACTGCTCCCACCGGGCGAGCGCGCGATCGGGTTCGGGCGCGGCGGCAAGCGCGGCGAGGAGGTCCGGGGCGATCGCGACGAACGCCGCCCGCGCGGCATCGGAACGCAGGGCGCGGACCTTGCCGCCGAGCCAGCCCTCGATGCGCTGGGCGACGCCTGCGGAATCGGCGAAGCCCAGTGCTTCGAGGTCCTCGGGCATGGTCGACTGGTCGGGCACCGCGACCGCGCCGGTGGGCGTATTCGCCATGATCAGCGTGTCGTAGCGCTCGCCCACCGCCTCGGTGATGGCGGTGAGTTCGTCGAGCAGGGCCTGACCGCTCGCCATGCCGTCGAGCCGGGCGACCGCCTCGATGCCCTCGGCGGTTTTCGGCAGGCTGTGGGTCTGCTGGTCGTGCTGCATCTGCAGGCGATGCTCGATCGTGCGCAGGCGGTCGTAGTGCTCGCCGAGCAGGCGCGCTTCCTCGGCCGGGACCAGCCCCGCCTCGGCCAGCGCGTCGAGCGTCGCGCGGGTGCCGCGCAGGCGCAGGGCCGGGTGACGGCCGCCGTGGATCAGCTGATGGGTCTGGGCGTAGAACTCGATCTCGCGGATGCCGCCGCGGCCTTTCTTGAGGTCGAAGCCGGGGCCGACTTGCGGGGAGCCGCGCGTGCTGGCGCGAATCTGCGCGGTCAGGCGGCCGATCTCGGCGATGGCGCCGAAGTCGAGGCTGCGGCGCCAGACGAAGGGGCGGATCGCGGCAAGGAACGCCTCGCCCGCCGCGACGTCCCCGGCGCAGGACCGGGCACGGATGAAGGCGGCGCGTTCCCAAGTCAGGGCGGAGGATTCGTAATGGCTCAGCGCGCCTTCGACCGGGATCGCCAGCGGGCTGACTTCGGAGGCCGGGCGCAGGCGCAGGTCGACACGGAAGACGTAGCCCTCGTGCCCGACGTGCGAGAGGATCTCCACCACCGCGCGGGCGATGCGCTGGGCGGCCTCGCCGGGCTCGTCGCGCTCGCGGCGGGGCAGGAGTTTCGGGTCGAACAGCAGGATCGGGTCGATGTCGGAGCTGTAGTTCAGCTCCCCGGCGCCGTGCTTGCCCAGTGCGAGGGCGAAGAAGCCTTTTGGCTCGGCGGGGTCGTAGTCGGGCACGCGGCGGCGGATTCCGGCGACGATCGCAGTGTCGAGCGCCCGGTCGGCGAAGGCGGAGAGGGCGCCGGTCACCTCCAGCAGTGGGAAGGCACCCGCAAGGTCGCCGATGGCGAGAGCAAGGCCGAGCGCCTGCTTCTCGCGGCGCAGGGCGGAGGCGGTGTCGGCGACGCCCTCCCCTGCCTTGCGGGCCAGCGCGAGAGCGGCCTGACCATCGCCGGCCTGCAGCAGTTCCGTCACGGCGGGAAGGCGATCGAGCGCGTTCGCAAGGAACGGCGCATGGGCGCGGGCGCGGTCGATCGCGCTGGTCCAGTCGGCACTCATGGCCGGCGTTCTGCCCTCGGCTTGCGGTTTGGGCAAGATTTCGTCGTCCCGGACTTGATCCGGGACCGCTGGCTGTCTTTAGGTGAGGCCTTGCGTCGGGGCGTTCGAACGCGATGTGGGCCGCTCACGGCCAGCGGTCCCGGATCAAGTCCGGGACGACGTCGGCGCATACTTGCCCCCACCCGCGCCGTCTGGCACCTGTGCGCCCGTTCGTCTGGAGGTCCCCCCATGAAGCCTTACCTGCCGCTCGTCGCGTTGGCCGCGCTTGGCGTTTCGCTCGCCGCTTCGGCCCAACCCTTGCCCAAAGGCACCGCGCTGAAGCCGCCCGCCGATGCAGGCGCGCAGCCGGACGTGCCGGTGGACCTGATGAAGGCCGTCACCAAGCGCCTCTCCGCCGACGACTTCGAGGGCCGCGCGCCGAGCACCGCGATCGAGCCGAAGGTGCTCGACTACATCGTCGCCCAGTTCAAGGCGGCGGGCCTGCAGCCGGGCAACAAGGGCCAGTGGCTCCAGCCGGTGCCGACGGTGGAGATCACCGCGAGCGACTATACGCCGCTCAAGGTTTCCGGCACGGCAACCTCGCTGTCGTTCAGGCCGGGCGACGACTATGTCGCGTCGAGCTACCGGGTGACGCCGAAGTCGCAGGTGCAGGACAGCGAACTGGTCTTCGTCGGCTACGGCATCAATGCGCCCGAACTCGGCTGGAACGACTATGCCGGGCTGGACATGAAGGGCAAGACGGCGGTGATCCTCGTCAACGACCCGGACTATGCGATGGAAGGCGAGCAGGGCATCTTCAAGGGCCGCCGCATGACCTACTACGGCCGCTGGACCTACAAGTTCGAGGAAGCCGCGCGGCAGGGCGCGACCGCCGCGCTGATCGTGCATGACACGTTCCCGGCGGCCTACGGGTGGAACGTAGTCAACTCCAGCTGGACCGGCGCGCAGTATTCGGTGCAGACCCCGAACGACGCGATGGACCAGACGGTCGCCAACGGCTGGATCCAGAAGCCCGTGGCCGAGGCGATTCTCAAAGCCTCGGGCAAGGACCTCGCAGCGCTGACCAAAGCGGCGCAGACCAAGGGCTTCAAGCCGGTCCCGCTCGGCCTCAAGGTCAGCTTCGGGTTCGACAATGCCATCCGCCGCTCAACGTCCAACAACGTCGTCGGCGTGCTGCCGGGCAAGTCGCGGCCGGACGAGGTCGTGCTCTATTCGGCGCACTGGGACCACCTCGGCCACTGCACGCCGCAGGGTGGCAAGCCGAACGACGACATCTGCAACGGCGCGGTCGACAATGCCGACGGCGTCGCGGCGCTCACCGCCATCGCGAAGATGAATGCCGAGACTGGACCTGCCGAGCGTAGCCAGGTCTTCGTGGCACTGACGCTGGAGGAATCGGGGCTGCTCGGCTCTGAGTTCTACGGCGCCAACCCGATCTATCCGCTCGACCACACCGTCGGCGGAGTGAACATGGATGCACTGCTGCCTGCGGGCCGCGCGAAGTCCTACACCCAGACCGGCGGCGACAAGTCGGAGCTGGGCGATCTCTACCTCGCTGCGCTGAAGGCGCGCGGCCTGACCGACGTGCCCGAGGATCACCCCGAGCGCGGCGGCTACTACCGCTCCGACCACTTCAGCCTCGCCAAGCGCGGCGTGCCGATGTTCAACGTCGAGCGCAGCGGCGACCTCATGAACGGCGGCACGGCGGCGGGCGAGAAGGCCGCGCAGGACTATACCGACAACCGCTACCACGCCCCGGCCGATGAATACTCGGAAAACTGGGACTGGAGCGGCATCACCCAGGACGTCGAACTGTTCTACGACCTCGGCCGCACGCTGGCGGACGGCACGATGTGGCCGAACTGGCGCGCAGGCGACGAATTCCGCGCGATCCGCGACAAGGCCATCCACGACCGGGACTGCGCCGCTGCAACCAAGGGATGCAATACCAAGTGACTTTCACTCTTCCCCCCGAATGGGCCGCGCAGGACTGGCTGTGGATCGGTTTTCCGCATGATCCGGTCGAGTGGCCCGGCTTCCTGGAACGCGCGCAGGAACAGATGGCGGATTTCGCCAGCGCCGTCGCCGAGAGCGGACAGGAAGTGCGCCTGATCGTGCGCGACGAGGTCAATCGCGCCCGCGCGCTGGAGCTGGTGTCCGAAAAGGTGAAGCTTGAAACCCGCCGCTACGGCGACGTCTGGCTGCGGGATACCGGGCCGCTTGTCACCGTGGACTCGCATGGTAACCGCAAGGGCATGCGCTTCGGCTTCAACGGCTGGGGCGGCAAGTACCTGATGGACGGCGATCAGGAGATCGGCGAGGAACTGGCGCGCGATGCGGGTCTCGACGTCGAGATGGCCGACTGGATTCTCGAAGGCGGGGCGATCGATGGTGACGGCACCGGGCTGGTGGCGGTGACCGAGCAGGTCTTCCTCAACCCCAACCGGAACCCGCATCTGACGCGCGCCGACCTCGACATGCGGTTGCAGCGTGATCTCGGTTACGAGCGCGTGCTGTGGCTGGGCGACGGCCTCATCAACGACCATACCGACGGCCACGTCGACAACCTCGCCCGGTTCGTGGCGCCGAACCTGCTGGCGGTGCCGCGCGCGACCGGCAAGGACGATCCCAACGCCGCGATCTATGCCGACGCGAAGGCGCGGGCCGAGGCGATGGGCGTCAAGGTTGCCGAGGTCCCTTCGCCGGGCCGGGTCGAGACCGATGGCCGGGTGGAGCCCGCCAGCTACATGAACTTCGCGATCACCTCGAAGCTGGTGGTCGTGCCGATCTACGGCACCGAACATGACGAGGAGGGCGTTGCCGCCATCGCCGCGCTGTTCCCGGACCGCGACACTCTGGGCGTCATGGCCGATGCGGTGCTGGCGGGCGGCGGTTCGTTCCATTGCTCCAGCCAGCAGATGCCGTCGGTCTGAGACGTTGCCTTAACGCTTTGGAAACCACTGCGCGTGCATAGTCGCGCGCATGGCTCGCATCGTCGCTCTCGCGCAGGTTCATCGTCCCGTCATCGGGAGCGAATGGTTGCGCCCGCTGATCGTGGGCGGCTGCGCATTGGCGCTCATCCTCGCGCGCGACGCACTGCCCTTCTGAGCGCCAGGCCGTTCATCGGCCGGCAATCTTTTCAAACAAATTCAACGTTTCGTGACAGAGCGTGGCTGCGTCTTGTCTCGCTTGTTGCACTGCACACCTAGATATTGCGTTGCAGCAAAGTTTTGTCGCATTGGGATGATGCAATCGAAATCGGGCGTCCCCAATCTTTAAGGCGACCCTTTGATGGAGATGACAATGCGCAACATGACTGACGCCGACCGCGCCCGCGTGCGCGAATCGTTCATCGGCAACGGCCTGCTTTTCCTGTTTGGTTGCGGCGTTCTGGCCTTTCTGGTCGCCGTGGACCGTGTAGACTGGTTCTCGATCCGGCCCGCTACCGGAACTTCGATCGCGATGGCCCGTTCGACCGAGGGTGCTCCCAAGGTCGGCCCCGCCGCTGCCGAGCCCGTGAGCCCGAAACCGTGACAACGGAGCCTGCCAGGACCCAATGATCGTCGCCAAGATACCGAGTTCCACCCGCGTCATCCAGGAGATCTGGAAGCCGCTGACGCTGCTCTTCGTGTGGGACGTGATCGTCACGATCACCTATTACATACTCCCGTTCAAGGCGCCGGAGCTGCCGATCACGCTGTTCGGCTCGGCGCTGGCGCTGTTCCTCGGCTTTCGCAGCAACTCGGCCTATCAGCGCTGGTGGGAAGGGCGCGGGCTGTGGGGCCTGATGATCAACGCCAGCCGCAACATCGCGCGTGCGGCTCGCAACTTCATGCCCGACCCCGAGGCGTCGGAGCTGAAGCGGGAGATCGTTTATCGCCAGATCGCCTACGTCAACGCGCTGCGCTGCCAGCTCCGCCGTCTGCCGCAGGACGAGGAAGTCCTTCGCGTATTTCCCGGTGACGAGAAGGACCCCGCATTCAGCCGCGTCAACGTCGCCAACGGCATTCTCGACGGCACCGGCCGCCGCATCGATCAGGCTCGCCGCAAGGGCTGGATCGACACCATCCAGCAGACGCAGATGGAGGCGGTCCTCGTCGATATTGCCAACTCTCAGGGCGGCATGGAGCGGCTCAAGAACACGCCGTTGCCGTTCCAGTACCGCTTCATCCCCGAAGTGTTCACCCACCTGTTCTGCGTCCTCCTGCCGATCGGGCTGGTCGAGACGCTGCAGTTCGCGACGCCGCTGGGCTCGACGATCGCAGGGCTGATGTTCCTCGCGGTGCTGGCGATCGGTGACGATCTCGTCGACCCCTTCGCCAACGACGTCCACGACCTGCCGCTCAATTCCATGTGCCGCACGATCGAGATCGACCTGCTGCAGGCGATCGGCGAGCCAGCGCCCGCACCCGTCCAGCCTGACAAGCACGGGGTGCTGTGGTAATCCTGGGGGTATGAAGCTCTACAAGGATCGTCAGGTCACCAGCGCTGCGCTGCGCTTCGGCAAGGTCTTCAGCGCGGAAGCCCGGGCGGATTTCAGTCCGGTTGGGCTTCTGGCGGTTGGGGCCATGGTTACCGGGATATTGCTCGGCAGTGCGGTGATCGTGGCGGTTTCGAAGGGTTCGAAGAAGAAAGCAGGGGAGCATGGCCCCCCTGCACCCCCGTTACCGTCGAGCTGATTGCGGGCAGCGGCGCCGCACGCTCATTGTGAGGCTATCACCTCGATATTGCGAGCGTAGCGAAGCAATCCAGCGCGGTATGAAACTGCCCTGGATTGCTTCGCTACGCTCGCAATGACGAACTTGAGGTGATGCGCCGCAGGCCATTATTAAGGCTGCAGTCCATACGAAACGCTACTGCGCGCGCTACGACGACAGTTCAGGGGTCTGGGGCAATGGCCCCAGACTTCCCTTATTCGCTCTTGGACGCAAACCAGATCACGTGCTTCGGCCCCTTGCCGTTGCTGCGCGCGTGGACCTTCACTTCGTCCACCGCGAACCTCGCCCGCTCGATGCGGCGGGTGAAGGAAGGATCGGCACCGGCCGACCAGATCGCCAGCACGCCGTCCGGGGTCAGCGCCCCGTAAGCCTCGCGCAGGCCGACCTTGGAATAGATGACGTTGTTGTCCTCGCGCACCAGCCCATCGGGGCCGTTGTCGACGTCGAGCAGGATCGCATCGTAGTCACCATGGCCGTCGACGATGGCCTGCGCGACGTCGCCCATCACCAGGTTGACGCGCGGGTCTTCGAGGCAGTCCCCGGTCAGGTGCGCCATCGGGCCCCGCGCCCACTGGATGATCTCGGGCACCAGTTCGACGACGGTGATCTTCGCATCGGCGGGCAGCACCCGAAGCGCGGCGCGCAGGGTGAAGCCCATGCCGTAGCCGCCGATCAGGAAGTGCGGGCGCTTGGAAGAGCCCTTGATCCGGTCGTAGGCCATCGTCGCAAGGGCCTCTTCCGAGCCCCACTTGCGCGTGCTCATCAGCTCGTTGTGGCCGATGACGATCATGAAGTCCTTGTCGTGTCTGAAAAGCTCCAGCTTTTCGCCGTCCGGAATCCATGCACTGTCGAGGAGTTCGCGCTGGATCATGCCTTCAGGTCCGGCGCGGTCGCTTCGGCGGTCAGCAGGGCGATGGCTTCATCGAGGGGCATCACCTTCTGGTGCTCGGCGCCGAGGGTGCGCAGGGCGACGGTGCCTTCCTCCGCCTCGCGCTTGCCGACGACGACGAGGTGCGGGACCTTCTTGAGCGAGTGTTCGCGCACCTTGTAGTTGATCTTCTCGTTGCGCACGTCGGTTTCGACGCGCACGCCCGCCGCCTTCAGCTTGGCGGCGACTTCGGCGGCATAGCCGTCGGCGTCCGAAACGATCGTCGTCACCACGGCCTGAACCGGGGCCAGCCACACCGGCAGCTTGCCCGCGAAGTGCTCGATCAGGATGCCGATGAAGCGCTCGTACGAACCGAAGATCGCGCGGTGCAGCATGACCGGGCGGTGTTTCTCGCCGTCTTCGCCGATGTAGTGCGCGTCGAGGCGCTCGGGCAGCATGCGGTCGGACTGGATCGTGCCGACCTGCCAGGTGCGGCCGATCGCGTCGGTCAGGTGCCATTCCAGCTTGGGCGCATAGAACGCACCTTCGCCGGGCAGTTCTTCCCAGCCGTATTCCTCGGTGGCGAGCCCTGCGCGCACCACGGCGTCACGCAGTTCGGCCTCGGCCTTGTCCCACTGCTCGTCGGTGCCGATGCGGTTGTCCGGGCGCAGTGCCAGCTTGATCGCGTAAGTGAAGCCGAAGTCGCGGTAGACCCGGTCCGCCATCTCGCAGAACGCCTGCACTTCGCCGACGATCTGGTCTTCGCGGCAGAAGATGTGGCCATCGTCCTGCGTGAACTGGCGCACGCGCATCAGGCCGTGGAGCGCGCCGTGCGGCTCGTTGCGGTGGCAGCAGCCGTTCTCGACGATGCGCAGCGGCAGGTCGCGGTACGACTTGATGCCCTGCTTGAAGATCAGGACGTGCGCCGGGCAGTTCATCGGCTTGAGCGCCATCCACTGCGCGTCGTCCGAGATGATCGGGCCGTCGTCCTCGGTGTTGGGCACCTCGTCGGGGATGACGAACATGTTCTCGCGGTACTTGCCCCAGTGGCCGGACTGCTCCCACTGGCGCGCGTCCATGACCTGTGGCGTCTTCACTTCCTTGCAGCCCGCATCGTTGACGGCGCGGCGCATGTAGTCTTCGAGCGCGCGATAGATCACGTAGCCCTTGGGGTGCCAGAACACCGAGCCGTGCGCCTCGTGCTGGAGGTGGAACAGGTCCATCTCGTTACCGAGCTTGCGGTGGTCGCGCTTGGCGGCCTCTTCGAGGCGCGTCAGGTGCTCGGCCAACTGCTTCTTGTTGAGCCAGCCGGTGCCGTAGATGCGCGAAAGCATCGCGTTGTTCTGGTCGCCGCGCCAGTAGGCGCCCGATACGCGCGTCAGCTTGAAGGCGGCGGGGTCCAGCTTGCCGGTCGAGGGCAGGTGCGGACCGCGGCACATGTCGAGCCAGTCGTCGCCCGACCAGTAGACCGTCAGAGGCTCGTCGCCGGGGAGTTCGGCGGCCCATTCGGCCTTGAAGCTCTCACCCTGCTGCTTCCAGCGGCTGATGAGCTGTTCGCGGTCCCATACCTCGCGGCGCAGCGGCTTGTTGGCGGCGATGATCTTGCGCATCTCCGCCTCGATCGCGGGCAGGTCCTCGTCGGTGAAGGGGCGCTCTGCCGGGGCGAAGTCGTAGTAGAAGCCGTCGTTCGTCGAAGGGCCGAAGGTGATCTGCGTGCCGGGGAACAGCGCCTGCACCGCT
Source organism: Novosphingobium resinovorum (assembly GCF_001742225.1). NCBI lineage: Bacteria > Pseudomonadati > Pseudomonadota > Alphaproteobacteria > Sphingomonadales > Sphingomonadaceae > Novosphingobium > Novosphingobium resinovorum. The sequence goes on along the minus strand of NZ_CP017075.1, from coordinate 2,733,365 downwards.
TCGGCAAGGACGTGCGCGAAGTCGTGACGGGCCAGGTCCAGCGCTTCGGCCTCGTCGCGGCTGGTCACGAGCGCAAGGCTGGCGTCGCCGGTGAAGGGGCGCGACAGGTCGACCAGCTCACCGTCGATCTTCGCGGCGAGGGCGGCCTTGGCGAGGCCGGGGCCGATGGCGGCAGCGACGTCGGCCGGGGTCGAGCCTTGCGGCATCTCGCGCACGGAACCGTCGGGCAGGCTGATCTTGAACATTTCGGACATGGACGAACTCATTCTCTCGTTTGCCCCATGCCATACCAGAGCATGTGGGCGGAAAACCTTTGGGGGCGCCATGGCACAGGCGCGCCTCCGGGTGAAGGTGCGGCGTCGGCTGAAATGGCTCTATTTCGGAAACGAGAGACGCCAATCTCGCCCGAAATCCGGGCGACGGCGGTTCGCGTGCTCAGCCTGCGACCAACCGTGCCCGGACGAGCCGAGTAGTCTGGGTCGTAGTCTTGGCGGTGCCTAACAGCATGAGCGCGATGTAGCGATTCGGGCGCGGAAAGCCAAGCGTGGTCTCGGGATCACCCGATGACGACGAGGCTACTTTCCATAATGTCAATGTTGCTTGACTTATGGTGACTAGAATGACAAATTCCCTTTACACATAAGCAAGGAGGCTTGTCATGACGGACCAAACCCTGTCGCGCGGACCCGCTTGGTTCTGGGGTGGCGCGTTTTTCGTAGGCATGTTCGGCACAGGGTTCGCCGCGCGTGCGCTGGATCTGGGGTCGATTCCCTCAGCGCTGGTGATGATCCCACCGATGCTGCTGCTGATCCCGCTGGTCCGCGCTTCCGAGAAGGCACAGGCAGCGTGCGGAGCGCTGTCTCCCGCAACGCGGCGCTACAATCGCCGGGGCCTGATCTGGGCGTTCGGTTATGTGATCTTCCTGTTCGTGGCCGTCTTCGGGGCCAAGTCCGGCGCATCCGGGCCTCTGCTCTGGCTGCTGGCGCTGCTGCCGGCGCTGCCGATCTTCTTCATGCTGTGGACGATGGCGCGCTATCTGGTGGAGGAGACCGACGAGTATCTTCGCCTGCGTGTCATCAACGCGGCTCTCTGGGCCACCGGGCTGCTGCTGGCGGTGGCGACCGTCTGGGGCTTCCTCGAGACGTTCGAACTGGTCCCGCACGTTCCCGGCTGGGCCGCCGTGCCGGTGTGGGCGGTGGGACTGGGCGCCAGCTCTATCGTCAATCGCTGGAGGGAGGCGTGAAGAACCGCCTCAAGGTCCTGCGCGCCGAGCGCGGCTGGAGCCAGCAGGATCTGGCCGAGCGGCTGGAAGTCTCGCGCCAGAGCGTCAACGCGATCGAGACGGGGCGCTACGATCCCTCGCTGCCGCTGGCCTTTCGCATCGCCGACCTCTTTGGTATGACGATCGAAGAGATATTCCAGAGGGGCGAGTGATGGCTGGCGGGCCGTTGAAGCGAAGGCGTGGGGCACGGGTCGGCGTGGCGGTAGCGATCGCGGCGGCTGTCGCGGTGTCGCTGGGACTGTTCCAGTCCGCCGCCGAACCTGCCCGGCCGCGTGAGGAGACCGGTTTCGGCACGATCCGTGCCGATGGCAAGGTGATCCTGCGGGTCGTGGCGCCGATCCTGTACTGAGCGGTGCTTTCTGCGCAGGGGCTTCGACAAGCTCAGCCTGAGCGGGAATAGGGGTATTTCTGAAATCCGCTCAGGCTGAGCTTGTCGAAGCCCCTGCGCCTCACGCTGCCACGTTGCCGGTTCACAACCACCCGTCCAGGGCTCGAGCCCTTCAGTGCAGAGTATGCACGTGCGTTCCGCGTTCGCTCAGCTTGCCCAGCGCCGTCATCGCCAGCCACCCGGCCGTCATGCAGACCCACGGCATCACCGGATAGTGAAACCGCGACTGGCCCGAGAACACGAGGCAGATCAGCGTCGGATAGAGCGCGATCCCGTAAGGCAGCAGCCACCAGCCGATCCACCGCTGCCCGTCGCGCCGACGTCTTGCGATCATCACGAAGAACGCGGCGCCAAAAGCCGCCATCAGCAGCACGTAGTACCCCTGATTGAGCACCCGCACCGCGCGATAGACCATCTCGAACCGCGCATAGCCCGGCGCGCCGCCCTGATAGGCCCACTCGGCCTCGCCATCGGGCAGCCAGAGGCGCAGGAACTTCTTCGGCAGCAGCTTGGCGAAGCGGTCGGGATGTGCGGTGATCCACGCCATTCCCAGTCGCCGCGCCTCGGCGTCGCGCGCCACTTCGTCGAGGCCGGGGCGGGCCATCAGCTCCTTCACCACCGGCGCGTCGGGGGTGTAGTCGCCGGTCGCGGTGTCGTGGTTGCCGGTGAGGAGCGTATAGCCGCCGTTGGTCGAGACCGCGACCCAGTGGCCCAGCTGGATCTCGTTGCGGATCGTCCAGGGCAGCACCGTCAGCGCGGCGAGCGCGAGCACCAGCAATCCTTCACCGAAAAGGCGCGGGAAGCGCTTCCACACCTGCCCCATCCTCAGCCACTCGATCGCGAACAGCAGCGGCACCACCACCAGCGTCTGTGCCTTGACCATGGTGGCGACGCCGAACAGGAACCCGGCGCTGACGAGGTGCCAGCGGCTGGTGCGCGTCACGATCACCCAGCATCCCGCCATCAGCAGCGCGGTGTAGAACACCTCGGTCAGCGCCAGCGGGACGTAGCCGATCGCGTTGGGGTAGACCGCCAGCAGCAACAGCCCGGCGCGCGCTGCGCCCTCCGAGCCGAACAGGCGGCGCCCCAGCGCCAGCGCCATGGCGCCGATCAGCATTGCGCTCACGAGGTTGAACAGGCCGAGCGAAACCTGGCTGGCGCCGAACTTGGCGAACACCAGCCCCAGCGCGATCGGCCAGCCTGCGGGCCAGAACGCCGTGGGCGCCCCTTGGTTGTCGAGATAGCCTTGGCCCGCCGCGAGACTGACGGCGCGCGTGAAATACCACTCCGCATCGGACGTTGGCGCCACGTCGATCAGCAGCACCGCCACCCGCAGCGCGAAATACAGCGCCCAGATACCGAGCAGTACCGAGCGATCGGTGGCGAACCATTCGAGCCGCAGCGCAAGCCGGGACGGGCGGGTGGGGAAGTGGATGACCTTGGCGCTCATATCGGCCCGAACGGTTAGCGGTCGGGACTTAAGATCGCATTACGGTGAGGGCGTCCAGAGGTTTCGATACCAATCTGGCCCACCCCGTCCGGCTAGGCCCTGCGGGCCAAGCCTCCCGGCCCTCCCGCTTGCGGGAGGGCGAAACGTCCTGCTCCCCTCCCGCTTGCGGGAGGGGTTAGGGGTGGGCCTTCTCTTAATTCACACCGTCGCCTTGCCCTGCAGCCAACCACTTCCCACTAAGGGCACCATGACTTCGACCAGCTATCTCGATCTCTCCGACGGGCGTTCGATCGCCTACCGTTTCACTCCCGGCACTGGCCCGGTCATCGTCTTCCTCCCCGGCTACATGTCCGACATGGCCGGTTCCAAGGCCGCCGCCCTGTTCGAGATGGCGCGCGCCAGCGGGCTCCCCTGCCTGCTGTTCGACTATTCCGGCTGCGGCGAATCGCCGGGCGACTTTGCCGACGGCACTCTCACGCGCTGGAAACAGGAAGTGCTCGCCCTCGTCGCCGCGCTGGAGACGGACGAGAAGATCGTGCTGGTCGGTTCCTCGATGGGCGGCTGGCTGATGCTGATGGCGGGCCTCGCGCTGGGGGACCGGCTGGCGGGCCTCGTCGGCATCGCACCGGCGCCGGACTTCACCGAATGGGGCATCCCCCAGATGGATAAGGCGCTGCTCGCGGACGGGGAAATCCTCTTCGAGGACAATCCCTACGGCCCCGAGCCGACCCCCACGCACCCCGGTTTCTGGGCAGACGGACAGGCCAACCTTATGCTGGAGGGCGAGATCGCCATCGACGCCCCGGTGCGCCTGCTCCACGGCCAGCGCGATCCCGACGTGCCTTTCGAAATCTCCCTGAAGCTGGCGGAGAAACTGCGTTCAGCCGACGTGCAGGTCACGCTGATCAAGGACGGCGATCATCGCCTCTCGCGTGATGCCGACATTCGCCTGCTCCTGCGCACCGTCGCGGAACTGGTGCTTCCGTTGGCAGGGCCGCGCGCAGAGGGCACCCCGGAGTCCTGATCCCCATGTCCTCGCTGCTTCTCCTCCTTCCGCTGATGGCCCAGGTCGGCCCTGCTTCCAGCCTGCCGAGTTCGGCACGGCCCTATGCTTCGCAGCTGCCGCTGGAGATCATCGAGAAGAAGGACAAGGAAGACCGCGACCGCCGCGCCCGCGAGGCGCAGAACGTCGCGATGCCTGCCGCCCGCAGCAGCGCCGGTTGCATGAGCGCGGTCGAGGCGAACCCGGAGAAATCCGCCGAACTCGCCCGCAGCGCGGTGGCCGACGCCATCGGGCGCGAGCAGGTGCGTGCGGGCCTGTGCCTCGGCGTGGCGCTCAGCGACCTCGACCGCTGGGACGAGGCGCGCACCGCCTTCACCAATGCCCGCGATGCCGCGGATCCTGCCGACCATGCCAGCCGCGCGCGTCTGGGGGCGATGGCGGGCAATGCCGCGCTCGCCGCCGGGCAGGCGGGGCAGGCGCTCTCGCTGCTCGCCCCTGCAGCGACGGACGCCAAGATCGTCGGCGATGCGGACCTCACCGCCTCGATAGCGCTCGACCGTGCGCGCGGGCTGGTCGCCGTGAAGCAGCCCGACGAGGCCGCCAACGCCCTTGCCGAAGCCCGCGCCGCGCAGCCGGACAATGCGCAGGCGTGGCTGCTTTCGGCCACGCTCTCGCGCCGTCAGGACAAGCTGGCACAGGCGCAGACCCAGATCGAGAAAGCTGCGAGCCTCGCTCCGCAAGACCCCGAGATCGGGCTGGAGGCGGGCGTCATCGCCATGCTTTCGCACAACGATGCCGCCGCGCGGCGCAGCTGGGAATCGGTCGTTGCGGCCGCGCCTTCCAGTGACGCTGCGGTGACGGCGAAGCAGTACCTATCCCAGCTCGGCTCTCCTGATCCGGCAAAATAAGGTTTCTCCCATGATCCCGATGTCCGTCCTCGATCTCGTCACCGTCCGCGAAGACGGCACTGTCGCGGAGGCGCTCGATATCTCCGTACGGACCGCGCAGGCGGCCGAGCGCGCGGGATACCGGCGCTACTGGGTGGCCGAGCATCACGGCATGGACGGCATCGCGGGCGGCGCGACCTCGGTGGTCCTCGCCCATCTCGGCAATGCGACCAGCACGATCCGCATTGGCGCGGGCGGCATCATGCTGCCCAACCACACGCCTTACGTGATCTCCGAGCAGTTCGGCACGCTGGCGGCGCTGTTCCCCGGCCGCGTCGATCTCGGTCTCGGCCGCGCGCCGGGCGCCGACGGGCGGCTGGCCCATGCGCTGCGCAAGGACATCCACGCCGCGTCCGAGCGCTTCCCCAACGACGTGGTGGAACTGCGTGCCCGGTTCCAGGGGCAGGCGGCGGGCGGCGTTCCTTCGCCTCAGGCCGCGGGGGCGGATGTCGAGATGTGGATTCTCGGCTCCAGCCTGTTCGGTGCGCAGCTGGCGGCGATGCTGGGCCTGCCTTACGCCTTCGCCTCGCACTTCGCTCCCGCCGCACTGGATGATGCCGCGCGGGTATACCGCGAGCGGTTCGAGCCCTCCGAAACCCTGGCGAAGCCGCACTTCATGGCCGCGATCAACGTGGTCGCCGCCGATACGGACGAGGAGGCGGTCTACCTGTCCTCCTCCACCGACCAGAGCTTCGTGGCGCTGCGCTCGGGCAATCCGGGCCGCCTGAAGCCGCCGGTACGCGATTACCGCGCCGGTCTTCCCGGCGCGGCGCGGGCGATGCTGGAGCAGGTGCGCTCGGTCAGCGCGGTCGGCAGCCCGGCGACGGTGCGGCAGGGGATCGAGGACTTCGTCGCCCGCACGCAGGCGGACGAACTGATCGTCAGCATCGCCACGTATGATCCCGAGGCGCAGATTCGCTCGCTGGAACTGACGATGGACGCGATGAAGCAGCCTGTAGGCTGAACGTTTGTCCAGCAATGCGATGCCCCCTATCAAGGTAACTAGATTTCGTCTGGGGCATTGACCGCGCGGTTAAATTGCGGAACTCAACGCGCCATGGAAAAATCAGACGTCGTCATCGTGGGAGCGGGACATGGGGGAGCGCAATGTGCGCTCGCCCTGCGCCAGAACGGGTTCACCGGAACCATCACCGTCATCGGCCGCGAGCCGGAGCATCCTTACGAGCGCCCGCCGCTTTCGAAGGAATACTTCGCGCGCGAGAAAACCTTCGACCGTCTCTACATCCGTCCACCGACGTTCTGGGCCGAGAAGGAGGTGACCTTCAGGCTCTCCACCGAAGTCACCAAGGTGGACGCCGAGGCGAAGGAACTGACGCTCTCGAACGGCACGACCTTCGGTTACGGCAAGCTGGTCTGGGCGACCGGCGGCGATCCGCGGCGCCTGTCGTGCGGCGGCGCCGAACTGGCGGGCGTCCACGCGGTGCGCACCCGCGAGGACTGCGACACTCTGATGGCCGAAGTCGATGCGGGCACGAAGAACATCGTCGTCATCGGCGGCGGCTACATCGGGCTGGAAGCAGCGGCGGTGCTGTCGAAGATGGGGCTGAACGTGGTGCTGCTCGAAGCCCTGCCGCGCGTGCTGGCGCGCGTCGCGGGTGAGGAACTGTCCGAGTTCTATCAGAAGGAACACCGCGATCACGGGGTGGACCTGCGCACCGGCGTTGCGGTGGAATGCCTCGAAGGTGACGGCCACCGGGTAACGGGCGTGAAGCTGGTCGATGGCGAGGTGATCCCCGCCGAGGCGGTGATCGTCGGCATCGGCATCGTGCCCGCCGTCGGTCCGCTGATCCTCGCAGGTGCCTCGGGCGCCAACGGCGTGGACGTGGACGAGTTCTGCCGCACCTCGCTACCGGACATCTACGCGATCGGCGACTGCGCGGCCTTCGCCTGCGACTATGCGGGCGGCACGGTGATGCGGGTGGAATCGGTGCAGAACGCCAACGACATGGCGACGTGCGTGGCCAAGGCGATCTGCGGGGACGCAAAGCCGTACAAGGCGTTCCCGTGGTTCTGGTCGAACCAGTATGATCTCAAGCTGCAGACGGCCGGGATCAACATGGGCTTCGACCAGACGGTGACGCGCGGCGACGTCGAGGGGCGCAGCTTCTCGGTGGTCTACCTCAAGCAGGGCAAGGTCGTGGCGCTGGACTGCGTGAACATGGTCAAGGACTACGTGCAGGGCCGAAAGCTGGTCGAGGCGGGCGCCACGCCGGACGTCGAGCGCCTCGCCGACGCGGGCGTGCCGCTCAAGGAACTGGTCTGACAATGGCGTCGTCCCGGACTTGATCCGGAACCGCTGGCCGTGAACCGCCTTGCTGTCGGCAGGGCGCCTTTACCCGAGGTCGCGCCTAAAGACCGCCACCGGTTCCGGATCAAGTCCGGGACGACGTCAGCTTGCCTCTCGCCCATCGTGCCGCATCTGCAACGGCATCGTCTGCATCCGCCAGCAGCGGCTCCACCTGCGCCAGCAGCACCTTCCGGCCGCTGTTGCCCGCCGCATAGAGGCAGTTGCGCACGAACCGGTCCCGCCCGATCCGCTTGATCGGACTTCCCGAGAACAGCTTGCGAAACCCCGCATCGTCCAGCGTGAGCAGATCCGCCAGCTCCGGCGCCGTCAGTTCCGCGCGCGGCAGGAACGCCTTCATCGTATGCGCCGTCTCGGCGAACTTGTTCCACGGGCAGACCGCGAGGCAGTCATCACAGCCGTAGATGCGGTTGCCCAGCCCCTCGCGCATGTCCTCGGGCACCGGCCCCTTGTGCTCGATGGTGAGGTAGCTGACGCAGCGCCGCGCATCGAGGCGGTAGGGCGCCGGGAAGGCATCGGTCGGGCAAGCGTCCTGGCAGGCCCGGCACGATCCGCAGCGATCGCGCGCCGGGGCCGAGAGCGGCAGGTCCAGTGTCGTGTAGATCTCGCCGAGGAACAGCCATGATCCATGTTCGCGGCTGACGACATTGGTATGCTTGCCCTGCCAGCCGAGCCCTGCGGCAGCGGCGAGCGGCTTTTCCATCACCGGCGCGGTGTCGGTGAAGACTTTCACCCCGACCGGCCCCAGCCCGCGTTTGTCCCCCTCGCTCACCATCCAGCGGGCAAGGTTCTTGAGCGCCTTCTTCACCGTGTCGTGATAATCGGCGCCTTGCGCATACGCCGAAATCCGGCCGATCCCGCCTTCGTCCGCCAGTCGCAGCGGGTCGGCGGCGGGGGCATAGCTCATGCCCAGCGCGATGACGCTGCGGGCTTCGGGCCAGAGCCCCTGCGGACTGCGGCGATGGTGCGCGCGCTCCTCCATCCAGCCCATCGAGCCGTGCATCCCCGCTGCCAGCCAGGCGTCAAGCCGCGCCGCGCGGTCCTCGTCCGTCGCGGCCGAAGCCACGCCGAAAGCGCAGAAGCCGAGAGCGCGCGCCTCTCCCTCCACCGCCTCGGCAAAATTGCTTAGGGCGGTCTTAACCGGGACTGCGCCATCAGGGGCGCACGTGCTAGACCCAGGGGGCTTCATGGATGCGCAAGTAGGAGATCCTCGGTTGACCGGCAATGTGTCAGGTTTCGATTGCCCCCTGGCGATCGAGGCGCGGGGGCTCGTCAAGCGGTTCGAGGGGACCACTGCCGTGGGCGGTGTCGACCTCTCGGTGCCGCAGGGCTCGGTCTATGGCATCCTCGGCCCCAACGGTGCGGGCAAGACGACGACGCTGCGCATGCTGCTGGGTATCATCGAGCCCGATTCGGGTTACCGTCGCATTCTCGGCGCCGAGCGGCCGCACGACGTCGCCCACGCCATCGGCTACCTGCCCGAGGAGCGCGGCCTCTACCCGTCCATGAAGGCGACGGAGGCGATCGCCTTTCTCGGCGCGCTGCGGGGCCTGCCGCTGAAGGAAGGCCGTCGCCGCGCGCACGAACTGCTCGAGCGGCATGGCCTCGGATATGCCGCGGATCGTCAGATTCGCCAGCTTTCCAAAGGCATGGCGCAGCAGGTGCAGATCCTTGGCACGCTGGTTCATCGCCCGCGCCTGGTCATCTTCGACGAGCCGTTCTCCGGCCTCGATGCGCTCAACCAGGGCAAGCTGGAGGCGATGATGCGCGGTCTGGCGGAGGACGGCACGACCGTGATCTTCTCCACCCACGTCATCGCGCATGCCGAGCGCCTGTGCGACGAGGTCGCGATCATCGCGGGAGGTCGCGTCCCGTTCGCGGGGCCGGTCGACGTCGCGCGCGACCGGATTCCCGCACAGGTCCGGCTCGAAACGCAGGCCGACGAGGGACTGTGGCGCGCTGCCTTGCCGACCGATTCGCGGCGCGAGGGGCGGTACTGGAACTTCGCGCTGCCCGAAGGCGGAATCGAGCCGCTGCTGCGCGCGCTGATCGCGGGGGAGGCGGGTATCCTGTCGCTGTCCATCGAGCGCGCCGGGCTGCACGATGCCTTCGTCGCCATCGCCGGGGAGGCTGCCGCCCGCGCCCTCGAAGCGGAAAAGCCCGAGGAGCCGCGCCGATGAACTTCGATCTTTCCGCGCCCGGTCATCGCGGCCGCCTGTCGATGCTGGCCGCAGCCTGGGTGGTGGCCCGGCGCGACTTCACCGCGATCCTGTTCTCGCGCACGTTCTTTTTCTTCCTGCTCGGTCCGCTGTTCCCGGTGATCGTCGGACTGCTGGCAGGCAGCGTCGGCCAGCGCGTCGATCAGAGCGGCGAGGCGCCTGCGATCGGCGTGGTCATGGCCGAGGCCGACGCGAAGGCGATGGTCCGTGCCCGCGATGCACTGGCCGACCGGCTCGGAGGCGGCCTGCCGGACATGCATGTGGTCAAGGACCTGACCCCGGCCGAGCAGGCCGATCCGGGTGTGGTGCTGGCGTCACGCAAGGGTGCTTTCGCGGGCGTGCTGTCGGGCTCTCCCGCCGCGCCGGTGCTGACCGGGCCGGGACCGCTCATCAAGGACTGGCGGGGGGATGTCGAACTGATCGCGGCCGAGGTTCGTGACGGATCTCTGGCCTTCTGGCCACAGGTGAAGCTGGCCAAGACCTCGGTGGCGGCGCCCGGCGATTCGCGCAGCCGCCTACGTACGGCGCAGGGCGCGCAGACCTTGCTGTTCCTGCTGACGATGATGCTGGCCGGGATGGTCCTGTCCAACCTTGTCGAGGAAAAAGGCAACAAGATCATCGAGGTGCTGGCCGCCGCGATCCCGATGGAGTCGGTGTTCTTCGGCAAGCTCTTCGCCATGCTCGGCGTGTCGCTGGTCGGCATCGCGGTGTGGGGTAGCGTCGGCGGAGCGATCTACCTGTCGGCGGGATCGGTCGTGGCACTGCCCGAACCGGCGGTCGGCTGGCCGATGCTGGTCGGGCTGGGGGTGATCTACTTCGCGATGGCCTACCTGCTGCTGGGCTCGGTGTTCCTCGCGATCGGCTCGCTGGCGAACACGGTGCGCGAGGTGCAAACGCTGTCTATGCCCGTCACGATGATGCAGCTCATGTTGTTCTTCTTCGCGACTTACGCGATGACCCAACCGGGCAGCGCGGTCGAGATGCTGGCGGTGGTCCTGCCGTTCAGCTCGCCCTTCGCGATGCTGGCCCGCGCCGCGCAGGAGCCGGCGCTCTGGCCGCACGTCGCGGCGCTTGGGTGGCAGGTGATGTGGGTGGTGCTGCTGGTTCGTGGCGGCTCGATGCTGTTTCGCAGGCGGGCGATGAAGTCGGGGCCGCAGGGGGCAGGTCGCAAGTGGTGGCGGCGCGTCGTTTCCGAAGGCTAGCGGGCGCCCGCTTCCTGCATGTGGAAGGCGCGGACCGCCAGTTCCTCGAGGCTCATCAACTGCCGGAAGACGATGCCGTAGGACGGATGCCGGCGCCAGCATACGGTGGCCTCGAATTCGGGCATGAGGGCGGAGCCGATGCGCAAATGCTGCCCGATCGCGAGATAATGTTCGGTCTCGATCCCGGCGCCCTGGCGCGAGAGATCGCGCACCTTGGCGGCCGAAGTTTCCCCCGCGATCGTCACCTGCACCGGATGGCCGACGCAGACGCGGATCGGGCGCTTGGGATAGGGGCCGGCCTCGGCGATGAAGCGCTGGACCTCGATCGGGACGTCGAAGCGGAAGCCCGCCTCCCCGCCGTTCTCCCAGACCTTCTCGACCGCAAGCCGGTCCCCGGCCGCGCTTTCGAGGGCCAGGCGACGCTCGGTGGCTAGCGAGTGGAACAGGCGCAGCTTCACGCCGGTCTCGGACACGTCGCGCACGATGCAGAGGTATTCGCCATGCGCCCCGATCAGCTTCGCGGCGCGTAGCAGCAAGGCGAAGCGCGGACTGGCGCGCTGGTCCTCGTAGCTCGGCTTGCTGCCGGCGGACAGGCTTTCCGGGAAGGACATGCGAAAGATCACCCCTAAGTACCCATGCCGTGGTGTCCGGACGATACCATGAAAGGTGGGTACTTAGTAATTGATACCAGTTCTCAAGTTACGCATTTGTAAACGCAAACGATTGAACAAAATTCGCTCGCCGAATAAATGCGCAGTATTCGTCGGTATCGAAAATCTGGTGCGGGCGGCGGGACTCGAACCCGCACTGGAATCCCAAGCGGATTTTAAGTCCGCAGCGTCTACCATTCCGCCACGCCCGCACGGCCCGGCTGGGCGTGGCAGCGTCTAGCCGCCTGTGAGCGGCGGCGCAATCTTCTGAACGCGGTCTTCTATTCCCCGACGTTGAGGCGGACGCGCATTTCCTTGCCGGGCTTGAAGTAGGGGACGCGCTTTTCCGGTACTTCGACGCTTTCGCCGGTGCGCGGGTTGCGGCCCTTGCGGCCGTCGCGGTGGCGGGTGGAGAAGGCGCCGAATCCGCGCAGTTCCACGCGCCCGCCGTCGGCGAGGCGCTGGCTGATCTCCTCGAAGAAGGTATCGACGGCGCGCTCGACGTCCTCGGCACGCAGTTCCGGGTTGTCCTTGCCCAGTACCTGAAGCAGTTCGGACCTGATCATCGCGACTTTCCCCCAAAAAAGCGTGCCCATGGCGGCAGGGTGTTAAAAATTGTTCACCCGCGCACCGAAACAGAAAATTACGTCTGGCCTCCCCATGGCCTGTCGTGAAAATGCCACCAGCGTGCGCTTCGCGCAATGCCTCGCGTGAGATGCGCAAAAGTGATCATTTGAGCGTGGGGCAAGCACCATCCGTGGCGGCCTCGCCCCATTTACAGGGGAAAATAGCGCGCTAACCTCCTGTTCCTTCACGCGCGGCCGGTGGCCCGCGGGACCAAGAAACAATATACAAACATTCAGGGCGCGAAGGCATCAGCACCATGAAAGACATGTCACTCTGGACGGAAGGGGACTGGATCGGCGCTGCGGGCGCGGTCTTCCTCTTCGCCGTGCTCGCCGTGGGCGGCATCATCGCCACCCGCAGGAGCGATGAATTCGCCGGCCACCCTCGCGGCCTCTTCGTGCTGTTCTATGCCGAGATGTGGGAGCGTTTCTCCTACTACGGCATGCGGGCGCTGCTGATCCTCTACCTCGTCAAGTTCTGGCTGTTTTCCGACGGCCAGTCGAACCTCATCTACGGCGCCTATACCAGCCTCGTCTACATCACCCCGGTACTGGGTGGCTACATCGCCGACCGCTGGCTGGGGCAGAGGAAGGCCGTGCTGTTCGGCGGCATCGTGCTCGCGGTGGGCCACCTGTTCATGGCCTACGAGGGCCTTCAGGGCGTCACCGACCCGGCGACGAAGCAGGGCGACCCGGCAATCAATGTATTCTGGCTGGCGCTGGCGCTCATCATCGTCGGTTCGGGCTTCCTCAAGGCGAACATCTCGGTGATCGTCGGGCAGCTCTACAAGATGACCGACACCCGGCGCGACGCGGCCTACACGATCTTCTACATGGGCGTGAACACCGGCGCGACGCTGGGCACGATCCTCGTCGGTTATCTGGGCGAGACGATCGGCTGGTCGTGGGGCTTCGGCCTTGCGGGTATCGGCATGTTGCTGGGCCTCGTCATCTTCGTGCTCGGTCGACCTGCGCTCAAGGGCCGGGGCGAGCCGCCCAAGCCGCTGACGAAGAACCGCGAGTTCACGCTCTACGGAGTGGCCATCGCTTCGGTCGCGGTGATCTGGTTCCTGATCCAGTACGTCTCCGTGATCCAGACCCTGCTGATGGTCTCGGGCGTCGCGATGCTTGCCTATACGCTCTACGAAGCGTTCAAGCTGCCCAAGGAACCGCGCGAGCGTATCTTCGCGATCCTGTTCCTGATCGCGCTCAACCCGATCTTCTGGGGCCTGTTCGAGCAGGCGGGCGGCAGCCTCAGCCTCTATACCGACAAGTTCGTCGATCGCGGCGGAGTGCCGACCAGCCTCTTCCAGTCGATCAACCCGATCTACATCGTGCTGTTCGGCCCCATTTTCGCGGGCCTGTGGGCCTGGCTCGGCAAGAAGGGCCTTGAGCCCAGCGCACCTGCCAAGTTCGCACTGGCGCTGGCGCAGGTCGGCCTCGGCTTCCTCGTCTTCGTATGGGGTGCGGGAACCGGCGATCCGGCGGTGATGACCTCGGTGGTCTTCGTGTTCCTGATCTACATGCTGCACACGACCGGCGAGCTGTGCCTGTCGCCCGTGGGGCTCTCGGCGATGACGCGCCTGGCGCCGCTGCATCTGGGCAGCTTCATCATGGGCGCGTGGTTCTACATGACCGCCGTGGGCAACTTCGTGGCGGGCAAGATCGGCGAGGCCACCGGCGGCGAAAGCGGCACCATGGACAAGGCGCTGACCCTCTCGATCTATTCGAAGATCGGCTGGATCACGCTGGGCGTGGCGGTCGTGGTGCTGGCGGTCTCGCCGCTGGTCAGACGCTGGATGCACCTCGACACGCTGGCGGACCGGGGCATGGACGCCGACCTTGAGGGGCAGGCCGGGATCGGGCTGGAGGCACAGGAAGCGGGCCTCCACCCGACCATCAGGCACTGAGAATGACTGACCGGCCCGGGGTGCTCCCTGGGCCGGTTTCGTATTGCAACAGGGGAAATTGCCAATGAGGGAAACGCCTTGGAAGCGGCGTCTGCTGTGTGGCCTGGTCATGAGCGCCGCTCTCGTGATGACCACGCAGGCCGCCGATGCGAAGAAGAAGGACAAGGACGCGAAGTCCGGACCAGCACCCTATTCTTCGACTTACAAGCCCTATCCGGGCCGGCCGACGGCGCTGGTCGGCGCGACGGTCTATGACGGGCGTGGTGGGCGGATCGACAACGGCACCGTCCTGTTCGAGAACGGCAAAGTCGTCGCCGTCGGGGCGGCGGACCTAGCGATTCCGGCCGGTTACGATCGCGTGGACGGCTCCGGCAAGTTCGTGACGCCGGGCGTGATCGACATCCACTCGCACCTCGGCGTCTATCCCAGCCCTTCGGTCGATGCGCTGTCGGATGGCAACGAGATGACCAGCCCGACCACGCCGGACGTCTGGGCCGAGCATTCGGTCTGGCCGCAGGACCCCGGTTTCACGCGGGCGCTCATCAATGGCGGCGTCACCACGCTGCAGATTCTCCCCGGTTCCGGCAACCTCATCGGCGGGCGGGCGGTGACGCTCAAGAACGTGCCCAGCCGCACCGTGCAGGGCATGAAGTACCCCGGGGCGCCCTATTCGCTGAAGATGGCCTGCGGCGAGAACCCCAAGCGGGTCTACGGCGCCAGGAACCAGAAGCCCATGACTCGCATGGGGAATTTCTCGGTCGACCGGCAGGCGTGGATCGATGCGAAGAAGTATATGGACGGTGATCATGCCGATCGCGATCTCGGCAAGGACACCCTCGAAGGCGTGCTGAAGGGCGAGATTCTCGTTCAGAATCATTGCTATCGCGCCGACGAGATGGCGCAGGTCCTCGATATGGCCAAGGAGATGGGCTACAAGGTCACCGCCTTCCACCACGCGGTCGAGGCTTACAAGATCGGCGACCTGCTCAAGGCCAACGACGTTTGCGCCGCGATCTGGGCAGACTGGTACGGCTTCAAGATGGAAGCCTACGACGGCATCCCTGAAAACGCTGCACTTTTGGCCAAGCAGGGGGCCTGCGTGGTGATCCATTCCGACGACGAGAACGGCATCCAGCGGCTCAATCAGGCGGCGGCGCGCGCGCAGGCGGCAGGCAGGCGGATCGGGGTGGACGTGCCCGACGGGCAGGTCGTCGGCTGGTTCACCTACAATGCCGCCAAGGCCATGGGAATCGGCGAGAAAACCGGCAGTCTGGAGGCCGGGAAGATGGCCGACGTGGTGCTCTGGAACGGCAATCCGCTGTCGGTCTATTCGCGCCCGGAGAAGGTCTGGTCGGACGGTGCGCTGCTCTACGACGCCGATGACCCCAAGCGAAAGCCGGTCAGCGATTTCGAGCTTGGCCAGCCCGGCGAAGGAGACGTGAAATGAATCGCCTGATCCTCGCCATCCTTCTCGGCGCCGCGCCGATTTCCGTTTCCGCTCAGGATTTTGCCATTACCAACGCGACCGTCGGCACCGGCGACGGCAGCGCCCCGATCGAACACGCAACCGTCGTCGTCCGGGCTGGAAAGATCGTTTCGGTAGGACGGGACACGGCGGCACCGGGCGGCACCCAAGTGATCGACGGGACGGGCAAGTGGGTCACACCGGGCCTGTTCTCCGCCGTCACCGACCTCGGCCTGTGGGACGTCGAAGCGGTCGACGACAGCAACGACACCTCGGCCGAAAAGTCCCCCTTCAACGCCGCGCTCGACGTCGCCACCGCGCTCAACCCTTCCAGCGAACACATCGCCGTCAGCCGCGAAGGGGGCGTCACCCGCGCCAGCGTCGCGCCGATGAACGGAGCCTCGATCTTCGCCGGACAAGGCGCCGTGATCGACCTCGGCCAGGACGCGGCGATCGTCATGAAGCCGCGCGCGTTCCAGTACGTGGAGCTTGGCGAATCGGGCGCGCGTCTCTCCGGCGGCAGCCGCGTCGCGGCGCACACCGCGCTGCGCAACGCCCTGCGCGAAGCCCGCGAAGTCGCCGCGCTGCCGGTAGGCGCGCAGCGACAGGGCGACGTCCTGCTGACCCGCGCCGACGCCGCCGCGCTGGCGAAAGTTATCGACGGCACGCAGACCCTCTACGTCGGCGTCGAACGCGCCTCGGACATCCGCGGCGTCCTCGCGCTCAAGGCCGAGTTTCCCAGGCTCGACCTCGTCCTCGTCGGCGCCACCGAAGGCTGGCTCGTCGCGCCTGAGATCGCGGCGGCGGGCGTTCCCGTCGTGACGATGCCGATGCGCGACCTGCCCGCCACCTTCGAGACGCTGGCCGCCACCATGTCCAACGTCGGCCGCATGAAGAAGGCCGGCGTCAAGGTCGCCATCGGCATGTTCATGGGCATGGACCAGCCCCGCAACGCCCCGCAGCAGGCCGGCAACCTCGTCGCCCTGACGAAGATCCCCGGCGCTTCGGGCCTCACCTGGGGCGAAGCACTGGCGGCGATCACCTCGATCCCGGCCGAGATCAGCGGCTTCGGCGGAAAAGCCGGGGTGCTCGCCCCCGGCGCGGCGGGCGACGTGGTGCTGTGGGACGGCGACCCGCTCGAATTGTCTTCCGCGCCGGTCTCGGTGTGGATCGACGGGGTGAAGCAGCCCGTGGACAGCCATCAGGCGCGGCTGCGCGAACGGTACAAGGATCTGGACGAGACCTATCTGCCCAAAGCCTACGACTGGTAAGAGAGAAGGTAAGGCAGGGGGCCATCGCCCCCTGCACCCCGTTACTGGCGTCGTCGCGCGTGAGGCGGGGCTGCGTGCATATTGATGGCCTGCGGCAGTTGTCAGAGGCGCCACGGCAGCTTTCGCCGCCATTGCGGACAGTAACCTCGCCAGTCAGGATCGCAGAATGAGCTACGCAAACCGTCCAACGAACTGGGGGTGTCTCACCGCTTTTGTGCTGATGACTCCTATCGCATTTATCTTGTTCATCGCGAGCATCATGGGCGGTGGCGGGTGCGAAGGACGGAAACCGCCCTGCGTTGGCGACTACACACCCATGTGGATCATGATGGGGGCTGTAATTGCGGTCGCAATCGGACTTGCCTTGTGCGTCAATCTGCTGATCGCAAAAGTCCGTTCTTGGCGCGATAGGCCGAACGGCAGCTAGCCAACCTTTATCGTCATTCCCGCGAAGGCGGGAACCCATCTCCTGACGGCTTGTGTTGCCCGGGCATCAGTTGAGCTCCCACTTTCGCGGGAATGACGAAGTGCGATTAACCAGGTTTCTGAGTTATTCGTCTACGTCGAAAGCTGGGCAAATAATCACGCAAGGCTGGAAATCCTGTTCAACGCGGCTGCGCGCGCGGCGCCGACAGTATCGGGGTCTGGGGCGATGGCCCCAGGACTTCCCATAAAACGTTAAGCCCGCGCCTCGTTCACCCCTGCGCTGTTATGCCGCAGCGCCTTCAGCACCGTATCGACGATCTGCGGTGCGTTCAGCCCTGCTTCGTCGTACTGCGTCTCGGGCTTGTCGTGGTCCTGGAAGGTGTCGGGCAGGCGCATGGTGCGGATTTTTAGCCCGGCGTCGGTCAGGCCTTCGTCGCTGGCCATCGTCAGCACGTGGGCGCCGAGGCCGCCGATCGAGCCTTCCTCCACGGTCACCACGACTTCGTGAGACAGCATCAGGCGGCGGATGAGGTCGGTGTCGAGCGGCTTGGCGAAGCGCAGGTCGGCCACGGTGGTGGACAGGCCCTTGGCCTCCAGATGGTCGGCGGCTTTGAGGGCTTCGCCGAGGCGGGTGCCGAGCGATAGGAGGGCGACCTTGGTACCTTCACGCACCACGCGGCCCTTGCCGATCTCCAGCAGTTCGGGAGTCTCGGGCAGGGCGGCGCCGGTGCCGTTGCCGCGCGGGTAGCGGAAGGCGATGGGGCCTGCGTCGTATTGCGCGGCGGTGTGGACCATGTGGACAAGTTCGGCTTCGTCGGCCGCGGCCATGACCACCATGTTGGGCAGGGTGGCGAGGTAGGTGACGTCGAACGAGCCGGCGTGGGTGGCGCCGTCCGCACCGACGAGCCCGGCGCGGTCGATGGCGAAGCGCACGGGCAGGTTCTGGATCGCCACGTCGTGCACGACCTGATCGAAGGCGCGCTGCAGGAAAGTGGAGTAGATCGCGCAGAACGGGCGCATCCCCTGCGCGGCGAGGCCCGCCGCGAACGTGACGGCGTGCTGTTCGGCGATACCGACGTCGAAGCTGCGTTCGGGGAACATCTGCGCGAACTTGTCTAGGCCCGTGCCCGACGGCATCGCGGCAGTGATCGCGCAGATCGTGGCGTCCTTTTCCGCTTCGGCGACGAGGGCCTTGGCGAACGTGCCGGTGTAGCTGGGCGGACCGGCGGGGGCCTTGGCCTGCTCGCCGGTGATGACGTCGAACTTCTGGACGCCGTGGTACTTGTCCGCCGCGCTTTCGGCCGGGCCGTAGCCCTTGCCCTTCTGCGTGACGACGTGGACGAGGATCGGGCCTTCGCCGGCGTCGCGCACGTTTTCCAGTACCGGGACGAGGGCGTCGAGGTCGTGGCCGTCGATCGGGCCGACGTAATAGAAGCCCAGTTCCTCGAACAGGGTGCCGCCCATGGCCATGCCGCGCGCGAATTCGTCGGTCTTCTTGGCGGCGAGGTGCAGCGGGCGGGGCAGCTTGCGGGCGAACTTGCGGGCAAGTTCGCGCAGGCCCAGGAACTGGCCCGAGGATACGAGACGCGCGAGATAGGCCGAGAGGCCGCCGACCGGCGGGGCGATCGACATGTCGTTGTCGTTGAGGATGACGACGAGGCGGTTTCCGGCCTCGCGCGCGTTGTTCATCGCCTCGTAGGCCATCCCTGCGCTCATCGCGCCGTCGCCGATCACGGCGATGCCGCGGCCGGGCTGGCCCTTGATCTTGCTGCCCATCGCGAAGCCCAGCGCGGCGGAGATCGAGGTGGAGCTGTGCGCGGTGCCGAAGGGGTCGTACTCGCTCTCCGACCGCTTGGTGAAGCCGGACAGGCCGCCACCTTGGCGCAGGGTGCGGATACGATCGCGGCGGCCGGTCAGGATCTTGTGCGGGTAGGCCTGGTGGCCGACGTCCCAGATCAGGCGATCGACGGGCGTGTCGAAGACGTAGTGGATCGCCACGGTCAGTTCGACCACGCCAAGGCCGGAGCCGAGGTGGCCGCCGGTCTGACCCACGGCCGAGATCATCTCGGTCCGCAGTTCGTCGGCAAGCTGGCGCAGCTGCGCGGGCTTCAGCCTGCGCAGGTCATCGGGAGTCGAAACCGTGTCGAGCAAAGGAGTGGCCGGATTGGCGTTCATTTGTCGGCCCCTTACACCTTTGAGACTTGCGTGTCGATTGACCGTGACCGTTAATCTGCGTCAAGAGCAGGCGATTGGAATGAAAGGGGATACAATGGCGATCGTTCCTGAGGCACGCGCGATTACGTTCATCTCTACGACCGACCGCGCGCGGGCCGAAGCGTTCTATGGCGATGTGCTGGAACTGCCGGAACTGTCGCTGGACGAGTACGCGACGATCTACGACATGGGCGGCGGGGCGATCCTGCGGCTGACCTCGAACCGGGAATGGGAATCGCACGAGTATACCGTGCTCGGCTGGTCGATCCCGGATATCGAGACGACGATGGCGCAGCTGCGCGCGAAGGGGGTCGAGTTCCTCGTGTTCGATGAGGAGAATCAGAACGTCGCGGGGCTCTGGACGTCGGTGGACGGCGCGATGAAGGCCGCGTGGTTCCGTGATCCCGATGGCAACCTGCTCAGCCTGACGCAGACGAGCTGAGGGGGCTTCCGCTAGCTACACTGCGCACAGATGCCGCGCAGTTCCACGACCGGGCGCACGTCGGCGAAGCCCGCGCCCTTGGCGGCGGCGATGAGGGCGCCGGTCAGCTTGTCGTCGTCGATGTGGACGGCCTGGCCGCAGCTGTCGCAGATCAGGAAGATGCAGTCGTGCTGGCAACCCGGGTGGCTGTTGGCGACATAGGCATTGGCGCTCTCGACCCGGCGGGCGAGGTTGGTGCGCACGAACAGGTCGAGGATGCGGTAGACGCTGTTGGGCGCCACCCGCTTGCCGCGCAGGGCCGAGACGCTCTCGGCAAGATCGTAGGCGGAGGCGGGGCGTTCCCGCTCGGCGAGGGCGCCGAAGACGTCGGCGCGCATCTCGGTCCACTGCTCGCCCGCTTCGACGAGGGCGTTGCGGGCGGCCGATACAAGGCTGTCGCCGGAATGTTCGTGGTGATGATGGTTGCCGGACATGGCGCCCATATGGGGCCTGTCGCGGACTTGTGCAATCAGTGCAGGCTTACTCGGCTTGGGCGGCCTGTGCAGGCGGCACGAGATCGTTCGAGAGCGGTGAGACATGGCCAATGCCCATCGCGCCGATCACCAGCAGCGCGCCACCGGCGAACCCGAAGGCAAAGTAGCGGTAGAAGTCGGCTTTGAAGATACCCATGACGTCTGCTTTCGAAATGTCTCTTTTGGGGAACGGCGTGATACCGGTCCGGAAAATGTGTTGCGCCCCTTTGGCCGCAAATGGGTTGCCGTCCAGTGAACGGAACCGTTAACAAGTGCAATTATCGATGAACGGTTGATCGCCAGCGATGAACGGCGGGAACGTTCGATCTCAGTACGAGTATGCTGCGGCCACGGAGATCGCCACCAGCACCAGCACCGGCAGGGCCGCGCAGCCGAACGGCAGGGCAGCCGCCCCCAGCGCACTTAACGGAGAGTTCAGGCGGCCCAGCCTCAAAAGCACGGCCGCGAGGGTAAGTCCGGCAAGGAAGCCGACGACGACGAGGGGGCCGAGTCCGGTGACCATCATCGTCGCTGCTTCTCCTGCCGGGTTACTGGGTTACCCTTAGTGCTTGAAATGACGCATGTTCGTAAAGACCATTGCGAGACCGGCCTCGTCGGCCGCAGCGATGACCTCGTCGTCGCGAATCGAGCCGCCCGGCTGGATCACCGCCGTTGCGCCCGCCTCGGCAGCAGCGAGCAGACCGTCAGCGAAGGGGAAGAAGGCGTCGGATGCAACTGCTGAACCGACGGTGCGTGCCTGCGCCCAGCCGAACTTCTCGGCGGCTTCGGCGGCCTTCATAGCGGCGATGCGCGAGGAATCGCGGCGGTTCATCTGACCCGCGCCAATGCCGGCGGTGACGCCGTCTTTCGCATAGACGATCGCGTTCGACTTGACGTGGCGGGCCACGGTCCAGGCGAACAGGCAGTCGGCCAGTTCCCGATCGGTCGGCGCGCGCTTGGTGACGACCTTGAGATCGTCGAAGCCGATGGCGCCGTTGTCGCGGCCCTGCACCAGCAGGCCGCCGGTGATCTGGCGCACGGTCAGGCCAGCGCGGCGCGGATCGGGCAGCTCGCCGGTCAGCAGGAGGCGCAGGTTCTTCTTCTTCGCGAAGAAGGCGCGGGCTTCCTCGTCGGCGTCGGGGGCGACGACGACTTCGGTGAAGATCTTGCAGATCGCCTCGGCGGTCGGGCCGTCGAGCGTCTGGTTCACCGCGACGATGCCGCCGAAGGCCGAGACGTCATCGCAGGCCAGCGCGCCTTCCCAGGCACCCAGCAGCGTATCGCCCTGGGCGACGCCGCAGGGGTTGGCGTGCTTGACGATGACGACGGCGGGCTTCTGGCCCCGGAACTCGGCGGCGAGTTCGAGCGCGGCGTCGGCGTCGTTGTAGTTGTTGTAGGAAAGTTCCTTGCCCTGCACCTGCTCGGCCTGCGCCAGCCCCTTGGTGAACGGGCCGACCGGCGTGTAGAGCGCGGCCTTCTGGTGCGGGTTCTCGCCATAGCGCAGCGTGGTCGAGAGGCGGCCGTTGACGCTGAGCATCTCGGGGAACTCAAGGCCTTGGTCGGCGAAGGCGAACCATTGGCTGATCATCGAATCGTAAGCGGCGGTCTGCGCATAAGCGCGCGCGGCCATCAGCTTGCGGAAGCCCAGCGTGGTGCAGCCGTCAGTCGCTTCCAACTCGACCATCAGGCCCTCGTAGTCCTTGGGGTCGGTGACGATGGTGACGAAGGCGTGATTCTTGGCCGCCGAGCGCACCATCGAGGGGCCGCCGATGTCGATGTTCTCGATGATCTCGTCGCGGCTCGCACCCTTGGCCACGGTCGCCTCGAAGGGGTAGAGGTTGACGACGACGAGGTCGATCGCGCCGATGGCGTGTTCGGCCATGGCGGCGGCGTGCTCGGGGTTGTCACGTACGGCGAGGAGCCCACCGTGGACCATCGGGTGCAGCGTCTTGACGCGGCCGTCCATCATCTCGGGGAAGCCGGTGATGTCGGAGATGTCCTTCACCGTCAGGCCCGCATCACGCAGCGCCTTGGCGGTGCCGCCGGTCGAGACCAGTTCGACGCCCCGGTCGCTGAGCACCTTGCCGAGCTGCGCAAGGCCGGTCTTGTCGGACACGGACAACAAGGCGCGGCGGATCTGGACGGAATCGGTCATGAGGCGGGCTTCCCTGGCGAGTGGCTCTTTGCGCGCGCCCTTAGGACGGCAGGGCCACGGGGGCAAGGGCGGGGCCGCTTTCCGGGGCGCGGGTTGGGCGGGGCGGTGAAGGAGCGTTAACCGCTGCCGCCCGCCGTTTTCGGCTAAGCCGCTGGAGCAGCGCGGGGAAACCCGAATTCTGGCTGCAGAGGGGGGTGATTGAAATCAAAGTAGAAACAACAACCCTGATCATCATGGCGTGCCTGGCCTTCACGACGCTTGTTCTCAAGATCGTGGAGATGAGCCGCAACAAGTGATGACGGGCGGGGGATGGGCTGGCACCTGTCCCCCAAACGGCGAAAGGCGCGCCACTGGCATGGCGCGCCTTTCTTTGTTCGAAGGTGATTTTCATCAAACCAGAAACAACAATGCCAATATACACGGCCCATCGGGGGCTTCAAGGCGCGGTTACCATCAATTCATCTTCTTGATGATCCACCCGAAAGTCCCGCCGCCGCGCGAGACCATGCCCTGCACGACGATCTGCTGCGTCGCCTGCGGGCGGCCCTGACCATCGACCCACAGCGAATCCTCGACCGTCATCTCGCCCTCGTCGGTGGCGGAGCGGAACTGCCAGTAGCTGCCGTCGGGCAGCGAGAGCCCGGCGCCCTTGCCGTCGGCGGTGAGGTTGACGTCCACCTCCGGGCCAAGGTGGAAGCGGATCGCGAAGCCCACCTTGCCGCGCTTGCCCTTCTTGCCGGCCGGAAGCAGCAGGTCTTCGCCGCGCAGTTCGCTGCCGTCGTCGCGCAGCAGCAGGATGCGCTGGTGGGTCAGGCCATAGCGGGTGGCATAGCCGTTGTGGCTGGCCTCCAGACGGGTGGCGTTAGAGCCGGTTTCCTGCGGCAGGGTCTTGCGGTCAACCGCCACTTCGGTGACGCCTGATCCGATCATGCCGTTGATCAACACGGCCGTGGAATTCGCGTCATCGAGGGTCAGCGTCGAGTGCGCCGCCGTCGCCCGCAAGCCCTGCTCAAGCCGGACGGGAACCAGCCCGCCGCCGCTCGCCGCGCCGCCGCAGTTGACGACGATGCGATGCGGCCCATGGGAGAACTCGAAGGCGAGCGTCGAGGCGCAGCCGAAGCGGGCCTGCGCGGGCATCGGCGGCGGCGCGGTATCGAATTGCAGGATCGACTTGTGCGCGGAGACACGCTGGTAGCCCCATTGGCGCACGTCGCGTAAGGGGCGGGTGCGCACGCCGCTGGCCTGGATCAGCGCCTCGACGTCCGCGCCGTCGACGGCCCAGCCGCCCTGCCACGAACCGAGGCCGCCGTCGCCGTGCGTCAGCGCCAGCAGTGGCGGCACCAGCAGTTCGACCACGCGCTCAACGGCGGGCGGGGCGTCGCGGCGGGTGGCGTGATAGCAGCCGCGCAGCCGCACCAGAAGCGCGATCGCTTCCATCTGCGCGAGCGGACTGCGCGACAGGACGCCGCCGTCGTCGCCCATCAGTTCGCCGAGCGCCTTGATCAGCCCGGCCTCGCCATAGAGGCGGCGGGGGCGGCCGTCGGGCAGCAGCAATCCGGCGGCGACGATGCCGACCCAGCCCGCCACTTCGGCAAGACCGTCCTCGGCATTGGTGACGTGGCGGTCGAGCCAGCGCGCGGTGGCGGCGATGTGCGCCAGCGTGCGGATGCGCAGCGCCTTCTCGCCCGAGAGGATCAGCGGGGCATGGGCCAGCCAGTTGGCAAGACGCGCGCCGGTGTTGCCCACGCTCCACGCCGGGCCTTTGCCCGGCTTTGTGGGGGGCTTGGGGTTGGCCTGAAGCCAGGCCATGAGCACGCGTTCCGCGACCGGCGCGGCCTGTTCGCGCGCGGCGCAGGCTTCGAGGTCGGTGAGCCAGGAGAAGGAATGGACCACCTTCTCCAGCGGCGGCGTGACCCGCGCGGCGCCTGCAAAATCGACTTGCGCGATCGGCGTCTTGGCGCCGTGGACGAGGAAGTGCCCGGCCCGGATCGCGGTGCCTGCCGCACGGCTGCCGGGCAGGGTGTTGTTGACGGTCGCCAGCAGGCGGGTGCGCGCCTTCTTGCCCATCGGCCCGGAAAGCATCGCGCCGGGCACGCCAAGGCGATAGGCCATGCGGATCAGCCGCTCGCCGACGCCCACAGACGGCGGAGAGAAATCGACCAGCGCCAGCGCACGACCGGGCTCGATATGGGGCGTTTCGGCCGGAGCTGGCGCGCGGTTGTCAGCAATTCCGGTCACCACACCCTCCTCAGTCTCACGCGACAGGGGAAGCGCCCGGGCATTGTCCGGGTTCCATGCCGCCGGGCTGAAGCGGGTGTCGGCGCCCATGCCTTATTCGAGGCCCTTGAGGGTCTTGATGTTCGCGGCGTACTGCGACGGCCCGCCCTTGAAGGTCGCGGAGCCCGCCACCAGCACGTCGGCACCGGCCGAGACGCACAGCGGCGCCGTTTTGGCATCGACGCCGCCGTCCACTTCGAGGCGGATGTCGCGGCCGGATTTGTCGATCATCTTGCGCACCGCCTCGATCTTGCGAAGCTGGCTGGAGATGAAGCTCTGGCCGCCGAAGCCGGGGTTGACGCTCATGATGAGGACGAGGTCGATGTCGTCGATAAGGTAGTCCAGCATCTTGGCGGGCGTCGCCGGGTTCAGCGAGATGCCCGCCTTCTTGCCGAGATTGTGGATCGTCTGCACCGTGCGGTGGACGTGCGGCCCGGCTTCCGGGTGGACGGTGATGTAGTCCGCGCCCGCGTCCGCGAAGGCTTCGAGATAGGCATCGACCGGAGAGATCATCAGGTGGACGTCGAAGGGCTTGGCGCTGTGCGGGCGCAGGGCCTTCACCACGGCCGGACCGATGGTGATGTTGGGGACGAAGTGGCCGTCCATGACGTCGACGTGGATCCAGTCGCAGCCTGCCTCGTCGATGGCGCGCACTTCCTCTCCGAGCCGGGCGAAGTCGGCGGACAGGATCGAAGGGGAAATCAGCGGAATTGTCATGGCGGGAAACGAACGCTCCTTTTCCCAGCGATACGCCACTACATCTTGGGGCGACAAGCGTATGGGGGTGCGTTTTCCACACGCGATCTTGTGGAGCAGGGTGTCTGGAAATCCGCTTCTGCGGATTTCGCGGCACCGGCCCTCTCCCCCACCCGACCACCCAACGATAGTACCCTATGGGTGGTCGGGTGGGGGAGAGGGCCGGTGCCGCACCGAAAATGCGCAATCGCGCATTTTCCAGACGACCGATCTTCGGCTTTCGCGTGGTCTAACGGAAAGTTCAGTGCGGGTTCACCGCTTTTCGGGCACTTGGGCGCCACAGGAGGGTTTCAGGCTGCCAATTTGCCAAGAACCCAGTAGACGGAAAAGAGATGATCAAGACCAACGCCTTGCTTCGCCGTACCAGCACCGCTGCCGCGCTTGTCGCGATGGCCGGTCTCGCCGCGCCGGTTCCGGCGCTGGCCCAATATCGCAACGAGATCCCCAACGAGATGCGCCGCTGCCAGTCTGACAAGGGGCCGGCGATGATGGTCACCGTGGACGGCATCAAGTCGTCCTCGGGCAAGGTGCGCGTCCAGTCCTACCGCGCGACTTCGGGCGAGTGGCTGGTCAAGGGCAAGTGGCTCTCGCGCATCGAGGTTCCGGCCCGCGCCGGGTCCATGACCTTCTGCGTGCCGCTTCCGGCCTCGGGCACATACGGCGTCGCGGTGCGCCATGACGTCAATGGCAATGGCGAGACCGATATCCGCACCGATGGCGGTGCGATGTCGAACAACCCGTCGATCAACATCTTCAATCTTGGCAAGCCCAGCTACACCAAGGTCGGCGTGCCGGTGGGCGAGGGCGTGAAGTCGATCCGGATCCAGATGAAGTACATGTAAACCCGGGTCAGGCCCGCGTCTGGGCTGACATTTCTATGCGCAGTTCGCTCGCCCGGGCGAAGAGGTCGAGGATTACGGGGTCGCGTTCGCGAGTGCGGATCGCGGCCTCGAAATGCACGTGATGGCGGGGGCGCGGCAGCACCTCGCGCAAGTCTCCCGCGGCGAGGCGGTCGTGCACCATGGTCTCGGGCAGCACGGCGGCGCCCTGGCCGCTGGCGACGATCTCGATGAGGGTGCGCACGTTGTTGCAGGTGTGAAGCGCGCGCGGGACGATGCCGTGGCCCTCCAGCGTCTCGTGCGTCACCGCGTGGAGCGGCGAGTGATCGGGCAGGGACCAGACCGGCAGGGCCTTCGCGAAACCGCCGTCCTGCGCCACTTCGGCGCCCGCGCACCATACCAGCTCCACCGAGCCGATCGAGGCCGTGCGCATCCCCGGGCTCGCCACCGGCCCGGCGAGGAAGACGATGTCGCGCGTGCCCGCCAGCAATTGCTGGAGCAGCGGCGCGGTGAGGTCGATCTCGATCTCCATGGCGACGCCGGGACGGTCGCGCTCGATGGCCTGGATGAAGGCGGGCAGGCAACTGGCCGCGGCGATCTCGCCCGAGCCGATACGCACGGCGGCGGTGGCGCCCGCGAAGTCGCTCGCCTCCAGCAGCACCTGTTCGAGGCCGTGGTAGAGCGGCTCGCTCGCCTGCACCAGCCGCCGCCCGCGCGCGGAAAGCACCATGCGCCGTCCCTCGCGCTGGAACAGCGGCACTCCGAGTTGCTCCTCGATCTCGCGCACACGCGCGGAAATCGCGGGCTGCGTGGTGTTCAGCCGCTGCGCCGCCGCCGCGAAGGTGCCGAGGCGATCGATCCACATCAGGGTTTCGAGATGGAACAGGGCGATGCGTTTCATAATCAGTGTCTATCGGAACCGATAAAAAACAATCGCTATTCGTGATGGGAGAAGCTGTCTAGGTTTTGTCTGCTGAAGTAGAGGCGGCACCGGCCCGCGCCCCCACCCGGCCACCCATAGGGTACTATCGTTGGGTGGCCGGGTGGGGGCGCGGGCCGGTGCCGCCTCTCGCTAAAAAAGAAGAGGATCTGCCTCGATGAACAAGATCTACCCCAGTGCGGAGGCCGCGCTGGAAGGCGTGCTCAAGGACGGCCTGCTGATCGCCAGTGGCGGTTTCGGGCTTTGCGGCATCCCTGAAAGGCTGCTCGACGCGATCCGCGATGCGGGCGTGAAGGACCTGACGTTCGCCTCGAACAATGCCGGCATCGACAACGAAGGCATCGGCAAGCTGCTGCGCACCAAGCAGGTGAAGAAGATGATCTCGTCCTACGTGGGCGAGAACAAGGAGTTCGAACGCCAGTACCTCGCCGGTGAACTCGAGGTCGAGTTCTGCCCGCAAGGCACGCTGGCAGAGCGCATGCGCGCCGGCGGGGCGGGCATTCCGGGCTTCTACACCAAGACCGGCGTGGGCACCCAGGTCGCCGAGGGCAAGGAAGTGAAGCAGTTCCGCGGCGAGGACTATATCCTCGAGGAAGGCATCTTCGCCGACCTGTCGATCGTCAAGGCGTGGAAGGCGGACGCAACCGGCAACGTCGTGTTCCGCAAGACCGCGCGCAACTTCAACGTCCCCGCCGCCACGTGCGGCAAGGTCTGCGTGGTCGAGGTGGAGGAGATCGTCCCCACCGGCTCGCTCGATCCGGACGCGATCCACCTGCCCGGCGTCTTCGTCCAGCGCATCGTTGTGGGCGCGCCTTACGACAAGAAGATCGAGTTCACGACGACGCGCGAAAGGGAGGCGGCATAATGCCCTGGAATCGTAACGAAATGGCCGCCCGCGCGGCGAAGGAACTGCAGGACGGGTTCTACGTGAACCTCGGCATCGGCATTCCGACGCTAGTGGCGAACTACGTGCCCGAGGACATCACCGTCACCCTGCAGAGCGAGAACGGCATGCTCGGCATCGGTCCGTTTCCCTACCCGGACGAGGTCGATCCCGATCTCATCAATGCAGGCAAGCAGACCATCAGCGAACTGCCGCACTCGGCCTATTTCGACAGCGCCACCAGCTTCGGCATGATCCGCGGCGGGCACATCGACCTGACGGTGCTGGGCGCTATGGAAGTGGCCGAGAACGGCGACATCGCCAACTGGATGATCCCCGGCAAGATGATCAAGGGCATGGGCGGCGCCATGGACCTCGTCGCGGGCGTGAAGAAGATCATCGTCGTCATGGAGCACACCTCAAAGAACGGCGATCCCAAGCTCATCCCCGCCTGCACCCTGCCGCTGACGGGCGTGGGCGTGGTGGACATGGTGATCACCGACCTCGCGGTGTTCCAGCGTCCGGATCACGACAGCCCGTTCAGGCTGATCGAACTCGCGCCCGGCGTGACGGCCGAGGAAGTCGCCGCGAAGACGACGGCGCATTACGTGAGCTGACCGCGGGAAGGCCCACCCCCGACCCCTCCCGCAAGCGGGAGGGGAGAAGAACGACCAAGCCCTCCCGCTTGCGGGAGGGCCGGAAGGCTTGAGAGCGCAGCGAACTAGCCGGACGGGGTGGGCAGAACCCGCCGATCACGCTATCCCTCGCGCACTCTTCGCAAGGGACCATCCATGACTTACACCCTCATCACCGCGAACCGGAACTATTCGAGCTGGTCGCTGCGCCCGTGGGTGCTGATGAAGGCGCTCGCCATCCCGTTCGAGGATGAGCTTGAGCCCTTCACCATGCCGGTGAACTACGACGCTTTCCGCAGCTTTTCCCCCACCGGCCAGGTGCCCGCGCTGATCGACGAGGAGCGTACCGTGTGGGATTCGCTCGGCATCACGCTCTATCTCGCCGATCGCCACCCCACCGTCTGGCCCAAGGCCCCGGACGCCCGCGCCTTCGCCCAGAGCGCGGTATGCGAGATGCACGCGGGCTTCTCCGCCTTGCGCAATGTGTGCACGATGAACGTCGGCGTGCGCGTGAAGCTGAGGCCGATGAGCGGCGCGCTGGTCCGCGAGATCCACCGCCTGCGCGAGATGTTCGAGGAAGGGCTGGATCGCTTCGGCGGCCCCTGGCTGGCGGGCGCCGAGTTCACCGCCATCGATGCCTTCTACGCGCCGGTTGCCTTCCGCATCCGCACGTATGGCCTCGACGTCGGCGGCGGGCAGGCCTGGGTCGATGCGATGCTGGCCCACCCAGCCATGCGCCAGTGGGAGGAGGAAGCCCTCGCCGAGACCTGGCGCGAGGAAAGCCACGAGGCCGAACTGGCCGAAGCCGGCGCAATCATCGCCGACTACCGCGCCCCCGCCTGATCCCATGCGTATCCTGCTGACGGGCTCTTCCGGCTGGCTGGGTCGGCATCTGGCGCCGCTGCTGGCCTTGCGCGGGCACGAAGTGATCGGCCTCGACGTGGCGACGGGCGCCGCGACGACGGTGCTGGGTTCGGTGGCAGACCGCGCGCTGGTGTTCCGCACCGTCGCGGACCACGGGATCGAGGCGGTGATCCACTCGGGCGCTCTGCACAAGCCGGACATCGCGCGCTTCGGGCGGCAGGCCTTCGTCGATGTCAACGTGACGGGCACGCTCAACCTGCTGGAAGCGGCGGTGGATGCGGGACACGCGCGCTTCGTGTTCACCTCCACCACCTCGCTGATGGTTCGCGAC
The DNA here is from genome assembly GCF_001742225.1 of Novosphingobium resinovorum. NCBI lineage: Bacteria > Pseudomonadati > Pseudomonadota > Alphaproteobacteria > Sphingomonadales > Sphingomonadaceae > Novosphingobium > Novosphingobium resinovorum. Next base: position 2,703,352 of record NZ_CP017075.1, on the reverse strand, counting down.
GACGTGCGCGCCGGGGCGGGTGAACACGGCGCGTGGTGGATGGACGAGGCGTTCGGCCCGCTCGCTCCGCGCAATGTCTACGGCATCACCAAGCGCACCGCCGAGGACCTGTGCCGCCTCGTCGCGCGCGAAAGCGGCATGGCGGTGGCGATCCTGCGCACCGGGCGGTTCTTCCCGGAGGACGACGATACGCACGTGGTCCCCTCCGGCCCCAACCTCAAGGCGAACGAGTTCCTCAACCGCCGCCTGACCGTTGGTGATGCCGCGCTCGCCCACCTTGCCGCGCTGGAGCGGATCGAGGGGTGCGAGACTTTCGTACTCTCCGCCCCGCCGCCTTTCGCGCGCGAGGATGCAGCGGAACTGGCCAGCGATGCGCGCGCCGTGATCGCCCGTTACCATCCCGATGCTGCCGACCTCTACGCCCGCGCGGGCTGGGTTCTGCCCGAGAGGATCGAGCGCGTCTACGATCCCGCCAAGGCCGCGCGCCTGCTCGGCTGGCGTGCCGAAACCGATTTCGCCGCGATCCTCACCGCCCTGCGCGGCGGCGCGGAGATGCCCTTCGCGCATGACCCGGAGTGGATTTCTCCGGTCCTCGGCGGTTTGCCTGCATAGTCTTGCGGCGGTCATCCAGTCGTGCGCATAACCCGCCCGAACTCTAATGGGAGAACATTCAATGGCCGACCTCGCCTCCATCCCGCTCACCCGCATTGACGGCAAGCCCGACACCCTCGGCGATCACGCCGGCAAGGTGCTGCTGGTGGTCAACGTCGCGTCCAAGTGCGGCCTCACCCCGCAGTACGAGGGCCTCGAGGCGATCTACGGCGAATACAAGGACAAGGGCTTCGAGGTGCTGGGCTTCCCGGCCAACGACTTCGGCGCGCAGGAGCCCGGCACGCATGAGGAAATCGCCGAGTTCTGCTCGATCAACTACGGCGTCTCGTTCCCGCTCTTCGCCAAGGCCGACGTTACCGGCGAGGCCAAGCAGCCGCTTTACGCCGCGCTGACCGAGGCGGTGCCCACCAAGCAGGGCGACGTCGAGGGCATGAAGGAGAAGTTCAAGGGCTACGGCATCGTCCCGAACGACGATCCCGAAGTGCTGTGGAACTTCGAGAAGTTCCTGATCGCGCGCGACGGTTCGGTCGCGGGCCGTTTCGCGCCGGGCACCGCGCCGCAGGACCCGCTGCTGACCGGCGCGATCGAGGCTGAACTGGCGAAGTAAGCGGAAGGAGGCCCACCCCCAGCCCCTCCCGCAAGCGGGAGGGGAGAAGAGGGGAGCGCCCTCCCGCAAACGGGAGGGAGCAGAGAGAACGCCCTTCCGCTTGCGGGACGGCCGGGAGGCTTGGCAGCTTGCTGCTTAGCCGGACGGGGTGGGCCGAAAGCCCGCCCCTCAATCCCCCACCAGCACGAACGCAGCCCACGTCGCAGGATGCGCCCCGCCCGGCACGTCGTGTGCCTTCAGTACCTCGACTTGCGCGCGCCGCAGCGCCTCCGCCCGCGAAACCTTGCCATGTGCTCCTTCGAGCGTACGCAGCGTCAGCCGTCCGGCCACGTCGTCGCGCACCGGCCAGTGCGAGAGCAGGAGTGCCCGCGATCCCGCCGAGATGAAGGCCCGCGCGAGCCCCGAATAGGTCGGCGCATTCTCGCTATCGCCCGCGCCGGTATCGCAGGCGGAGAGGATAACCCAGTCCGCATCGAGGCGCAGCCGCGCAATCTCCGAGGCGGTCAGCAGCCCGTCGTCGAGCGGCGTCGCGAGCTTGGGCGGGGTCATGACGAGGGCCGGCTCCACCAGGCCCCGCAAGCCTCCGCCGATGAGGCCGTGCGTCGCAAAGGCGATCACCCGCGCCTGGTCGAGAGGGGCCTGCTTTACCGCCGCCTCGGTCGCCTGCGGGCCGATCAGGAGCTGGCTGTCGCCCGCGAAGTGACTGGCCATGGTGCGCAGTTCACGCTCGGCATCGGGCAGGCTGCCGAGCCGGGCGAGCGATTCCACGCTGACGTCGCCCACTTTGAGCGCCGAGGCGGATCGCGTCGCCAGCATGGTCGGCGGTCCCAGCAGAGGGGCGCCGATGCCCGCGAAGGTAGCTGTTCCCTTTCCTGTCTCCGCCCGCCGGGGCAGGGGATCGGCGCGGATCATCACGCTGGTGGCAAGATCGCGGACCAGCCAATGCGTATTGCGCAGAGCCTGAGGATCGGTGTCCGCGCCCTCGGGCGTGCGCGTCACCAGTGCAGCGAAAGGCAGGGTGGCAAGGCTGCCGGGGGCGAGGATTTCCAGTTCGCGCACCGATCGCAGCGCCTTGCGGACAGGGTCCGGGAAGATCAGGCGAAACAGTTCGAACGCCGCCTGCCGGTCGAACCCGGCACGGCCTTCGTCGAGCAGGCCGTTCTCGATCGAGGCGCGCAGGCGCTGCTGCAGCTGCATCAGGTGCCGCCCCGAGACTTCGGCATCGCCCGAGACGACACCATCATGCGAGACCAGCTGGGTCACCAGACCGCCTTCGTCGGCGCCGACGAGCAGCAGCGCCTGCCCGCGCTTCAGCCGGGCGCGGGCATCGGCAAGGCGCGCGGGTTCGACGGCGGTGAGCGAACGGTAGCCCGGCACCAGAGCGGCAAGGCGCGCGTCCGCTTCGCGCGCACGCGCATCGCTTTCGGCGACTTTTGCTTCGAGGTCTGCGATGATGGCGCGGTCCCCGGCGATCAGCGCGCGGTCGAGGCGCTTGCGCAGCTGTCGCCCCTCTGCCGCGAGGGTGAGGTAGCTGCGGATCGCCTCGCGCGCCTCGGGGCCATAGTCGTCCCGAAGCGCGGCGAGCGAAGAGAAGGCCCCCTGCAGGTCGCCAAGGTTGGCCATCTGCAAGGCGTCGAAGGCGCGGTCCGGCACGTTGGTATCGATGGCGATGCGGGCCAGTTGCATGAAGGCGGCGCGCGATTCGGCTGCCATCGTAACGATGTCGCGCCGGGCGGTAGCGCGGTCGAGCAGGCGGGTCCGCAGCGGCGCCAGCGCGTCGGTCAGGGTGGCCAGAGCCTCGGCCTTGCGGCCCTCCCTGACGGCGATGCGGGCGGACAGCGACGCTGCGGTGAAACGCCGCTTGTTCGTCGGCCCGGTGCCGGCGAGGAAGCCCTTGCGCGCATGATCGAGCAGGGGCCGGGCCTCGTCCACCCGCCCGGCGCTGACGAGCGCGGAGGCGAGGTTGTACTCGGCGGTCAGCACCGCCAGGTCCTCCGGCGAAGCGGAATAGCGGCGGGCTACGGCCAGCGCCTTTTCGCGCAGGGCCAGGCCGCGCGTCTGGTCGCCCTCCCACTGGGCCATGCGCGCCTGCTGGCCGATCATGGTGGCGAGGCTGTTGGCCTGGATGCGATCGGGGTTGCCCTCGAAGATCGCCACCGCCTTGTCGTAGAGCGGCCCGGCTTCCGCGCGCATTCCTGCATTGTCGAGCGCGAAGGCGAGGGCGTGGAGCGAGAGCGCCAGCTTCGGGTCGTTGGCGGGCAGGATCGCGCGGCGCTTTTCAAGGGCTGCACGCAGGATCGGGATCGCCTGCGCGTACTGGTCGGTTTCGGCGAGGATCGCGCCCAGTTGCTGCACGGCCTGCACACGCACGCGGTGATTTTCGGGCAAGTGCGCTTCGGCCCATGCCAGCGCTTCGCGCGCGGTGAGAATTGCGCTGTCGCCGTCGGAAACGTTGAGCTGCAGCGCGCTGAGGCTGATGCCGTATTCGGCCGGGCCGTCGAGGTTCTCCCCGGTGGCCAGTGCGTGGGCGCGGGCGATCGCCAGCGCCTCGGCGATCTTGGGAATGGCCGCCCCTTGCGCGCCGCGCAGGTAGTCGAGCAAGGCCATGCCGTAGAGCGCTTCGGCATATTCGGGGCTCTGGCGGCCGCCCAGTTTTTCGGCGAGGTTCAGTGCACGGGCGGTGTAGTCCTGCGCCTCGTCCAGCTGGCCCAGGGCGCCGAGTTCCGAGCCGATATGCAGCAGCAGGCTGGCCCGCTCGGGCGTGAGCGGGGCCTTGCGGGCGGTGAGGCCGGTATCGACGGCGCGCAGCAGCGTCAGCGCCTCCTCGGTCCGGTCCAGCGAGGAGAGTGCCCTCGCCTTCACCGCCTGCGCATAGAGCAGGTCCACCGGATCGACGCGGGGCGCGGTTCCCGCGCGGGCGAGCACCGCATCGACGTGGCGCAGCGCCGCTTCGGGATCGCCGCCGGTATCGTAGCCGCGCAAGTCGCGCAGTTCCGAGGGCGAAGGGGCTGTCGGTGTTGCCGCAAGGACCGGTGCGGGGGCGGTAACTGTGAGCACCGCCGCCAGGAGACCCCTCAGAACACCCGCGCACCGCGCCTCTTGCATGCCTGTCTCTGTTCCCGAGGACCAAACCCGTCCCGGCGCCGAAGCCTCCGCGCCAAGATGTTCAGGGGACGCGTTTTTTCGCCGTAATGCAATTCACAAGTGCTGTCATATCGCAGGTTGCAGTCCTTTAATCGGACCCTGTCGCCACGGGCCTTGCAGGGTCGGCTATCCACTCGCTGCAGGAGCCGGGATAGAGCCGTCCGGCGGGCAATCCCGCCACCGCCATGGCCAGCGCGTTGTGGCAGGCGGTCACGCCCGAGCCGCACTGGAGGATCGCCGGGGCCTCGCCCAGCAATGCGATAAATTCGGAGGCGAGTTCCCCGGCCGGGCGGAAACGGCCGTCGGCATCGAGGTTGTCGCGGAAGAAACGGTTGCGCGCGCCCGGGATATGCCCGGCCACCGGATCGAGCGGATTGGGGGTGCCGGCAAAGCGCGACGGATCGCGGGCGTCCAGCACTTTCGCGGCGCGCGTGTCGATGTTCGCGCGGACTTCGGCCGCGTTCACAGGGCCGGGCACGAGAGGATCGCCCGGCTCGAAATCGCCCGAGGCGGCGACTTGCGGGGTGCTCGTCTCCAGCGGCAGTCCGGCATCGACCCAGGCCGGCTTGCCGCCGTCGAGCACCGCGACCGGGGCGTGGCCCAGCCAGCGCAGCAACCACCACAGCCGCGCCGCCCAGGCGCCGCCGTTGCTGTCGTAGGCGACGACCTGCTGGCCCTTGCGCAGTCCCTGCGCGCGCAGCCAGGCGACCATCGCCACGGGAGCGGGAAGCGGGTGCCGACCGTTGCTGCCGTCGGGCGGGGAGGCGAGGTCCTCGTCGAGATGGGCGTAGCGCGCGCCGGGGATATGGCCCTTCAGATAAATGTCATGCCCCTTGTCCGGAGCGCCGAGTTCGAATTCGCAATCGAAGATCAGTACGTCCGCGCCTGACGCGAGCATGTCCTTGAGCGCGTCGACCGCGATCAACGTTTCATAAGTCATCGTTGTCCTTGCCCTGTGGGCCACTGGAAATGTGTTGTGGTGAACGCAGGGACAATAGGCGTGACGAACACTATATGTCGATTGCTTAGATGTTACTTCGCATGTCGTTCGTCGAAAGAAGTCACGTGTCGAACAGGTGCATGTGGCGGGCTGACGGATAGGCGCGAAGGCTCGACGCAGGGACTGGATCGGGGTTTGCATTGCCGTCGTCCCGAACAGGCACGGGACGACCTGTGACGTCGCCGTGGCGGATTCTGCTTCTCTGCCACCAAGCACTGCTTCTGCGTGGCGCAATTCCCGGTAATCCTGCGCGCAAATCTTCGGGAGAGAATGCATGACGTATCGTGTTGCCATCGTCACCGGGGCCGCTGCCGGGATCGGCGCGGCCTGCTCGAAGCGGCTGGCGCAGGACGGCATCGCGGTGGGCGTGCTCGATCTCGACGAGGCGCGCTGCGCGGATACGGTGAAGGCGATCAGGGATGCGGGCGGCACTGCCATCGCGCTGGGCGCCGACATCTCCAACCGCGAACAGGCTGCCGCCGCCGTGGAGAAGTGCCGCGATGCGCTGGGGCCGATCTCGATCCTCGTCAACAATGCGGGCGTGACCGATTTCACGCCGTTCGAGGAACTGACCGACGAGCGCTGGGACTTCGTCTACGCGATCAATGTGCGTGGGCCGATGGTGATGACGCAGCTGGTCATCAAGGACATGAAGCATGCAGGCTGGGGGCGGATCGTCAACGTCTCGTCCTCGTCGGCGCAGACCGGCGCGCTCAACATGATCTGCTATTCCTCGTCGAAGGGCGCGGTGGTGACGATGACGCGCTCCATGGCGCAGGAATTCGGGCCTTACGGGATCACCGTGAACAACATCCCGCCCGGATCGGTGATGGGCACGATCATGTCCGAGGCCAACCGCGAGCGCTTCCAGGTCCCGACCGAAGTGCTGCTCCAGTCGATTCCGGTACGCCGCATGGGCGAGCCCGCCGATATCGCGAATGCCTGCGCATGGCTGTGCCACGAGGCTTCGAGCTACGTCACCGGGCAGACCATCGGCGTCAACGGCGGCCGCGTGGTGAGCTGAGGCGGGGGCCACCCTTCGACGGGCTCAGGGTGAGCGGATCTGGGGTCTCTTTCAGTCCCGCTCAGGCTGAGCTTGTCGAAGCCCTTCGAGGCCGGGTGTCCCCCATAAGCCAAGGGGCCGGACAGCTTGCGCTGCCGGCCCCCGTCCACATGGGAAGTGAACTCTAGAGCGTTTTCTAATCAGGTGGGATCACCTGATGACTCGGAAAACGCGGTAAATCGTTCTGGCTCAGGCTTCGGTCTTCGAGGCCTCGTAGCGCTCGATCGCCTCTTCGACGATGCGGGCGGCATCGGCGGCGTTGCCCCAGGTGCCGACGCGAACCCACTTTTCCTTTTCCAGGTCCTTGTAGTGGGTGAAGAAGTGCTCGACCTGCTGGTAGACGATGTCGGGCAGATCTTCCTTCTCGTTCACGTGCGAATAGTAGGGGAAGGTCGAGTTGATCGGCACGCAGAGCAGCTTCTCGTCGCCGCCGTGCTCGTCCTCGAGGTTGAGGACGGCGATCGGGCGCACCTTGACCACGCAGCCCGGGATGAACGGCGAGCGGGCGACGACCAGCGCGTCAAGCGGGTCACCGTCGGGCGAGAGGGTGTGCGGCACGAAGCCGTAGTTCGCCGGGTAGCGCATCGGCGTGTGCAGGATGCGGTCGACGAAGAGCGCGCCGGAGGCCTTGTCGAACTCGTACTTGACCGGCTCGCCGCCGACGGGAACTTCGATGATGACGTTCAGGCTCTTCGGCGCGTTGTCGCCGACGGGGATCATGTCGATGCGCATAATGGTCCTTCTTTATTTTCGCACTGTTCGTCTGCGTGGCGGGCCACACGTTGGGCGCGGGCTTAGCGTCGCGTTTATTGCGTCGCAACAGCCATTTCGGACGATACTGCGATGATTGCGCGAATACGGAGGTAAGAGTCTGTTCGAAAATGCCCGGGCGGGCATTTTCGGAGCGGCACCGGCCCTCTCCCCCACCCGACCACCCATAGGGTACTATCGTTGGGTGGTCGGGTGGGGGAGAGGGCCGGTGCCGCGAAATCCGCTTCAGCGGATTTCCAAATGCCCGTTACTTGGCGCGCGCGGTCAGCAGCTTGTCGAAGCCGTTGACCTTGCCCGGTGTGGTGCTCTCCAGCCAGGGGTGGCGCAGGCCGCCGTGGTAGTCGATCGCCACCGTCTGATATCGCTCGCCGCGCTTGATCAGCAGGCTGATCGGCGCCTTGGCGGTCTTGGCGGCGGTGATCGCGTCCTTCATCACGTCGGAGGAATAGGCGCGGCCGCCCACGGCGACGATCTTCGTCGCATTGACGATGCCCGCGTTGTAGGCCGGGCCGTCCCACAAGGTCGCGGTGACGTCGCCGTCCTTGTTCAGCGTCACGCCGAGCGAGTAGGTGAGGTCGAGCGTCTTGCGCTCCTCGGCGATGCCCTTTTCGTAGGCGTTGGGCTTGTCCTTCCACACCAGCTTGTAGCCGGCCATCTGCACGCCGTTCAGCGGTGCGGGCTGGTTGGTGTCGTAGAGGCGCGTGCGCAGGAAGCCGGCCCAGTCGTAGGCGTAGACGCCGTTCAGCACCTTGACGACTTCGTCGAAGTCGTAGGTCACTTCGCCCCAGTCGCCATCGCGCACGCCAAAGAAGGCCCTGGCGAAATCGTCGAGCCCCTTGGCGCCGCCCGTGCCCTTGCGGATGATCTGGTCGGCCTCGAGCCAGGTCAGCGCGCCCTCGACGTAGTAGTCTTCCGAGCGGGTGAGCGAGGTGTAGGGCAGCGGGCGGCGGCGCATCAGCTGCGGCGCGTTGACGGTGTCCTCGACCGAGCGCCACGACCGGCCGGGAGTGCCCTCGGCATATTTGCCCGCAGCGGTGGCGAACATCGCCATGACCATGTCGCGCGACTGCACGCCCGAGCGGGCGGCCAGCACATAGCCCCAGAACTGGGTCTGACCCTCGTAGACCCACAGCATCGTGTTCTGCATCGGCTGCTGGTAGTCCGGCGTCCAGGCATCGGCGCCGCGGCGGAACTTGCCGTTCCAGCTGTGCACGAATTCATGCGCGATAACGTTGCGGTCCCAGTCCATCCCGGCCCAGTCGGTCCACGACTTGGGCTCCTGCTGGTTCTCGCTGGACCGGTGATGCTCCAGCCCGATGCCGCCCATGCGGTCGGTGAGGGCGAGCAGGAAGTCGTAATGGTCGAAGTGCTTCGAGCCGAAGGTGGTCGTCGCCTCCTTCACGAGGTTGCGGTAAGTCTGCAGGTTCTCGGGCTTGATCGCGAGGAGGTCCGGCTCGTCGGCGACGACGTCCATGAAGACGTTCTGGCCCAGGTCCCAGCGCTGCGAATGGATGCCGGCGAAGATCGGCGAATCGACGAGGCGCTCGAAGTCGATGGTGTTCCAGGTGACGGTGTCGCCGGTCCGCTGGAAGCCGTCGAGCGCGGTGAACACCTGCCAGCCCCGGGGGAAGGTGACCGTCGGCTTGTACGGGATGCCGCGCGTGTAGTAGCCCGCCGGGTAGAGGCTCATCTTCTCCCACTGGAGGTTGAGCATCTCCTGCGTCATCGTGATCCGCCCCTCACTGGTCTGCAGCGGCGAGGTGTGGACGAACTTCGCGGTGACGGTCTTCGTCCCCTCGGGCAGCGCGAGGTGGAAGGCGTTGACCGCGACGGTGTCACGCACCCAGGCGATTTCCCGAGTGCCATTGGGGCCGTCCGCATAGAAGTGAATGTCGGCGAGGAGGCCGTAAGGTCCGGTCTCCGAGTGGTTGCCCGGCAGCCAGCCCGCCTGCAGCAGGATCAGATCGCGCGCGCCGGGTGCGACCGGGATCGTCTGGGTGACGCGGTAGACGCCGCGCGAAATGTCACTCGCGTCGATGTTCAGGCCGATGGTGCCGGCATAAGGCACGTCCTTCGCGGCGGGCATTTCCGGCGGAAGCGGCGGGGCCATCGGGGTGGAGCGGTTGGCATCCTGCGCGAAAACGGAAGTCGACAGCAGCAGGGAGGTGAGGAGGGTCGCGCCCTTGAGCAGATTCTTCATTGCGCAGGTCTTTGCGCTTGTTGCCGCATTTGGCAACCATTGATGCCGTCGTTTTGGCCTCTCAAAATGGCGGGGCCACTTCACGAAGTGCGCCATTGCGGCTAGACGCGCGCGTCATGAACACCACACCACAGGCCATTCGCGGAACCCAGGACATCTTCGGCGCCGATGCCGAGGCTTTCGCCCACGTCGTCGAGACCTTCGAGCTCGTGCGCAAGCTCTACCGCTTCCGCCGCGTGGAAATGCCGGTGTTCGAGAAGACCGCCGTGTTCTCGCGCTCGCTCGGCGAGACGACCGACGTGGTCTCCAAGGAGATGTATTCGTTCGAGGATCGCGGCGGCGAATCGCTGACGCTGCGCCCCGAATTCACTGCCGGCATCGCCCGCGCCTACCTGACCGACGGCTGGAAGCAGTTCGCGCCGCTCAAGGTCGCGACGCACGGGCCGCTGTTCCGTTACGAGCGCCCGCAGAAGGGCCGTTATCGCCAGTTCCACCAGATCGACGCCGAAGTGATCGGCGCGGCCGAGCCGATGGCCGACGTGGAACTCCTCGTCATGGCCGACCAGCTGCTCAAGGAACTGGGCATCGCGGACGGCGTGACTCTGCAGCTCAACACGCTGGGCGACGGCGAGAGCCGCGAGGCATGGCGCGCGGCGCTGGTCGAATACTTCCGCGGCCACAAGGATGTATTGTCCGAGGATTCGCAAGACCGCCTCGAGCGCAACCCGCTGCGCATCCTCGATTCCAAGGACCCGCGCGACAAGCCCTTCACCGCCGATGCGCCCAAGATCGACGACTTCCTCTCGGCCGAGGCGCAGGACTTCTTCGGCGCGGTGACGTCGGGCCTCGATGCGGCGGGCGTCGCCTGGACTCGCGCCGAGGCGCTGGTGCGCGGGCTGGATTATTACCGTCACACCGCCTTCGAGTTCGTGACCGACCGGCTGGGTGCGCAAGGGACCGTGCTGGGCGGTGGTCGCTACGATGGCCTGATGGCCGCGCTCGGCGGTCCCGAGACCCCGGCGGTCGGCTGGGCAGCGGGGATCGAGCGCCTTGCGATGCTGGTGGCCGATGCGGGCCAGACCACCGAAGCGCCGCTGACGGCGATGCTCGCGGTCGAGGACGATGCGGCGCTGCACTTCGCGCTCAAGACGCTGACCGCGCTGCGCCACCAGGGAATCGATGCCGAGATCATCGCCACGGGAAGCCCGCGCAAGCGCTTCGACAAGGCGGTGAAGTCGAACGCGAAGGCGATCGTCTCGTTCGTGGTCAAGGACGGCGTGCCCACCGCCAACTTGCGCGCGGGTGAAACCACCCCGGCGCGGCTGGCCGTGGAGCAGGTGCTGGTGACCATCCAGCCGTGATGGGAGCATGGCCACAACTTGGCGGAGGGCTTCGACATGCTCAGCCTGAGCGGGGTTGGAGTTTTACGCTAACTCCGCTCACCCTGAGCTTGTCGAAGGGGCAGGCGCAGCGTCTCGAAGCCCCGGAAGGCGCACGCTGATGGCGATCTCCGACATTCGCCTCGCCCAGCTCGGCGGCCGTCTGGCCGAACTGGAGGCGCGCCTTGCTTCCGGCACTCTCGAAGGTGAGGCTTTCGTCGCTGCAAGCCGCGATTATGCCGAGCTGGAGCCCGTCGCGCGCGCCGCCGCCGAAGTCGTGTCGATGCGCGGCGAACTCGAATCGCTGCTGAACCTCGAAGACCCCGACCCCGAGATGCGCGCCCTTGCAGCCGAGGAAGCCGCACGCCTCAAGGCAGAGCTGCCCGAGGCCGAGCGCCGCCTCGCCATCGCCATGCTCCCTCGGGATGCCGCCGACGTGCGGCCGGCGATGCTGGAAATCCGCGCCGGCACCGGCGGCGACGAGGCCGCGCTGTTCGCCGCCGACCTCTACCGCATGTACGAGAAATACGCCGCCGAGCAGGGCTGGCGGGTCGAGATGGTCAGCGCCAATGCCAGCGATGTCGGCGGCTTCAAGGAAGTGGTCGCCAACGTCACCGGCTCGGGCGTCTTCGCCAAGCTGAAGTTCGAAAGCGGCGTTCACCGCGTGCAGCGGGTGCCGGTGACCGAATCGGGCGGGCGCATCCACACATCGGCGGCCACCGTCGCGGTCCTGCCCGAACCCACCGAGGTCGACGTGGCGATCGAGGACAAGGACCTCAAGATCGACATCTACCGCGCTTCGGGCGCGGGCGGGCAGCACGTCAACACCACCGATTCGGCGGTGCGCATCACGCACTTGCCGTCGGGCATCGTCGTCACCTGCCAGGACGAGCGCAGCCAGCACAAGAACAAGGCCAAGGCGATGCAGGTCCTGCGCGCGCGCCTCTACGAAAAGATGCGCGACGAGGCGCAGGGCGCCGAGGCAGAGGCGCGCAAGGCCATGGTCGGTTCCGGCGACCGCTCGGAGCGCATTCGCACCTACAACTTCCCGCAAGGGCGCGTCACCGATCATCGCATCAACCTGACGCTCCACCGCCTGCCCGAAGTGCTCGAAGGGCCGGGGCTGGCGGAACTGGTCGATGCACTGATCGCCGAGGACGAGGCCAAGCGTCTGGCAGCGATGGATGGTTGACGGCACTACCGTAGTCGAAGCCATCCGCGATGCGGCTTCACGCCTTTCGGAAACCAGCGATACTGCCCGCCTCGACGCCGAAGTCCTGATGGCCCATGCGCTGGGCGTCACCCGTTCGCAGCTTTTGCTCGGCCGCATGCGCGATCCGGCGCCGGAGGGCTTCGCCGCGCTGGTCGAGCGGCGCGCCGCGCATGAGCCCGTCGCCTACATCACCGGCACGGCCGAGTTCTACGGCCTCGAACTCGCGGTCACCCCGGCGACGCTGATCCCGCGCGGCGATACCGAGACACTGATCGAGGCCGCCCGCGAGGCTTTGGCCGCCCGCCCGCCCGCCCGCATCCTCGATCTCGGCACCGGAACCGGCGCGCTGCTGCTGGTGGCGCTGTCGGTATGGCCGGAGGCGCAAGGCGTCGCCATCGACCGCTCGGCCGAGACGCTGGCGGTCGCGCAGACGAATGCCGATCGCCATGCTCCGGCCGCCCGGCTGCTGGTGGCCGACTGGACAAAGGCCGGCTGGTCGGCCGATCTCGGCCGCTTCGACCTGATCCTCACCAACCCGCCTTACGTCGAGGATGCAGCCGAACTCGACACTTCGGTCCGGGCCTTCGAGCCTGCGGGCGCGCTGTTCTCGGGGCCCGAGGGACTGGACGACTACCGCGTCCTCGTGCCCCAGCTTCCCGGCCTCATGGCCCCAGGCGGTGTGGCGATGGTCGAGATCGGCTGGCGGCAGGCCGACGCCGTGGCGGCGATCGGCGCGGCTGCCGGGCTGTCGTCCCGGGTTCATCGCGATTTGGGCGGGCGCGACCGGGTCGTCGCGTTTTCGGGGACAAACGTACTTGGGGCGTAAGTTTCCGCTTGGAATCGTCCTCTACAATCCCTAATGATTACCGCGAACCGGCCGATGGACGATGATTTCCCATACCCGGTTCGCCTCCAGCATTTGCAAGCGGTCGGCGGCGTCAACGCAACCGACAGGGCAGATGGGGAAAATCGCGGCGGCCGGGGGGCCGGTCGGGATCATGTGACGTACGGCAGTCCGGTTGATCGGGACCGGAGCGTGCCAGGGTTTTAAAGCCCGGGGTTTTGAGGAAAGTCATCCCTTGAATAACAACAATCGTGGTAACAACCGTCGGCGCGGCCGCGGTAACAACCGCCAGCAGGGCGGCCAGCAGACCAACCGGATCGACAGCAGGGCACGTGGCAATGCGCCGCAGCTTCTGGAAAAGTATCGGAAGATGGCGCACGACGCCCACCTCAATGGCGACCGCGTGACGGAGGAATATTACCTCCAGTTCGCGGATCACTACTTCCGCGTCATCGCCGACCAGAAGCAGCGCCAGGAAGACGCTCGCCAGCCGAATCAGCCGCGCCGCGACGATCATCGCCAGAACGATTACGGCGACGATTACGGTTCGTACGACGATCCCTACGGCGAAGCGCCGTCGGCTCCCGTCGAACGCGCTCCGCGCCCCGAGCGTGAACCGCGCCAGTACGAGCAGCGCCAGTACGAGCCCCGGCATGAACAGCGTGCTCCGGAGCCCGCTGCCGCTGCCGTCGAGGATGCGGCCGAGCCGGTCGCGGACGCTGGCGATGCGTCGGCCAACCCTTACGAGCCGCCCGAAAATCCCTTCGTGCGCGACAATCGCGCCTCGCGCGGCCTGAAGCAGCGCAAGCCGCGCGGCCCGCGCCGGGACGAAGGCGAAGAGCCCCGGGGCGAGGCGGAGCAGGCTCCGGCCCCCGTCGCTCAGGAAGAGCCTGCCGGCTTCGACGCCGCGATGCTTCCGCCCGCGATCTCGGCCAAGCCGGCCCGCAAGCGCACGCCCAAGCCCGCCGCCGAAGCCGTTGCTCCGGCTCCCGAGGCCGAGCCTGCCGCCGAGGAAAAGCCGCGCCGCCGCCGCACCCGCAAGGCTGCCGCGGGTGATGAGGCCGCTCCCGAGGCCGTCGAGGGCTGACCCTCCTTCCCGGCGCGCGTGCACGGGACCGTAACTGGTCCCTTGCGTCGCGCCGGGCCGGGCTTACAAGCCCATGGCGATGCAGTCCGACCGGTACGCTTCGCCCTTCCTCAGAACCCTTGCCCTGGCCGTGCCCCCGCGGCCGGGTGGGCGCGCGCTGGCGGCCATGGCCGCCGGCGTCCTCGCGGCCTGCGGCTTCCAGCCCCTTGCGCTCTGGCCGCTGACCCTGATCGCCGTCGCCTGGCTGCTCGAACTGGTGGTTCGGGCAAGGACGGGGCGGCAGGTCTTCCTGCTCGGCTGGTGCTTCGGGCTCGGCCACTTCTCCCTCGGCAACAACTGGATCGCGACCGCCTTCACTTATCAGGCGAACATGCCCGCATGGCTGGGGATGATCGCCGTGGTACTGCTGGCGCTCTACCTCGCCCTTTTCCCGGCGGTGGCGGTGCTGGCTGCCTGGCTGGTGGCACGGCCTGACCGCCGCGAAGGTTCGCGCGGTTTCGCCGCGTTCGCTATCGCTTTCGCCGCAACCTGGATCGTGACGGAGTGGATCCGCGCGTGGCTGTTCACCGGCTTTGCTTGGAACCCGCTGGGTATCGCGCTGCTGGGCGGGTTCGAGAGCCGGGGGCTCGGTATTCTGGCGCCGTGGATCGGGACGTATGGCCTCTCAGGCGTGCTGGTGCTGCTGTCCGGCGTACCCGGCATCATGGCCCGGCTGCCCTCCGGCAAGGTGCTTGCGCCCACCGCCGTCGCGGTGCTGGCGGGCGGGCTTGGTTTCGCCATGCATGCGCCCCCTCCGGCTCCGCAGCCCGGCCCTGTGCGCTACACGCTGGTCCAGCCCGACATCCGGCAGGAGTTCATCGACGACCCGCGCTATTTCGAACGCAATTTCCAGCGCCTCGCGTTGCTGTCGCTGCCGCGCGCGCCGGGGGACCGGCGGGCGGTGTTCTGGCCCGAATCCGGGCTCGGCGATTTCCTGCGCGACGGCTATCCGAGCTATCTCTACCGCATCTATACGTATGCCGGTGATCCGGAGATCGCCCGACGCCGCCTCGGCCGTGTCGTCGGGCCTTACGGACTGCTGATGACCGGCGCCGTCGATCTCGTCATGGAGGGCGAGGAGGAGAAGGCGGCGCGCAATTCGGTGACCGCGATCGATGGAAACGGGGCGATCCTGGCAGGTTATTCCAAGGCCCACCTCGTGCCTTTTGGCGAGTATCTGCCGATGCGCTCTCTGCTCGGGCCGATCGGGCTCAGCCGTCTGGTCGCGGGGCAACTCGACTTCCTGCCGGGACCGGGGCCGCGCACCGTCGACTTCGGCGCCTATGGCAAGGCCGGAATCCAGATCTGCTACGAGATCGTCTTCAGCGGCGAGGTCGTCGATCCTGCCAACCGGCCCGACTACATCTTCAACCCCTCGAACGACGGCTGGTTCGGCGCCTGGGGACCGCCCCAGCATCTCGCGCAGGCGAGGCTGCGCGCGATCGAGGAGGGGCTGCCGGTGCTGCGCTCGACCACTACGGGAATCAGTGCGGTGATCGATGCCGACGGGATCGTGCGAGCCTTTGTGCCGCGCCACCAGGCGGGTCGTCTCGACGGGCTGATCCCGCAGGCCCATGAGCCGACGCTCTTTGCCCGGCTGGGCAACGTTCTTCCGCTCGCGCTTGCCGCACTGCTGATGGCGGTTGCGCTTTGCGTGGTTGCACTCGGGCGCCGTCGGGTCTAGACCGCGCACTCACATAAAGCTTCCTTTATATCCCAAGGGATCACATGCGCAGCAACTACGTCTTCACGTCCGAGAGCGTTTCCGAAGGCCATCCGGACAAGGTTTCCGACCAGATTTCCGACGCCATCGTCGATCTGTTCCTGTCGAAGGATCCCGAAGCGCGCGTCGCGTGCGAGACGTTGACGACCACCCAACTCGTCGTCCTTGCCGGCGAAATCCGCTGCAAGGGTATCTTCGAGAACGGTGAGTGGGCCGAAGGCGCGCTCGAGGAAATCGAGAAGACCGTGCGCGCCGTCGTCAAGAAGATCGGCTATGCGCAGGACGGTTTCCACTGGGAAACCTTCGAGTTCATCAACCGCCTGCATGCCCAGTCCGCGCACATCGCGCAGGGCGTCGACGCGGCGGGCAACAAGGATGAAGGCGCGGGCGACCAGGGCATCATGTTCGGTTTCGCCTGCGACGAAACGCCCGACCTGATGCCGGCGACGCTCGATTACAGCCACAAGATCCTGCACAAGCTGGCCGAAGACCGCCACTCGGGCGCCGCGCCGTTCCTTGAGCCGGACGCCAAGAGCCAGGTCACCCTGCGCTTCGAGAACGGCGTGCCGGTGGAGGCCACCGCCGTCGTCGTCTCGACCCAGCATGCGCCGGGCTACGACAAGGGCGAACAGGAAGCCGAACTCAAGTCCTACGTGAAGACGGTCGTGACCGAGCTGCTTCCCGAGGGCTTCGTCACCGACAAGACGGTCTTCCACATCAACCCGACCGGTTCGTTCGAGATCGGCGGCCCTGACGGCGACGCGGGCCTCACCGGCCGCAAGATCATCGTCGACACGTACGGCGGTGCCTCGCCGCACGGCGGCGGTGCGTTCTCGGGCAAGGACCCGACGAAGGTGGACCGCTCGGCCGCCTACGTGACGCGCTATCTGGCGAAGAACGTGGTCGCTGCGGGTCTTGCCACGCGCTGCACCATCCAGGTGTCCTACGCGATCGGCGTGTCCGCGCCGCTCTCGCTCTACGTCGATACCCATGGCACCGGCAGCGTCGATGACGCCGTGCTGGAAGCCGCGATCGCCAAGGTCTCGGCCGAGAAGCTGGGCGGACTGACCCCCCGCGGCATCCGCGTCGGCCTCGGCCTCAACAAGCCGATCTACGGCCCGACCGCGGCCTATGGCCACTTCGGCCGCCAGCCCGAGGGCGACCTGTTCCCCTGGGAGCGCACCGATCTCGCCGATGAGCTGAAGGCCGCGCTGGCCTGATCTGGAGGGTGCCGCATTCTCGTGCGGTGCCCCATATTCTTCCAGTCATTCCCGCGAAGGCAGGGACCCATCTCCTGAATTTTCGTGTTGCACGATCATCAGATGGGTCCCTGCCTTCGCGGGGATGACGGAGGAAGAAGAAGTGGTCATACGGCCCCTTCGACCAACCGCCGATGCCGTTCGATCGGCGTCGGCGTTTCTCTTGCAACGATACGCCAAGGCGATAGCTTCGGCCGATCGACCCCACGCGCTTTTCCGGGCGCAGGGATGCAAGGGACACATCCATGATCGAAACCGACCGTCGCGGCGCTATCGGCCTTGCCGCCGCGCTTCCTCTCGCCTCGGCGCTGCCCTCGATGCTGGCGGGCACGGCCCATGCCGCCGATGCAGCCGCCGCGCAGTGGGACCTTACCGACCTCTATCCCGGCCTCGACGCCTGGGATGCCGCGCGCAAGCAAGTCGCCGCCGCGCTGCCGCGCCTTGCGGCCTACAAGGACAGCTTCGGCACCGACGCGCCATCCATGCTCAAGGCGCTGGAGGATATCTCCGAGGTCTCGAAGACCTTCGCCCGCGTCTATGTCTACGCCTCGCTGAAGGCGGACGAGGACGTGCGCGTTTCCGCCAACCAGGAGCGCAACGCGCAGGTCATGGACCTCTACGCCGCCTTCGGCGAGGCGACCGCGTGGACGGCGCCTGAAACGCTCAAGCTGGGCAAGGACAAGGTCGAGAGCTTCATCGCCGCCGACAGGGCGCTTGCCAACCGCTTCGCCTTCGGCCTGCGCAAGACCCTGCGCGACGCCGAGCATACGCTCGATGCGAAAGGCGAGGCGCTGCTGGCGGCGGTGTCCTCGCCGCTCTCCGGCCCGCAGACGATCCGCGAGCAGTTGTTCTCCTCCGACATTCCCTGGCCCGAGGTGGCGCTGTCGGACGGGCGCAAGACGACGCTCGACGCGCAGGGCTACACGCTGACCCGTGATGCCCCTAATCGCGCGGACCGCAAGACAGTGATGGACGGCTTCTTTGGTCAGATGGGCAAGTTCGAAAGCTCGCTGGGCGCGGCGATGGCGGCCAAGCTCAAGGGCGACGTGTTCGAGGCCCGCGCCCGCAGCTACAAGAGCTGCCTTGCCATGGCGCTGGCGCCCGGAGCGGTGCCCGAGGGCGTCTACCGCACGCTGGTGGCCGAGACGAACGCCGGTCTGCCGCAGCTTCACCGCTCGTTCGAGCTGCGTCGCAAAATGCTGAAGCTGCCGGACATGCACTATTACGACATCTACCCGCCGTTGGTCAGCATGGAGCGCAAGTTCACCCTGACCGACATGCGCAACATCACCCTGAAGGCCGTCGAGCCGCTGGGCCCCGACTACGTCAAGCGCCTCGGCGCGGCGACGGCGGCGAAGTGGATGGATCCGCTCCCGCGTCCCGGCAAGCGCCCCGGCGCATACATGAACGGCTCGGCCTACGGTGTGCACCCATACCTGCTGCTCAACCTCGGCGAGAACTACGAGGGGCTGTCCACTTACGCGCATGAATGGGGCCATGCGATGCACTCGCTGCTGGCCGATTCGGTGCAGCCCTACGAGCTGTCCGACTACCCGATCTTCACCGCCGAGATCGCCTCCACCTGCAACGAGGTGCTGCTGACCGAGTACATGCTGGGGCAGGCGAAGACGAAGGAAGAGAAGATCTACTACCTCGGCA
This sequence comes from Novosphingobium resinovorum, assembly GCF_001742225.1. Lineage (NCBI taxonomy): Bacteria > Pseudomonadati > Pseudomonadota > Alphaproteobacteria > Sphingomonadales > Sphingomonadaceae > Novosphingobium > Novosphingobium resinovorum. The sequence goes on along the minus strand of NZ_CP017075.1, from coordinate 2,684,752 downwards.
TGCGGCTGGAAGGGATGCGCGGCACCTTCTTCCGGCAGGCTATGTTCGCCGAGTTCGAGCTGAAGATGCACGAGATGGCGGAGGCCGGGGAGGGGCTGTCGGGCGAGAGTCTGACGCGCGTGTATCTCGACCTGCTGACGCGCTATCACGGCCCGAACTTCGTGATCGACGCGCCCTACGCGATCGAGTGGGCCTATATCCCGCACTTCTACAGCACGTTCTACGTCTACCAGTACGCCACCTCGATCTCGGCGGGGACGTGGTTCGCGCATTCGATCCTGAACGGCGGCAAGGCGGAGCGCGAGCGTTACCTCGACGTGCTGCGCGCAGGCGGTTCGGCCGATCCGGTTGATATCCTGAAGAAGGCCGGGCTCGATATGACCGCGCCCGATCCGTATCGCGGGCTGGTGGCGGACTTCAAGGCGACGATTGACGAGATCGAGACGCTGATGGCGTGACGGGGAGGCGTCAGGGCACCATTCCGTCGAGTGGTGTCCTGCGCCCCGGCCCGCCAGTGACCGCAACGGTCATCGCACCGAGCCCTTCCGCCCAGGCGTGCATGGTGTCTTCCGGCACCACCGGCCCGACCGAGCGCGGCGGCGTGCCGGAGAAGATCACGTCGCCCGGATGCAGGGTCATCACCGAGGCGGCATGTTCGACGAGGTCGGCGATGCCAAGGACGAGGCGGCGGGTATTGTCCACCTGCCGGTCCTCGCCATTGACGGTGAGGCGAAAGTCGAGGGCATCGGGATCGGCGATCTCGTCGCGGGTGGTGAGCCATGGCCCCATGACGCCATATGTGTCGAAGCTCTTGCCGAAGCTGGGAAACTCGCTGCCCTGCATCGTCATGTCGAGGCCGATGCAATAGCCCGCGACATGCTCCAGCGCCTTGGCGGCGGGGATTTCGGTGCCCTGCTTGCCGATGACGATGGCGATTTCCATCTCGTAGAAGGTCGTGCGCTCGGGCCAGCGCAGGGTCACCCCGTCGGCAGGCCCGGCAGCCGCGCTGGTCATCTTGAACAGCAGGCCGAGGCGGCGCGGGTGCCCGCCGGCGGCCAGGACCTCTTCGAAGTTGCCCGCCCCGCAGACGAACTTGCCGGGGTTGGCGACCGGGTTCCTGAGCAGGACTGTGTCAAGCGGCTGGCCCTCGACGCTGTCGGCAAGCGCCTCCATCTGCGGGCGCAGCGTGTCCAGATGCGCGATGAACTGGTCGCCGGGCGGGAAGGGCCAGCGAAGCGGTGGCAGTGCGTCGGTGATCGCACTGACGTCATGAACCCGCGTCCCGCGCACGACGCCGAGGCGGATCGGTTCGGCGCCGTTGGGATCGTCGCACCGTAGCCGATAGCGGCAGATTTTCATCGTTCCCTTTCTCTGCTGTCCATCCGGTGGGACAATGGCGTGAAGGGAAACGCGGGCAATCACCAGGAGTCCGGCAAGCCATCGAGATCGTCCGGAAAGGTTCCGGATAGTGATACCGATGGCAGCCGCTCCTGAACTATTCCGGCGCGATCGGATGCCCTTCGAGCCTTGCCACGGCATGCCGTACGACCTTGTCCAAGGCTTCTTCGGAGAAGAAACCGCCGGGGATCAGGCATCGTTCGATCAGCACGCGGCGGAACGCGCCGAAAGTCTCGGGGTCAGGGGGAACCGGATCGGTCCAGAAGGCGTCGAGGCCGCTCTGGCAGGTGATCTGGGCAATGTCGTAGACCGCATGGCCCAGTACCACCACCGGCACTCCGGCGGCCAGCGCGAACGTGCCGCTGGTGCTGTTGATCGTAACCACCCCGCACGCGCCGCGCGTTACCGGCACGATATCGCCCGTGGCGAGATAATCGACGCGGTCCTCCACCCCGAAGCGCTTGGCGAGGTCGCTCGTCTCCTGTCGCCAGTCGCGCACGCCGTTGTCGAGCGGGTGCTCCTTGACCACCAGGCGCGTGTCGCTCGGTGCATGGGCGGCGAACGAGGCGATCACCTGATGGATGGCGGGCAGGATCCCGGCGAAGGGCGAGTGCAGGCGGATCTGCGCATCGGAATCAAGCTGCAGCGGGAACAGGTAGTAAGGAGCGCCCGAATGCGCGAGCCTCTCCATCAGGTCGGCGGACGAAGCCTCGCGCTCCTTGCGGCGACGCAGCTTGCGCCACCAGCCCATGCCCTCGACCACGGGGTGCCATGGGCGATGGTTGCTCCAGCCCGGGTAATGCCAGCGGGTGAGCACGTCGGCGGCATTGTAGGCGAGCCCTTCCAGCGCGCGGCGCCGGAACGAGGACGGGACTTGCGCATGGGGCGGGACCGGAGGCAGGGATGCCGCGGTTTCGCGATACCAGGCCGGGTCGCGGGGCAGCTGCGAATGGCCGTTGACCCCGCCCAGTTCCAGCGTGACCCAGTCAGGCCGGATATAGCCTTCCTCGAAGACGTGGACCGGGACGCTCAGGTCCCGGGCAATCCGGATCGCAGGCATGTGATGGTCGCGGCAGTCGCCGAACAGGACGACGTCGGTGACCCCCTTGTCTTGCAGCAGCCGCGCGAAGAAGGCGGGCCATTCCTCCAGCGTGCCGCGATACTCGATACCGCCCGGCAGCCGCCAGAACGCCCGGTCGCCACCGTTGAAGTTGACCTTGTGGACGGTATGGCCGGCGCGCATCAGTTCCTGTCCCAGGCGGCGGAACAAGGGCCCCATCAGGCCTTGCAGCAGGAGTACCGTGCGGGAACCGGACGCGGTAACCGGAGGAGGGGAAAGGTGCGGCATCCGGGAAAAAAAGCTCCGAGGAATGGGTCATGTGCGCGGCTTGGCTTGTCCGGCTCAGCCTCCTTTGCCGCGTTTGGCCAAGGCGTTAATGCGCCCGGCGTTCGGCGGCAAGCCTGCCCGGGCCGTCGCTGATGTAGACGGAGACGTATGCGCGCGCCCTTGGAACATCACGGGGAACATCGTGAAGGTGAGGGCCTTTCCTCGTCAGGGCCGGGCCGCTATCACGCCTTTCTCCGCCCGCAGGCCGCTTCGCCCGCAGGCCTCACGACACGGCAGGACGGTGACGACAGGTATCGCGACATTCGCCCTCACGCTGCTCGGCACCTGGGCCGGATCGGCCGTGCTCGACGGGCTCGTGCGGCCGCGCGGGATCAGGCGCGTGCGGGGGCTGTGGCTGCTCGCCTGCATGGCGGGCGCGCTCCACGGGCTGTTCCTGATGCTCTGCGGGAACGCCGTGGTGGCCATGGCGCTGGCGCTCGCGGTCCAGGCGCTGCTGGTTCTCGCCTCCAATGCCAAGCACGCGATGCTGGGCGAGCCGCTGCTGTTTTCCGATCTTGCGCTGGTGGGTGCGGTGTTCCGCCATCCACAGTTTTATCTTTCGGCTGTGCGCCTGTGGCAGCGGGTGGCGGCGGCGCTGGTGGCGGCGGTGCTGCTGGGTGTGGTCGGCTGGCTCTCTCGCGCCGATCCGGAGGCGCATCTCACGGGGCTGCTGCTGCTGGCGGCGGCGCTGGCCGCCCTCGCGCTTTCGCTGCCGCGTTCGCCGCGCAGCACCGTGGCGAGAGTGCCCGAGGTCGAAGCGGACACTGGGCGCCTCGGTTTGCTACCCGCCGTGCTACTTTACTGGCGGCGCTGGCGGGCGCAACCCGACCCGGCGCCGTGTCCGCAGCCGCATCGTCGGTCTCCGACCGATGCGGCCGAACTTGTCGTCGTCATCCAGTGCGAGAGCTTCGCCGATCCCACCGAGCTGTTCGGCGATCCGGCGCTGGTGCTGCCCGGGCTGCGGGCAGCGCGGGCTCACGCTATGCAGTGGGGGAACCTCAACGTCAGCGGTTTCGGCGCCTACACCATGCGGACCGAATACGGCGTGCTGTTCGGGCGGGACGAGGCGGCGCTGGGCTTCCGGCTCTACGACCCGTTCCTGACCGCGAGCGCGGAGGGGACATACGCGTTGCCCTCGCGCCTGCCGGGGTGGCGGGCGCTGTTCGTCCACCCGCACGACATGCGCTTCTACGGGCGCGACGCGATCATGCCGGCGGGGGGTTTTGCCGAACTGGTGGGCGAGGATCATTTCGCGCCTCCGGGGCCGGGTGAGGGGCGCTACGTCACCGACGCGGCGATGACCGAGGTTATCCTGGCCCGGGCGAAGGCCGCCACGCAGCCGAGCCTCATCTATGCGGTCACGATCGAGAATCACGGCCCCTGGGCGCCCGACGCCCGTGGCGGCGGCAGCCCCGATCTGGTCGCGGGCTACATGCGGCTGGTGCGCTGCGGCGATGCCATGCTGGAAGCGCTGACCGCCGGCCTCGCCGCGCTTGGCCGTCCTGCGCTGCTGGTGTTCTTCGGCGATCACCGGCCGAGCATTCCGGGCGCGTCGGTGCCGGGCGGACCGCGGCATACCCCCTACGTCATGGTCCGCATGGACGCTCAGGGCCAGGTCATGCCCGGCGACAACCGCCGCATCGACCTCTCTCCGGCACAGCTGCACCATGCAGTGCTCGATACCGTGCTGGGACCTGTAGCCTCGCCGGAAGTCAGCCCCTCCCGGGAGGCGTGAGCCCGGCCAGCACCGGGTCTCGCAGGGGACGCGGGAGCAGGCGGTCGAACCAGTGCAGCACGGTGAAGGGCCAGGGCAGCACGAGGTGCGCCTTGCCCGCAGCGGCTGCGCGCGCGATCCTGGCCGCGACCGCGTCGGGTGCCATCAGCATCGGCTTGGGGCCAGGCACCTTGCGGCCTGCCGCCGTGTCGATGAACCCCGGCGAGACGAGCGTGACGCTGACCCCATACGGCCTTGCGGCAAGCCGCAGCGCGTCGGCGAACCGCGCGAGGCCCGCCTTGGTGCCCGAATAGGCCGCCGCGAACGGCAGGGCGTGAAATGCCGCCGCGCTGCCGACGAGGACGATGCGGCCATGTCCTCGCGCCGTCATTCGTTCGGCGATCGCGGCCGCCATGGCGGCGGGGGCGGTGAAGTTGACGATGCCCAGATGCGCAACCATCGCGGCATCCTCGATGCGGGCATCCGCTGCGCGGACGTCACCCCGGCCCGAACAGAAAAGCACCATATCGAAGGCATCTGCGGCGTCCTCCTCTCGCAATGCGGCGAGAGCGGCCGGGACGTCGGCAATGTCGAGACTGCGGATCAGGACTTGCGCTCCTGCCGCCCGACAGGTCTTTGCGATCGTTTCGAGGCGCGCCGGGTCCCGCCCCCAGAGGCTCAATCGCGCGCCGGGCGCAGCGTAAAACCGCGCCACCGCGCCGCCCAGACCGCCCGATGCCCCGGTGACGAGGATGCGAATCGATTCGCCGCCAAGGCTATTGGCCAACGCCTCCGTCATTGCTGGAGCGCCATGCGCGATACTCGTCCAATTCTTGCCATATGTTCACCGCGTCTGGAGGCGTTTCGACTTGACAGCTAAACCCTCCTACTGTCCAGCATCGGAGCCAATGCTAACTCCGGTTTCCAGTCCGTCACGCATCCGGCTGTTCAAAAGTGAACGCCTGGAAAGTCTTACGCTCATCTCGCCGCGAACCTTCGTGTTGAGCTGGTCGGTGATGCTGCCGCTGATCGCGCTGGTCGGGTGGCAGGGTGCCGGGCGCCATGGCCCTGAGCCGTTAGCTACCGCAGGATTGATCGCGGCGGGCCTGTTCGTGTGGACGCTGTTCGAATACGCGATGCATCGCTGGCTGTTCCACTGGGAATCCGACGTGCCGATGGTGCGCTGGTTCGTCTACCTGATCCACGGCAACCACCACGCCAGCCCCAACGATCCCCTGCGCGGCCTGATGCCCCTGCCGGTGAGCGTGTCGGTGGGCTCGCTCATCTGGCTGGCCTGCCTCGCGCTGATGGGGGCGAAGGGAACCTGGCTGCTGCTGGGGTTCATGACCGGCTACGTGCTGTACGACGCGGTGCATTTCGCCTGCCACCAGTGGCAGATGCGCGGCCGCATCGGCCGTATGTTCAAGCGCCACCACATGCGCCACCACTACGTGGGCGAGGACGGCAACTTCGCCATCTCCGCGCTGTTCTGGGACCGGATCTTTGGATCGCGGATTCGCTCGCTCAAGCGGGAAGCCTAGGACGCTGCGCGTGACCAAGTGGCAGCAGACCCTCAATTCGCGGGGCTGGAAAGTGCCCTTCCTGGGCAAGTCGCTTTTCCAGATCGGCAAGGAACTGCGCCCGAAGATCGACGCGGTGATCATGCGCAATTCGCTGATCCCCGACGCTGCAGTGCAGGACAAGGCATTCTTCCCGTGGATCGCCGAACTGGAGCGCAACTGGCAGGCGATCCGCGACGAGGCGACACGCATCCGGGCCGAGGATATTCCCTCGCTCGGCGACATTTCCTTCGACCACGGCCGCATCGCCGCCGACCGGCGGTGGCGGGCGTTCTTCCTTAAGGGCTACGGCTACCGCATGCCGGCCAATGCCGCCCGCGCACCGGTGACGGCGGCGCTGATCGAGAAAGTGCCGGGCCTCGTCACCGCCAATTTCTCGGTGATGGAAGCGGGCGGGCATATCCCGCGCCACTGGGGCATGACCAAGGGCATGCTGACCTACCACCTCGCGCTCAAGGCTCCGCGTGAGGCGCAGAAGTGCCGCATGCATATCGAGGAGGGGGAGACCCTCCACGTCATGCACTGGGAGGATGGCCGGTCGTTCCTGTTCGACGACATGTTCAACCATGAAGTCTGGAACGAGAGCGAGGACGATCGCTACATCCTGCTCATCCAGATCAAGCGCCCGTGCCGTTTCTGGGGCAATCTGATCCAGAACGCGTTTCTCGGCGCGGTGCGCCATTCGCGCTTTGTAAAGGACATCAGGAAGGCGATCGACCGGGAAGCCGCTGTCCGTAATGCCTGAAGGGTGCCCAACGGGGAAGGGGCGGTAAGCCGTCAGGATGCGACGATGCCGTTCTCCTGCGCGAGGCGTGTCGTTAATTCGGGGTGTTGGCGGAGAAGCTTCCATCTTCGCTGTCGGGTTTGGGAAGGGGGGGGCTACTTACGCTGTCGGCACGCACCGGCTCAACGGCCCGTCGCAGGGACGCCGCCTCTCGATGCCGCCGTTGGCAGGTAATTGGCCATGACCGATCATCTATTCAATCTGGAGCGGGTTACGATCTGACGCCATCATGAAAATGGTTATATATCAATTATTTACTGAATTCCCGAGTCATCGGGGATAGCAGGTCGCCTGCCTTTTGCCCGTCTCCGACAGGCGCTTTAGGTGATCTCCGATAGCAAACGGCCTAGACAGTTTCACGCCGACCTCTGCATTGCCCGCAGCGATTGAATCATCGACGCACCATCAACGCCAGCGGTAAACAGGCGCATCCACGTGTACCTTTCAGTCGTATCATAAGCTCGCCCAGCCGGAATCTTTGGTGAAAAGTCAGTTGTTGAGGTTGAAATTGTGTGGCAAGCGATCAAGCATAGTGCTGCTAAATCGGCATTCTCAATGCGGTGAAGCGATTTGTGTTTTGCAGTGTGTCGTATTTAAAGAATTTCTATATTACAATTATGTAATAGGTGAATGTAAAAGTGAAGCTGATGGAATTGCTGTGGGTTTTGCAAAATGACTGATCGTATTATTTTCGATATACGTCAGCTACAAAAACATACTGCGAAATATGGCCCGCTTGAGCGAATTTTGACAGCCATTATTAGCAATATTCCAGCTTCTGTATTGGCTGAGCGTACCGTGGAACTGTATGCGGATGCTGAGCGACCGATCCCCTTGGCAGTCGCGCATTTAGGTCTCGACATTGTCCGCTCCTTGCCGTTTCGTCGTGAAACGGTACTTGTCGTCGAGCCGGCGGGAACTGTCACCGACGTTAGCCTGCGCGAATTGGTGCAGCCTACGATCCACAGTATGGTACGAGTGCTGGCCGTTACCGATCAAGGCGTTGCCCCGCAGGGCGACGGGGTGGGTGTCAAGCAACTGCTAGAACTGCGCATGCGTCCGGCTGCGGGCGATTCTGCTGCAGGGGATGGCCTCATGGCAACGGTGGCCGTTCCTGTTGCTATAGATGCAAGCCTGCTTGCACCCTGCAACGGGTTGGACGAGGCCATACTAGAGGTGCTTTTTGCCGGTGGTCAGCCTGTTCTGATGGTCGATGGCGCGTTGGCGATGAACAAGGACATCATGCGCGGGGTGCTGGGGCTGACGAGACGTAACCCTGCACGCATTCTGGTCTGCAGCGAAAGTGCTGCCGTAGATGCGCCCGAAGTTTCCGTGCTGCGTCCCGGTCCAGCCTTGCTAGGGCGGATTGCAGCTCGGTCACTTGCGGTGCTGGTTCCCGCTGTCGGCAGATCGCAGACGTTATCGATGCCCGAAGTGCTGGGGCTCGGCGGCCGCTGCGTGGCCGTGGGGGATACCCTTCAGGTCCGCGATCTGGCTGAGCTGGCAGCTTTGCCGACCGCGGCGGCGGAGCTATCGTCTGGGTCGGACTATGCCGCATTTTGGGATCAGATGCTGATAGCAGCGTCATCGGATCCGTCAGTCAGCGTGCCCGAGAGACCCAGGATTGCACTGGTCACGCCAATCTTCCCGCAGAAAGGCGGCCCACCGCACTCCTCGCTCGATCTTGCGTTGGCACTAACGGAAATTGCGCAGCTCGACATCTGGACCGACGGCGACATGCTGCCCTCGCATCGTGCCCGCATGAACGCGGTATACCGACTGGACGCCACTTTCGAGGCGGACCGGTATGATGCGATCGTCTACGTCCTCGGCAATCATCCGATGTACCTGAAGATCTTCGACATGATGTGCGAACATGGTGGAACACTGATCCTCCATGACGCTCACATGGTCGACTTTCTCAACCACCGTTATGGACGCAAGCGGCTCGGCATGCTTCTTTCGCAGGAACATGGCGCGCCGATCGATGCATCCGATCCCGGGAAGGTCATCGGCAGGCTGGCCGAGTACGGTCGCCCCTTCCTGCGCGAGATCGTGCGGCATGCAAACCCCACGATCGTCCACAGCCCGACCTCGGCAGCGGTGCTTCACGACCTCTACGGGATCGATGCGAATTATTTTCCGGTAGCCATGCCCTATCCATTCGAGCGATCAGAACTTACCCCGGAAGCTCGCCTGCAGGCCAAGCTGGCACTGGGCATCGCGGCATTGCGGCCGTGCATCGCATCCTTCGGCGAAGTGCACATGATGAAGGGCGCGAAGCAGTGCCTGTTCGTGATGAAGGAATTGCTGGACTGGGGCATCGACTTCCAGTTCCTGTTCGTCGGCCCGGTCGACAAGTCGCTCGGCAACGAGCTGCGCGAAAGGATCGAGCAGTATGGGTTGCAGGATCATGTCGTCATCAAGGGCCCGGTGTCCGAAGCCGACTATATCCAGCACCTGAAAGCGGTCGATATCGTCCTGCAAATCCGGCAAATCCCGTTCGGGCAGGTGTCAGGTGCGCTGCTCGATGCGGTGTCGGCGGGCATGCACGGCGTCGCGTCGGAGAACCTCGCGCGGTCGATCGAGGCGCCGCCGCTGGTCCGGCGCGTCAACGACAAGGCCTCTCCCACGATCTATGCCGAACAGCTGGCCGAGATGATCGCCGCGAAAAGCTATGAGGACCGGCCCGGACCCGGCTGGGAGGATTTCACCGTAAAGCACGATTTCGGCCGCTATGCCCGCAATCTGCTGTCGATGCTGTTCGGCAAGCGGGGCTAACGATGACCGACAAGGCTTCCGCAAGCCTCGCGCAGGCGTTGATCCGTGACAAGTTCCTGATTAACTTCAATAATCTTGTGTCCAATCCGATGCGCACGGGCATCCAGCGCGTATGCTACGAATTTAGCACGCGCTGGCCATACATCGACGACACCATCGCTTTCGTGGAACTGGGCATGGACCGGATCGGGATCCTTGATCCCGACTTCTTTGAAAACGTGCGGCAACTGTTCGAGGACAACGACGATGTGTTGCGCGCCCTTTCGGGCGAGTTCGAGGATCTCGGCATCGATCCAAGTCCGGGTCGGATCGGGCTACTGTCCGCCCGCAATCGCATCATCTGCGAGATTTCCGTCGAGCAGGCGCTGGAATGCTGCCGGGCGGTCATCTCGCTGGAAGAGTCGCTGAACCTCGAATTTTTCAGCTTTGCGGCGGCGACGCGGCCGGAGAAGATTTTCAACTTGTGCCACGATTTCCTGTCGTGGACCCATTCGGAGTTCTTCTCCACCGACTGGCGTGTGGCTGACAATGTCAGCCTGTCGCTGGGGAACCGGCGCAAGTATACCCACAACATCTTCACCTCGACGACGACGCGAGATGTCTTCGTCAATCGCATCAATCGTGGTGACAGGCGTACATACCGGGTGATCGCGCCGGGTGCCGACGGTCTTGGGCGCACGTATCGCAAGACCGCGCCGGCGTCTGCGGAATTCCTGGTCGTCGGCACGCTGGAGCCACGCAAGCAGTCGCTGCACATCCTGCGGGCGTTCGAGCGGTTGCAGGCGGAGGGTCATGTTGCGCGCCTTTGTTTCGCGGGTCGGATGGGGTGGCTGGAGCCGGCTGACAAGGCCGAGTTGGAGGCGGCCTTCGAGCGATATTCGTGGCTGCGCTGGGTGGACAGCCCCTCGGACGACGAACTGCGCGATCTCATGATGCATTGCCGGGCATCGATATACATGTCGGTGGCCGAGGGGTTCGGTTCTCCGCCGGTTGAAAGCCTGGCGCTGGGCGTGCCGTGCATCGTCACGGCCGACCTGCCCAGCATCCTCGACCTTGAGCCCAACGGCCAACTGCGCGTCGAGGCTCAGGATGGCCAGGCGTTGGAGGACGCGGTGCGCCGCTTGCTGGACGACAGCGCCGTACTGGCTCTCCAGGCGGAGATCGAGACGCTGGCGCTGCCGACCTGGCAGTCTTTCGTGGACGGTATCGCAGCGCTCGTCACCGAAAAGGTGGGCGCGCCCGCGCGATCGGAAACCGACACCAGCTATCGCGCCCGCCTTGCCATTCTCGCATCGCTGTCGCTGATGGGGCAGTTCGACCGGGAAGAGCTTGTGGAGCATCTCGTTTCGGCGGCGCTGCCTGCAATCCATCAGGATGAGCTGACACGGTGGATCGTCCGGGCCGAGCGGGCCAACTGGTCGAACACCGAAGTCGCCCTGAACCTCATGGCGGCGTTTCCCGATGCCCTGCCGGCGCGCCTCGTTAACGATGCGCTGAGCGGCAATCTGGAGACGACAGCGTACATCCCGCCCAGCTTCGCGAAGGAATGGCGGTCCCGGTTCCGCCGGATCATGCAGATCGAGCCTTATCCTGCCTTCCACGAAGCCATCTACAGCGACCTGCTGTTCCGCAATCCCGGGACCGGCGAGTTGGACGCGCACATGCCCCTCGACGAGCGCGGGACGCTGCGCACGGCACACTTGCGGGGCGCGGTGCAGAGCGAGGAATATCGCTCGCGTTTGGAAGCGGGCCTCCGCCACAGGCTGCCCGCAGGGTATGCCGAAAAGATCTCGCTGCCTACAATCGGATGGAAGCTGCGCGTGATCGAGCAACTCGTTTCCGAAGCAGCGGTGGACCGGGCATTGCTGGTCGAAGACGACAGCGAGTTCCTCGATATCGCCAGCCTTGACCTGACCGGGCAGGTGCCCTCGCGCGCGGGGAAGGCCCAGCTTCAGGCGCTGCTCGGTGGGCGGAATGGGCGGGAACGCGTGCTGCTGCGGCTGCTGCTTTCCGAGGCGGCGTTGCGCCGCGTGAAGGATCCCCAGGCCCATCTCGAATTGATCCATATGGTGGCGCTGCGTTCCGGGCTGGCACGGCGGGAACCGGCGGGCGAGCGCACGGTAGCGGGCAAGGTCAGCGCCGTGGCGGGGCTTTCGGCCGCAAGTCTTGCGGTCGGGGTCGCGGCATTCCTCGGTCGCGAGGCAACACCGGCGGAGCTGCGTCTGGCGGACTTCGTTTCGGGTTCTGCAAAGGCTGCGAATGCGGACCTAATGGCCGCCCGCCTCGTGCTTTACGCGACCTTGCGCGGTGAAATCGTGCTGTCGCCCGCCTTCGTGGGCTGGGCTGCCAAACGTCTGGCGGGCTCACTGCAGCTGGACACGTGCATTGCCCGGCAGGGGGGAGCCGATTCTTCGCCCGAAGCTGCTTTCGTCGCTGGGTTCGGCCGTGATCCGGAGCCGCGTGAGACTGCCGCCCTGGTCGCGGCGGCGGCGCAGGGCCTCGGCTTGGCGGACATCGTCGACGCCGTGCGCATCGCTGCGCTGCGGGCTGGGCAGGTGAGCGATATCGTGCCCGAACTGGAGCATTTCGCAAAGGACCACGCGGGCCTCGTCACCCGGTTCGGACAGCTCGATACGCTGGCACATGCGTTGGATGCCGCGGCACCCGAAAAGCGCCGTCAGGCTTGGAGCCGACCCGCTCCGCAGGCGGCGCCGAACGGGCAGCATGCGCCGCAGTCGGTCGCGCAGGCCTTCGCCCACGCACCGCGTTCCGAAGGCGATATCCTGACCGTGGATCAGCTGTCGGCCCTCGACGGCGACGATTTCGTGCGCATGGCCTATCGCAAGCTGCTGCTGCGCGAAGCCGACGAAGGCGGGGTGCAGACTTACCTGAAGGCGCTTGGTGCCGGGCGCAGCAAGGCGGCGATCATCTATAGCCTGAGCGTCAGCGCAGAAGGCCGGGGCGCCGATGCAAACCTTATCGGGCTGGACGGGCTGGTGTCGCGTCAGCGTGCAATGCGGCGATGGCCGGTGCGCAAGCTGCTACAGATGGCGGGCGTTCCGCTCTGATTTTTCCCTGGATCGAAACGAGAAGATGAAATGTTCGAACGGCTGATTCACCGAAACGTGCGCGCGCGCTCGCCGTTGCGTCTGGGGTTGGGTGGGGGTGGCACCGACCTGCTGCCCTATTGCGACGACTTCGGCGGCGTAGTGCTCAATGCCACCATCGATCGCTATGCCTATGCCCACCTGGCGAGCCGCGACGACGGGCGCATCGTTTTCCGCGCCGATGATCTCGGCAGCGAGGACGAGTTGCCCGCGACGCTCGATTTCAGCATCCGCGAAGGGCTGGTACTGCACCGCGCAACTTATAAGCTGATGATGGAGCGGTACAACGACGGCAAGGCGATGCCGCTGACCATCTCCACCACGATCGACGTCCCGGCGGGATCTGGCCTCGGCGCATCCTCGGCGCTGACCGTGGCTTTGATCGAGGCGTTCGCGCTCGCGCTCAAGCTGCCGCTCGGCCCTTACGACATCGCCGAGATGGCCTATGACATCGAGCGCGTCCAGTTGGGCCTGCTCGGCGGCAAGCAGGACCAGTATGCGGCGGCGTTCGGCGGGTTCAACTTCATAGAATTCCTGAAGGGCGGCATTGGCGTCATCGTCAATCCGCTGCGCCTGCATCGCGAATACCTGAACGAATTCGAATCCTCGCTTGTGATCTGCTTCAGCGGCCAGTCGCGCGAATCCGCGCGGATCATCGAGGACCAGATCTCCGGCCTCAAGCAGATGGACGACAAAACCATCGTTTCGATGCACGAGATCAAGGAACATGCCACCCGCATGAAGACCATGCTGCTGGGCGGCAAGATCCGGCAGACGGCCGATGTGCTGCAGCAGGCATGGCTGGCCAAGAAGAACACCGCCACCACCATCTCCAACGGCACCATCGACGGCCTGCTGGACGTGGCGCTGCGCAATGGCGCGTGGGGCGGCAAGGTCTCGGGTGCGGGCGGCGGCGGCTTCATCATGCTGCTGGCCGACCCCTCGCTGCGCCATCATCTGATCGAGGCGCTGAACGATGCCGGCGGCAACGCCAGTGCCGTGCGGCTGACGTTCGAAGGCGTTGAAGCCTGGGTGGTTCCGGAATGACGTCGGCCACGGCAGGCGCGGAGGAGCACCGCTGATGGTCGATCAATGCGCGATCCTGCTGGGCGGGTTGGGCACCCGCCTGGGCAGCCTGACCCGGGAGACGCCCAAGCCGCTACTGCCGGTGGGCGGCACGCCTTTTATCGAGCTGCTCGTTCGTGAGGCGTGGCGGCAGGGCTTCCGAAAGGTGCTGCTGCTGGCGGGGTACAAGTCCGAACGGGTGTTCGCTTTCGTCGATGCCCTGCGCGCCGCGCTGCCGCCGGGGCACACCATTGACGTGGTGGTGGAGCCCGAGCCGCTGGGCACCGGGGGCGCCGTCGCCAATGCGCTGCCGGTGCTGGATGAGCGGTTCCTGCTGCTGAACGGGGATACTTGGTTCGACTGCAACTGGAACGCGCTGTGCAGCGCCGATTTCGTGGGCGAGGGGCCGGAAAATGCATCGCTGGCGGTGCGCGCGGTACCAATGGCGGACCGCTACGAGACCATCGACTTCGAAGCCGACGGGCAGGTGAGGGCGGTCGTGCCGCGCGGACAGGCGCTTGCCGCGCCGTTCTACGTCAACGGCGGCGCCTACTGCCTGTCACGCGATCATGTGCGCGGGCTGGGCGAGCGCTTCTCGATCGAAGAGGACGTGCTGCCCCGGCTGGCGGCGGCGGGCAAGCTGCGCGCGCGCGCCTTCGAGGGATACTTCCTCGACATCGGCGTGCCGGAATCGTATGACCGCAGCCAGGTCGAAGTGCCCGCGCAGCGTCGCCGGCCCGCCCTCTTCCTCGATCGCGACGGCGTGCTGAACCATGACGAGGGCTATGTCGGGACGACCGACCGCTTCCGCTGGATCGACGGCGCGATGGAGGCCGTGCGCCTCGCCAACGACCTGGGCTACTACGTTTTCATGGTCACCAATCAGGCCGGCGTCGCGCGGGGCTATTATCCGGTCGAAAACGTTACGGCGCTGTTCGACTGGATGAATGCGCAATTGCGCGCGCACGGCGCACACATCGACGACTGGCGCTTCTGCCCCTACCATCCCGATGGCACGGTAGACGAGTACAGCCGCGCTCATCCGTGGCGCAAGCCGGAGCCGGGAATGCTGCTGGACCTGATGGAGCACTGGGACATAGATGTCCCGGCGAGCCTCCTTGTCGGCGATCAGGACACCGACCTTGCCGCCGCGCGGGCCGCAGGCATCGCCGGGCACAAGTTCGCGGGCAAAAACTTACGCGATTTCGTCGCCCTCCACCTCGTCAGCCAGACGGATTGCAAGGAAGTCACGACATGAAGCAGCCTATCTTGGAACTTGAGCATGAAGCCCGCGCCTGGCTGATCGACGTGGCGGCGCCGGTATGGAGCAGCCGTGGGCGCACTGCATCCGGCTTGTTCGCCGAGCGGATGACGCTCGACGGCATTCCGAACGACGAGTATTTCCGCACGTTCGTGCAGGCGCGGCACATCTATTCGATGGTCGCGGCGGGCAGGGCGGGCTGGACCGGCCCCTGGCGTGAGTTGGTGGGCGAGACGATGCGCGTCGTCATCGCGAAGGCCAGGCGCCCTGATGGCTTCTACGTCCATCGGCTGGACCGCGACGCCGCTGTTCTCGATGGCCGGGCCGACCTCTACGATCAGGCCTTCGTCCTGTTCGCATTGGGCACTACGGGTGGGGCATTGGCCGAGGAATCGTTCTTCGACGAGGCCGAGGCGCTGCTCGACACGATCGAGGCGAACTGGACACATCCCGAGGGCGGATTCAGCGAGGGTGAGATCGTCGATCCGTCCGTGCGCCGACAGAACCCTCACATGCACTTGTTCGAGGCGTTCAGCGCGCTGCACGAAGCGAGCGGCCGTAAGCGTTTCGGCGAGGCTGCGCTGGCGGTAGCGGACCTGTGCCGGACCCGGCTGGTCGATCCGGTATCGGGCGCGCTGCTGGAATACTTCGGCGAGGACTGGACCCCCGCACCCGGCGACGAAGGCCGCATCGCCGAGCCGGGCCACTGCTTCGAATGGGCATGGCTGTTCGAGCGTCTGGCCCGTTCCGGTGCCCCGGGCGCCGTTGCCGTTTCTGATGCGATGACCGCTTTCGGCCGCCGCCACGGCATCGATGCGCAGCGTGGGGTAGCCATCAACGAAGTGCTGACCGACGGGAACGTGGTCAACGGCAAGGCCCGTCTGTGGCCCCAGACGGAGCGCCTCAAGGTGGCGGTCGTGCGCTATCACCGCACCGGAGCCGACGAAGACCTGCAGGAAGTCGCCGATGCCTGGACGGGCCTCAGCAAGTACTTCCTGCCCGAAGCGCAGCACCTGTGGCGCGACAAGATGAATGAGGACGGCAGTTTCATCGAGGAACTGGCTCCCGGCAGTTCGCTCTACCATATCTCCTGTGCGATCTGGGAAATGTGCTCGCTGCGCACCGCCGGGGAAGCGCTGGAAACAGCTTCCTGACGATGGATTAGCACCCTGGCGGCCGCGCAAGCGGCCCGCCGGGGCTGGCCGTCAAAACTCCGAGGTGGCGAGTCCGTTGCCGCGCGGTCCCTCCACCTTTTCGGCCCAGATGACGGACTCGAAACCCCAGTAGCACCATGTCCCGTCCTTGATTTCGCCGGTGCTGGCGGACAGATCCTCGTTGCCGAGGCCGAGGATCCAGTGGATGGGCGGTTGATAGCGCGTCGTCGCGTAGAGGATCTTCATCCCGTTGCCGGTCAGGATGGAGATGATCCTGCCGAAATCCGGCGGCTCCGATACATGGCCTTCATCGTCGTAGTAGTTCAGCGTGCCCGACCTGTTGGGGAAGGCGGTACTGTCCCCGGCGGGGAAGGAGACGTAGGCTTTCCCGCCGACTTTTAGCGACCGGGCAAGCGCCTCGGTCGTGCCGTAACGATCTTCGCAATGCTCGATATTGTGCGAGGATATCACCGCATCGATGCTGTTTTCGTAGAGTTCAATCGCACTGCGGAAATTCGCTGACCTTACGATCATGTATTCGTCCGCAAATCGTTCGGACGACTGATTGTAATTTTCCACATCGATCCCGATGTAGTGGCACTCGGGAATAACATCCTTCGTGAATTTCGGTGAGTTGTTACCGCAGCCCAGATCGAGAACGCGGCTCGTAGGGTCGATGGAGCGCAGGAACGCGATCTTCCCCCATTCAGGATTGGGAGACCCGTCCGCTAGCAGGGAATACAAGTAATCAGCAATGAGCCTAGAAGCATCTTCCTTGTTCTCGAGAGGTATGTTGATCATATATTCACCGCCTGCCGGACATATGAATTCGAGATAGCATGACGGAGCGATGCCGACGTCGATCTTTATATAGGCGGTATAATCAAGGAAATTACTTGTTATGGCAATTATGTATTTATAAATAATCGCTTCCGGCGGGTCGCCCGGGCGGCCGCGCCGGAATGACTCCCGTCAGATCAGCGCTTCGACGTAGTCCACCTGCTGCGCGAATTGGGGGTGCGGGGCGATCGAGGCGGCACCGATCCGCCCGTAGCTTGCGAAGCAGCCGGCGATGAAGTCTTCGAGGTCGATGGGGCGATAGCTGCCGACGTCCTTGAATGCATAGCTTCCCGGCACGCCCAGTGCCTCTCCGATTTCCGGGTAGACCGCGAAGGCCGCGCCGGTGGCGAGGTTATCGTGCGGCACGATCCCACCGGAAACGGGAGTGCGCCCGCCTGCGCGCAGCAGTTCTGATGCGATGTTATGCAAGACGTGAATGCACGGATGGTTGATGCTGAACATGAACGCGCCGTGGCGCCCCCATGTCCGGATCGGGGCGGCGATGTCGAGGCCGAAGTCTGCCATCTCGTCCACCAGGCGGTCGCGCTCGGGCACCCACATGGCCATGTAACCGCAGCGCTCAAGGAAGCTGCCGTTGAACCGGGCCGCAGTATCGGCAACGCTCAACCCGGCGCGGAAGCAGGCATAGGCGATCGCCGAGTGATAATCGCCGACCGGGCCTACCACCGGGCGGCCATCGTGCTGGAGGTACACCAGATCGGGATGGAAGGCCCGGAAGGTGAGCATCGGCAGGGCGACATGGTCCGCGATGGCATCGATCCGCGCGGACGGGATTTCGGCCTTCACACCATCGGAGATGAACAGCGTGCTGTATTTGTCCATGTCCGCGTTGAAGCGATCGGGGTCGGAGTTGAAGAGAAGAGTATCCACACCGGTTACCTGCACGTCGGCCACCTGCGCCTGCAGGCAGTTGGCGAGGCCGAAGGTCTGGCAGTTCGAAATGACGAGCCACTGCTCCATGGAAGAATTCATGCTCTTGCGCTGTCCATGATTTCCTCGTCGCACACGATGCCGGCGGCGGACGCCTTGCGCACGGCTTCGGGGGCGACGGCCGCCGCTTTGGGATCGCGGCCTTCGATGTAGTTCTGCATGAAGCAGCGCATGGCGTGGGACACGCCCAGCGCATTCACTTCGCGGCGGTCGTCCTCGTAATAGAGCCCCCCGGAGAAGCTGCCGGTGATGATCTCGTAGGACGGGAAATAGTCCACCCAGTCGAAACGCTTCAGCGCCATTTCCGCGGCCACGCGCAGTACGGACTTGCTGTAGGTAGTGGACACGAGGACCGAGCGCGGCTCGTAGGTGGCGATCAGCGGCACCGGCGAGACGGTCAGCAGAACGCGCGCGCCGGGGTTGAGGGCGTGGAACTTCTCCAGGAAGGTTTCCAGCGCGCCGTAAGTCTCGGCCAAGTCGAAGTTGACGAATTCGTGCCGGCTTTCGTCGAACGCTCCGCCCACGACGCCGGGGGCGGCGGAGAACACCGAACCGTCCTCGCGCGATCGCCAGGCTTCGGTCAGCCCCAGCGTGAACACGAAGATGTCGGTATCCTCGAACAGGCGGCGCACGGCAGCGAGGTGCCGGTCGCGCTCGGCGATGACGGCCGCCTCGTCGGCGAAGCCGTCAGGCTCGATCTGCTGACGGAAGGGGTCGATGAAGCGGCCGTCGGGACGGGGCCAGGCGCGATCGCGCGGCACCCGCTGCCCGAACGCCTCCTCGAACAGCTGGAGCAGTTGCACGGTAGTGTAGACGTTGCCGTAGCGGGCCGAGAACGTGCCGTAGTTGTTCCTGACGCGCTGCGGCTCGTCGATGCCCTCGCCCGCCTCGGTGACGAGGTAGTTGAACCCCGATGCCATGATCCGGCGGGAGATATGCTGCGCAAAACAGCTTCCGGCGGTGCCGACGCGGGCATTCTTCCCGATCTTGAAGCGGGTCTGCGTGACGGGGTCGATGCGATGGTGTTCGACCGCGGAGATCGACCGACGCCAGAACTGGTGCGCGGGCAGTCCGCTGTAGGGACTGGTGCTGCGCGGCGGCGTGGCCTTCACCGTCAGCCCGGCGATCAGCAGGCCCAGATGGCGCCCGTCGTCGCCCATGCCGTGCTGCGAGGGCTGGGCGGGATGGCGGATGCCGATGCCGATCTCGAGCGGGGCTTCGGCGGCGTCCTCGGCCAGCGAAACCCGCACCTCGATCCGCTCGCGCCGGAAGTGCCGGGAGAAGGTTAGATCGGCGGCCTTCCTGCCGTTCACGGTAACAGTGATGCCCTGGGTGCCGATGCCGGGGGCGACGAAGGGGGAAGCGTCCAGTACCAGCACCAGATCGCGCGGTCGCGTCGGGTCTGCGGCCAGGACGATCCGGGCGGTCTCGCCATCGGTCCAGCGGCCGATGGGCTCGGTTCCGGAGAACCCGTCGAGGGAAAGGAGAAAGTCCGGCCATGCCGGTCCGGGGCGGGTAAAGTCGATTTCCAGCGGGGGGGTACTTGGGTTCATCACGGCCTCTTCGCTGCAGCTCCGGCATGATTGACGCGGCGGGATCGGGGCCTGCCAGGGGGTATCAGCCGGCACGTCACGGAGGGACCTCCGTTCCTGCGAGCGTTCACCATTCCACAACCGATGCAGGATATCAATGAACCGGAAGGGGCCACCCGGACCCGGAAATCGGGCGCTTCGTCACGCCTCTCCGTGCAGGATGCGCAAGTGGCGATCGTAAGCCTGCTCGAAGTCGGGGTAGAACGTCATGTCGCCTTCGTGAAGCACGGCGAAGCGGTCGCAGTGCTTGCGCACGTATTCGGGATCGTGGGAGATGATGAGCATCGCCCGGTCAGCGCGTTTCTGGAACAGCTCCACCTCGCAGCGCTCGTGGAAGCGGGCATCGCCCACCGCGCTCACTTCGTCGATCAGGTAGCAGTCGAACTCGATTATCATCGAGACCGCGAAGGCCAGGCGCGCGCGCATGCCCTGCGAATAGGAGCGCACGGGTTCGCGCAGGTAGAGGCCCAGTTCCGTGAAATCGGCCACGAAATCGATGTTGCTTTGGTAGTCCTGCTTGTAGATCCGGCTGATGAAGCGGACGTTGTCGAGGCCGGTGAGGGCGTTCTGGAACGCTCCGCCGAAAGCCAGCGGCCAGGATACCGACATGCCCTGTTCGACCGTGCCGGAGGTGGGCCGCTCCGCGCCGCTGATCAGGCGTGCCAGCGTGGACTTGCCCGCGCCGTTGCGGCCCAGCACGCCCAGCTTTTCCCCCCGGGCGAGAGTGAACGAGACATCCTTCAGCACCACCCGGTCGCCCGCGCGGGTGGGGTAGATCTTGTGCACGTTATCGACCGAGATCATTCCGGCGTGACCCCCCGGTTCACCACCTCGATCTGCGAGAGCGCCAGCCAGGTCAGGCCCACGCAGCAGGCGAGCATGTAGAAGAAGTCGTAGTGCACGCGCACCTGCTCGCCGAAATAGCCCTGGCGGACGATCTCGACCCCGTTCACCATCGGCACATATAGGATGTACTTGCGCGCGGCCGGGGGCAGGGCATCGACCATGAAGGCGGCGCCGGACAGCGGGAATGCGAGGTAGGAGATGGGGTGCCAGAGGCGCTCCACCATCTCGCTCTTTTCCGACAGCGCGCCAAGCGTCATGCCCAGCGCGGCGCCGAACCACGCGATCATCAGCCAGCCCCCCGCGACGGTCAGGATGTCCGCCGGCGGATCTAGCCACCCGATGTAGATGTAGAACAGGCTGAGCGTGACGAACGATATCGTAGCGCCGCCCGCTTCCAGCAGCACGCGGGCCAGGAAGATGTCGATCGCCCGCACATTGCGGTGATACATCAGCGCCAGGTTCGGATCGATTGCGCCGATGCAGCGTGCGGGCATGTTGCGCCAGAGCAGCACGCTGGAATAGCCGGTGAGCGCGAAGGCGACGATCGGCAGGGACGATCCGTGCAGCGCCTGGGTCAGCGTCCACAAGACGGTAACGCCGGTCGTGAACAGCATCGGCTCCACGAACAGCCACAGGAAGCCGATGTTGTGCCGCCCGTAGCGGGTCAGGATCTCACGCATGAGGAGGGCGTAGACCACCCGCCCCTGCACCGATGCGCTTCGACCCACTTCAGCAAGGTGTGACCGCATGGTGCGCAACTCAGTCCCGGTGCTCCAGCATTCCGGCAACCAGCATGCTGATGATGGCCCAAGCGGCAAGGCCCAGGATCAGGGTCGAGAGGATGCCGCGCAGGCGGCGCGGTTCTAGCGGATCGTCGGGCAGGTTGGGCTGCACGATGCGTTCCACGTAAGCCTGCTTGCGGCGGGCCTCGTTACGGGCTTCCTCGAGGGAGGCCATCGCGCTGGCCAGCTGCTTGTCGGCGAACTGGCTTTCCAGGAACAGCCGCTGGTAGCGGGCCACGCGCGAGGACAGCGACTTGCTGCTGCCCGCTACCTGGCCGAGCTGGTCGTCGATCTCGGCGGCGAGGCCCTTGGCGCGGACGTCGAGCACCTCGATCTGCGGGTTCTGCGGCGTGAAGGCGCGCAACTGGCGCAGCTGGGTGCGCGTGGCGATCAGTTCGTCCTGCAGCTTGGACACCATCTGAATCTGGATCTGCGCCTGCTTCTCCGGATCGACCACGCCCGCCTGGTTGCGGTAGGAGGACAGCGCCACGGCGGCGTCCTGCGACTTGGCCTTGGCGTCGTCCACTTCGGTCTGGGCGAAGCGGATGAGATCCTGCTTGCCGCGCGTATTCAGTTTGTTGACGGTGGCTTCCGCCATTTCGAGAAGCTGTTCGTTAAAGCGGCGGGCGTCCTGTGGGGTAAAGGCGCGCACGGTCATAGTGACGATCGAAGACGTGGTGTCCTGGTCGATCTTCACTTGCTTTTCGTAGTAGTCGTAAAGATCCTCGCCCGAGCTGGAGAAGCCGGTCGGATTGAACCGGTCGAAGATCGAGACGTCCGGCCCGGTATAGGCCTTCACGAAGGCGTCCTTGCCGTTCAGCGCCTGTAGTGCGTCTCGCGAAAGCACGTAGCTTTGCGCCGCATAGATCTCGTCCCCGGCATTGGCGAAGCCGGTGCTCTTGAGCAGGACGCCCAGACCCGTGGTAGCCGGCTTGTCCGGGCTGCGCACGATGAAGCGGGATTCTGAGATGTACACGTTCGAGGCGAAGACCCCGTAATAGAGGATCGCCAGAAATACCGGAACGATCACAGTGACGAAGAACAGCGGCTTGATGCGGCGCATCTTGTCTAGAATATTCAAAGTTCGAGAGTTCCGTAATGCTGCGCCCAGATTTTCCTGACCGTCACCGCTGGCTGGATGCGCGATCGCATCGTCTTTGTCCATCACTCGACAACCTTGCGCTGATATCCGCCGGCGAAGGTTGCAGGCAAGCGCCAGCCACTACCCGGAAGTCCGATTTGCGTCCAGTGAAGAAAGGCTGCGGCAGACCGTGCCGTCGCACCGGGAGCGCGAGCCGTCGCAGTCCTTGCCGCCTTGATCTACACCGGGGATTGCGCCATAGGTCCTCGCAACATGCCGACGCCCGAGCACGTCCAATATTTGGCTGAATTCCCCATGAAAATATCAGTTATCGTCACCCGCTTCATTGCAAGTGGCGCTCTTGCGGCATCGCTGGGGGCCTGCGCCATGGCGCCTGCCGCCGGGCCTTCCGCGCGCGCGGTAGGCAGGCTTGAGGAACAGGGCTTGGCCGAAGGGGCGATCCAGGTGATCGATGTGACGGATGCCGTCGCGCGCACGGTGCTCGCCAGCAATCGCCAGTCCCTGTTCTCCGAGGAGCTGGGCGACGGGCAGCCGATCGGCTCGGTCATCGGCCGGGGCGACGTGCTCGACATCGCCATCTGGGAAGCGCCGCCGGCCGCGCTATTCGGCAGCGTGGGAGCCGAAAGCCGTCTGTCCAGCCCCACCGCATCCGCATCCTCCGCGCTTTCGGGCGGGACAACGGCGCGCGGCACCTCCCTGCCCGAGCAGATGGTGGACAGCGATGGCCAGATCACCATTCCGTTCGTCGGCACTGTGCGCGCGGCGGACCGCACCCCGCAAGACATCGCGCGCGAGATCAGCGCACGCCTGCGCGGGAAGGCCCATCAGCCGCAGACCGTGGTGCGCCTGATTCGTAATGCGGCCGCGACCGTCACCGTGGTGGGCGACGTGGCGACGAGCGCGCGCGTGCCCCTGACCGCGCGGGGCGAGCGCATTCTCGACGTACTGGCCAGTGCCGGAGGGGTGCGCCAGCCCGTCGGCAAGATGACGATCCAGATCACGCGCGGGATGAAGGTCAGCGCGCTGCCGCTGGAATCCGTCATCCGCGATCCCCGCCAGAACGTGCGTCTTCGTCCCGACGATGTCATGACGGTGCTGTTCCAGCCTTTCAGCTTCACCGCACTGGGCGCTACCGGCCGCAACGAGGAAATCCCCTTCGAGGCCACCGGCGTGACGATGGCGCAGGCGCTTGGCCGCGTGGCCGGCCTGCAGGACGCCCGTGCGGACGTGAAGGGCGTCTTCATCTTCAGGCTGGAAGACCCCGCTGCCCTCGACCCCGCCACCCGAGCCGGCGCAAGGCTGACGCCTGACGGCAAGGTGCCCGTGATCTACCGCCTCAACATGAAGGATCCGGCCACGTTCTTCATCGCTCAGAGCTTCCCCATCCGCGACAAGGACGTGCTCTATGTCTCCAACGCGCCGCTGGCCGATATCCAGAAGTTCGTGAACGTCATCTATTCGACATTGCTGCCGGTGGCGACAACCGCGACCGCGATGTCCAACAACAATTGACGCGGCATCCGATGCAGTCCCGCCACCGCGCCCGGGCGCGCGGATGAAGCTGCGCCTGCCCGTCTTCCTCGACCTGCTGCCGGCGCGTATCGACGAGGCGGTGGGTACGCGTGGTTGGCGCCGGTTCCGCGTGGCGCGGCAGCGCCGTCTCAGGCAGGATACGACTGCCTCGTGGCCGGAGGCTCGGTCGGAAGCGGGCGGGCCGCGTCCCCGGCTGTTCATCGACATGGCGGTCATCAGCAAGGATGATGCGGGGACCGGCATCCAGCGCGTCGTGCGCGCGCTGGCGCTGGCGCTGCGCGATGCGGCCCCGGAACAGGGCTGGGACATCCGCTTCGTGTCGGCTACGCGCAAGCGCAGCTATTTCGAGATCAACTGGCCTGACCGACTGGCGGGCCAGTCGCCAGACTTCACCCCGATCCGGGCGGGCCCCGGCGACGTCTTCCTGGGCCTGGACTATTCGCTCGACACGCTGCGCTGGCACCGCCGCAAACTGGCGCGGTTCCGGCGCCAGGGCGGACGGCTGTGGTTCCTCGTCCATGACTTGCTGCCATTGCAAAGGCCGGAATGGTTTTCGCGCAATACGGTGCTGCGCTATCGCATCTGGCTGGATATGCTGGCCGCGCTTGCCGAAGGCTTGGTGTGCAATTCCGGCCATACCGAGACGGAACTGCGCGAGGTGTTCGATGTGCGCTACGGCCTGACCGGCGGTTATCGCACGCAAGTGGTGTCGATGGGGGGCAACATCCTCGACGCCACTGCGCCTGCCGCCAAACCCGATGCCGGGATCGACGCTCCGCGCTTCGATACGACGGCGCCCTATTTCCTGATGGTCGGTACGCTGGAGCCGCGTAAGGGGCACGAGGATATCGTCGCTGCCTTCGAGGCGCTGTGGCGTGACGGTGGCACGCAGCGTCTGGTGCTGGTGGGGCGGGAAGGCTGGCAGGTATCCGCCCTGGCCGAGCGGATCCGCTCGCACCCGGAGAATGGTGGCAGGCTTCTGTGGCTGGACGACGTGGGCGACCGGGAACTGGCTGCCATCTACGACTGTTGCGCGGGCGTCATCATCGCGTCGCACGCTGAAGGGTTCGGCCTGCCGCTGGTCGAGGCGCTGGAGCATGGCAAGCCCGTGTTGGCCCGTGACCTTGCGGTGTTTCGTCCGCACGAAGGCAATGGCGTCGACTACTTCCCCGCCGATGCCGCCACCCCTGCGCTGGCCCGGGCGATCGGTCGATGGGCTGAAGACGTCGCTGCGGGTCGCGTGGTTGTCACCCCGTCGCAGGCGACCTGGGCGCTATCTGCCGCCGAACTGCTCTCCGGGCTGGAACAGGGCGGGTAAGCCCGGCATCCTGACCATGCGGTCTATGCGATTTCAATTTATTACTTAGACAATTCCGAAAGAGCGACTATTTCCGCCCGGTGATTACCATTGGCGGGTAAGAGGGTGTGGAATGCTGCGACGGTTGCTGGGGGTCAATCCTTTTCGAAAGTTCGAAAGGCAGCGCGATACGGATCGCGACTGGCGGATGATCGGTGAGACGGAGCCGTACTTCGGCGTTCTGACGTCTGAGACTTTCAAGCGCGACAATCTTGACGACGCGGCGCGTGAGAGATTCTTCGCATCGGGCCGGGGCGACGTTCGCCATCATTTCAGCCGGATGAATGCGCTATTCGGTGCGTTCGAGCCGCGTTCTGCGCTGGACTTCGGCTGCGGCGTGGGGCGTCTCACAGTACCGTTGGCCGAAATCGCGGGGCAGGCCACCGGTGTGGACATATCGCCTGGGATGATGGCCGAAGCACGCCTGCACACCACGCCGGGGTTGACCTTTGTCGATGCTATCCCCGATGTCGCGTTCGAGTGGGTCATGTCGCTGATCGTGCTTCAGCACATCCCGCCAGAGCGCGGCTATAAAATCCTCAGGCAGCTGCTGGCTGGAGTGTCCGAAAACGGCGGGGCTACCGTCCAGCTGATGTTCGCCCGCACCACCCAGCATGCGCGTTCAGCGGGCGGTCGCCTGATCCTGGACGGCACGGATGTGACCCCGGCGACGCGCAGCCGCAGCCCGCGCGGGTTCCGGGAAGGCGTTATGCTGATGCACGACTATGATCTTTCGCGCGTGATCGCGCTTTTCTATCAGGCGGGTATGACTAGCCTGCACCTCGAACACTGCGATCACGGCGGCATCGTCGGCGCAACGATCTATGCCCGCAAGCGACTGCCTGACAGCTGAAGCGCTCTATAGGCATACCGCGCTCCAACTGAAGTGCCTGTTCGGACCGGGCAATGGGCGGGTCAGCCGTCTTAAGATCCGGTGATCATGTTCAAAGTGCTGATTTTGGCGGCGCAGAACAATGTCAGCGATGAACGGAAGGAATTCCTGATCCGTGATCGCCTGTGCTTGGGCGGTGAGTGTCGCGCCTCTTCAAATATTTGCATATTTTGGTTTTATCTTGAGAACCGGGCGGCTTTCATAGTCGTTAGCGAGTGCGCGCTGCGAGGCTCAGAGGCCTGTTATCGCGTGTGACACAATCTTGATGTGCTCCGGCCAGGTGGGGTTGTGCCAGCCAGGCAGGCGTTCCATTTGGGCCAGGCGCATCGGGCCGCCTGCGGCATGGTCGAGGACGGCCGCCTTCCAGCCTCGTCCGTCGAGCGGGTCGAGATAGTCGGGTGCCGTTCCGCCCGCTTCGCGCAGCGCGGCAAGGTCGCTGCAAATGACCGGCGTGCCTACGGAGAGCGCCTCTGCCACCGGCATGCCGTAGCCTTCCGCGAAGGTAGGCATCAGCAGTGCCCGGCTTCCGCGCAGCAGAGCGGAAAGATGCGCGTCGGGACAGCCGCCAAGTTCGGTGACATGACCGACGAGGGCGGGGCACCTTTCGAGCATGTCGACGATCTGTTCGTTTTCCCAGCCCCGGCGACCGACCACGATCAGACGGGGAACGCGTTCGGGAGGCATGGTCTCAGCGAGATGGCGCCACAGATGAAGTAGCAGGAGGTGGTTCTTGCGCGGTTCTATCGTGCCCAAACAGACGAAGTATGGGCGGCCGTCCTTCGCGGCATGCGGTATAGCGGGAGGCAGCTGTTCGGTCCCCAGCAAGGCGACATGGATTGCAGTACCGGGCTTCAGCCAGGGTTTGAGTGAGCGGCCGGTCGCGGCGGAGTTGACGATGGCTGCCCCGCCCGTCGCCGCGATCGCCGAGGCTATGGTTTCGATCCGCTGCCGATGCAGTTCCGCTCCCGAAGGGCGGGCATACTCGGGAAATTCGATGGGGATGAGATCGTGTACGAGGCAGAGGAACTTCGCACGCTCGCGCGCGAGGATGCTGTGAACCTTGGCCGCTTTGGTGAGGTGATGCGGAGATGCCTGAACGTAGACCGCGCGTTGGCTCGATCCTACGCCCTGGCGCGTGGGCATGAGCGCCGCCAGCTGCGGTAGCACAGAGGCAAGCGGTCGCAGGCGCGGTGCATTGGCCTCGCTCGCCCAGCGTCGGTCAAGTTCGTCTAGATAGGCCAGCGCCGTTCGGCGCGGCAAGCGGCCGTAGCGGCCGGTGGGATGGACGGCTGCAAAAGCAAGAGCGTTTCCGTAACGGGCCAACAGTCCGCGAGCATAGGCCATTTCCACGCGATCGACACCCGAAGGGGTGGAATAGCGCAGCCGCGAGATCAGGCGCGAAATGTCAAGAATAACCGTCATCTGATCATTTTCATCAGCTTGCCCTGCCAGCGGCGCAGGGGCCCTATCCATTTCAGCCGATTGTGTGCGGTCGCCGATGCCATGCGTGAGACCAGCACTTCGGGCGGACATGGAAGTCCGGTCACCGGATCGAGGTAGCGCGGATAGAGAATCAGTACTCCCGCAACCAGCGCATCGAGCGAAAGCCTGGCCGTCCTGCGCGGGGTTGCAGGACCAAGATCGCGCGTCAGCCCCCAGCCCGCATAGAATGGCGTTCCGTGGCAGGTCACCTCGCGGCCGCGCATCAGGGCTTCGAAGCCGGTGAGCGAGGTCAGCACATGCACCGCGTCGACCGCATGGAGCAGAGGTGCCATGCCGCCACCCCGCACGATGTGGTCGGCGTGGGCGAGGATGTCTGTATCGGGTACCTTGCCCTTGCGATGGCCGGCATCGACATCGGGATGGGGGCGAAACCAGATTTGCGCATCGGGTTCGAGGTCGCGCGCGCGGCGAAGGAGTTCGAGGTTCGAAGTCAGGCCGCCGCCACCTGCGCGTACCGACATGTCGTCTTCCACCTGCCCCGGGACAAGGACAAGGCGTTTGCCTGGTATCCGTTCGGGCACGGATTGTCCCTGGTCGGCGGAATATTTGCTAATGCCTGCCCTGACGATGATTTCGCGCAGACTTCGTGCGCGGCCAAGCAACCGGGCGGACATCTGCGCATCGTTCAGGACTGCCTCCAGATCGCTCGGAGCGCCCGGGTCGAAGTGAATGCCCGAGGCGTCCACGACTATTGAGGAGGGCGGCACAAGATCGACGCCGAGGCCAGCCGACCGAACGAACCCATCTTCGACGCGAACCAGCGCGGTGCCTTGCTGCCCTGCCGCAGCAATGAGAGCGGGCGAGACGCGCGAAGGCCAGACTGCGATTGCACCGCCCTCCTTGCGGGCCACGCGCAGCGCCTGTGCCGGTGATGGCACCATCGCCAGGTGGCGTGTCGGATGCCAGAGGAAACGGCCGATTTCTTTCCGTTTCCACCAGGCCATCCCGCATGTCGAGACAATTGGACGGTTTAGATCCAGAGTGTGACGCCATAGCGCCAGCAGATCCACCACTGCCTCGATCGTCGAAGAGCCCCCTGTGAAAGGGTCGCGCCAATCTTGGTTCGCAAGCAATTCGGCAACGCGCCCGTCGAGGGTGGCGGCATCGTCCCCGGGGGCGCCGAACCCGCCCGTCGAGAGCACGTCCACCTTGATCCCGGCAATGCGCGCGAGCGCGATCCATTCGTCATCGCCATGGGCCAGCAAGCGCGAAGCACCCGGTAGAACCGACCATGGATCGACATCGATGCACCATGTCCTGCCACGAAGCGCATGTGTCCAGCGCGGGGTCCCGACGGGCGGAATCCAGATCGTATCGGGCCGCTCGGTACCCTCGACTTCAGAAGGTTCTCCCGGCCGTATCACGGTTGCGGCCAAGCGTTTCACACCTGCATCATCGGCCCAGAAGTCTCCGCCCACGCGGGCTTGACGTATGGCCGCGAACAGCGTGTCCCGGTCATGGAGCACGGGCTTCGACGTACGGGAAGGGGCAGGCTGGGTTATGGCTGCGTCGTGCCAGGGAAATGGCGGCGCCCGCAGGAGGGACAATGGTGGGGCTGAGGGCGGGGTCATGGACGCCTGCCCCATTCGGTGAGTGTCATCGTCATTCCCTCGTCCCGATGGATGACCCCATAGCCTCCGGTGGGAAGTTTCATGCTCGAACCGGCACTCAGCCCCGCGGCGACGAGCGCGAAGCGTGCCGCGCCGTTGCTGGTGACCAGCAAGGCCGGACCCCGGGTGGACAGGAAATGATCCCGCCATGCCGCGATCCTCGCCTTGCCGTCGACCCGCCAGCCCGGCGGGGGAACTGCGTGTTCATCCCAGGCTGCAAGCGCTTCGGTCCCGATACGTGCGAGCACCACGTCCTCGGTGGCGTTTTCATCGGGGCCATGGTCGATCTCGCGCAGCCACTCGGCGACTTGCGCTTCAGGCGCCTGTGGCATGTGGTCAAGGATTTCCGCAGCGGTCTGGCACGTGCGGGTCAGGGGCGAGACGAGAACCTGTTCGAAAGCAAGTCCTTGCGCCGCGAAATGAGCACCCAGCGCCCGTGCCTGCGCCAGCCCTGCGGCAGTAAGCGGCAAGTCGGTGCGCGCGCCGACGCGGCGGGATGGCTCGCCGTTTTCGAAGGTATTGCCGTGGCGGACGATGACGAACATGACGGTTACGCTAATGAGCCGCGAACGGATCGCCCAGTCGTGCGATCGTTTCTTCCGCCAGTTTGAGGTCCTGGGGGGTGTCGATTCCCGACATGGCGTGGCTGGGCGGCTCGACCTCGACCGTGGCGATGGTGTGACCCGCCTCGAGGAAGCGCAGTTGTTCAAGCCCTTCGATGGTCTCGTAATCCCCTTGAGCGGTCGCGGCGAACCATTCCAGCGCGGCCATCCGATAGCCGTACAGACCCAGGTGTTGCCACACCGGCGAAAATGAGCCCGCTTCGCGCAATCTCGTCTCATCACGGATCGCGGGTAGGATGGTCTTTGAAAACCACAAGGCCCGTCCGTCTGTCGCGCGCACGCAAGTGGTGCCGCTGAACGGAGCAGTCCGCTTGTGCGCGCGCAGCCGATCAAGCCTTGCCCAGTCTAGACGATACACCGGCGTGGCCACGTCGGCCCGGCCTTCGCGCAGAGTGTGGACCAGCCCCGCGACGACGGCAGGCGGCACGAACGGAGCATCGCCCTGGAGGTTGATGACGAGTTCGGGTTTTGCCGCCCGTGTCTGCGCCGCAAGGCAAGCGCGCGAAGAGCCGGAATCGCAGGAATCCGGCGTCATCACCGCCTCGGTGCCGATCGCGGTGGCATGGTCGGCTATGCGCTCATCGTCCGTGGCGACCACCACCTCGCAATCTCCCACCAGCGCGGCAGTTGTGCGGGCCACGGAAACGACGCGTTCAAGCAAGGTGCGCCCGGCGATCGCCAGCAGCGGCTTGCCCGGAAGGCGAGTGGACCCGAAGCGTGCGGGAACCACGATGAGAGCAGGCATAGATGTCATCCGAAGACTAGGACATAAGCTCATAAATGGCAGCATCGAGACGCCCGATATGTTCGCCATTCGGGCGTCCGGAGGATTTGACCAGCATGGCCCAGCGCCGCGTCAGCAGGACTTGAAGTATCGACATATTCCTTCGCCCTGCTTCCTTGCGCTGCGCCATTTTGCCTCGAACCTCGATGATGCCGTTTATGAGTTTACGCCTTAGTGCCCCTGTCAGACGGCTTCGACAAGCAGCGCCAAAGCGTGCTCGACAGCGGAGGCTTGCGCGATCCGGGCCGGGGGAGGGGCTGCGCTATTCAGGGCTTTCGAGGCGTAAGGACATCGTCCGAGCCCGGCGGATCGGCGGGAAGTCCTTCAGGCCACGCCGGTGCGTACGATGTCGTGGATATGGACGATCCCGACGAGCTTTCCCTGATCCTCGACGAAGAGCACTGAAATGGCATTCCCGTTGAGGATGCGCAAAGCCTCGGAAGACAGCGTGTCGGGCTGTACGCTTAGGGGATTGATCGACATGTGCAGGCCAATGTTGTCCGATAAGTCGTGCACGGCGATGCAACGCCGCAGGTCGCCATCGGTAAACGCTCCCACGAGGCGGTCGTCTTCATCCACAACGGCGGTGCAGCCGTAGCGTTTTCGGCTCATTTCGAGCGTTGCGCTGGTGAGCGAGGCATCGCGGCCGACCCGGGGGATGGCTTCGCCCACACCCATTATCTCCCCCACGGTGCTCAACTGCGCGCCCAGCTTTCCGCCTGGATGGAAGACGCGGAAGTCGGACGAGGTGAAGCCCCGCGCTTCGATCAACGCGACCGCCAGCGCATCGCCCAGTACCAGTTGCAGCGTCGTCGAGGAGGTGGGCGCCAACGCGTTGGGGCAGGCTTCGCGCACCGGAGGCATTGTCAGGCAGATGTCTGCTGCGCGGCCGGCCGTGCTGTCGGCATGCGAAGTTGCGACGATCAGAGTTACGCCGTAGAAGTTGCAGTAGTGGAGGATATCGCCCAGTTCGGCGGTTTCCCCCGACCAGGTAATGGCAAGGACCACGTCCTTCTTGGTGATGACGCCAAGGTCGCCATGGCTTGCCTCGCCGGGATGGAGATAGAGCGCCGAGGTGCCGGTAGATCTCATGGTCGCGGCGATCTTGCGCGCGATGTGGCCGCTCTTGCCCATGCCGGTGACGATCACGCGCCCGCGCGTGGATGCCAGGGCCTTGATCGCGCGATCGACTGCGGCGCCCAGGTCCGGAGACTGCAGCGACGCCTTCAGCGCCCCAAGTGCCTCGAGCTCTATGTCCAGCGTCTTGAGTGCAGATGCGGCATACTGCGTTTGGAGGAGTGCGCTCTTCATACCGCCCTTAAATTGTTCATCTTTTTAACAACCTGCCGGCACCGAGATGCGCCGCCAGGACATGAATGCGTGGCCATCGCTATTCCACTACGGAAGGGATTGCCAGCCCGTTCCTTACCGGCCAAGCAAAAGTCTTGACCCTATGGCGCTGCTGTGGAGTCACAGGAAGTTGGAAGACCACCCTGTTTCTAAATTTTAACCCACAACTCGCAGGACGAGGCTGCACCCATGATCCTTTGCGGACGTTCGATTCACCAAAAGACTCCCTTATTCGCCATTGCCGGGCCATGCGTCATTGAAAGCGAGGAAATGACGCTTTTTGTCGCCGAGACGCTCGCCGGGGTGGCTGAACGGCTGGGCATTCTGCTCATTTTCAAGAGTTCGTTTGACAAAGCCAACCGCAGTTCCGACCAGTCATTCCGCGGGTTGGGCATGGATGAAGGATTGCGCATCCTCGAGAAAGTGCGTGCTGAAACCGGCTTGCCGGTCATTACCGATGTTCACGAATCCGCGCAGGTCTCCGCAGTGGCGCAAGTGGTCGACGTGCTGCAGACCCCGGCGTTTCTGGCCCGGCAAACCGATTTCATCGCTGCGGTAGCCGCTTCGGGCAAGCCCGTGAACATCAAGAAGGCGCAGTTCATGGCACCTGCCGACATGAAACAGGTTGTCGCGAAAGCGCGCAATGCAGCTACGGCGGCAGGGCATGATCCTGATGCCTTCCTGCTGTGCGAGCGCGGCACCTCTTTCGGTTACAACACCCTAGTGTCCGACATGCGAGGGCTGGCGATCATGGCCGATACCGGTTGCCCGGTGGTGTTCGACGCGACGCATTCGGTTCAACAGCCAGGTGGTCTGGGCGAACGATCGGGTGGCCAGCGCGAGTACGTGCCGCTGCTGGCGCGCGCCGCCGTCGCAGCCGGTGTCGCAGGCGTGTTCACGGAAACTCATCCGGACCCGGATGCGGCCTTGTCCGACGGCCCGAATGCTCTTCCCCTCGATCAGTTCGAAGAAGTATGGACCCGGCTGCTGGCGATCGATGCGGTCGTGAAAGGATAAGCATCTTTCGGGTTGCATCCCCGCGCGGGTTGGCGCAACCCCGCGCGGGATGGCCGTAAACGACCGAAATATGACGATCGGCAAAGCGCTGATGAGCCCCATCTGGGCTTTGCAATTGCTGACGGGGGCCAAGAGCTTTCTTGATAACCCGATTATCGGATCGCGCCGTCTCAACGCGCGTGGACTGCATCTGGTACGAGTGAAACTGGCGGCGGGTCTGTGTGCATGGCGCAGGCGCCGCCTGGCATCCGGGGTTCGGCCCGAGTGGCGCGAGGCGTTCGATCGCGACGGATTCGTGGTCATTCCCGACATTGTGCCACCAGCCGAATTCCCTGCTTTGCGGGACGCCCTGCTAACGTTTAAGGGACCCGCGCGAGAGATGCGTCAGGGTGACGCCGTAACGCGCAGGCTGGCGATCGACCCGGCGATGCTCTCGGCGATCCCGGCGCTGCGAGCGCTGCTGACCCGCAAGGAGGTGGTGGCATTGTTTCATTACGTGGCGAGCTACCGCACGACTCCGTTGCACTACATTCAAACCATCGTCAGCCACTCGGCGGGCAATGAGCCCGACCCCCAGGAAACCTTGCATGCCGATAGCTTCCATTCGTCGCTCAAGGCCTGGCTGTTTCTAAACCCGGTGTCTGCAGAAGAAGGCCCGTTCACGTATGTACGCGGCTCGCACCGGTTCACGCCGGCGCGTCTCGCCTGGGAGCAGCGCCGCTCGCAGACGGACCCGCACGCGATCGACCGGCTGTCGGCGCGAGGGTCGCCTCGCATCTCGGAGGCGGAGCGCGTTGCGATGAACCTGCCTGAGCCCGAAGGGCTGACAGTGGCCGGCAATACACTGGTCCTCGCCGACACCGTGGGCTTTCATGCCCGCGGTCGCTCGGTGCGGCGAGGTGAGCGGGTGGAAATCTGGTCCTATGCGCGGCGTAATCCGTTCTTGCCGTGGCTGGGCGGTGATCTGTTTAGCCTGCCCGGTCTGGCCGAACGCCGCGTGAAGTGGGTATGGCGCGCGCGCGACAGGCTGGAGAAACACATCGGCCAGCCTTGGCGCGCGGTGGGTACGCGCACTGCGATGGATGATTGAGGGACGGGAATCGTGAGCAAGCGTTGAAGTGCTGGTTTTTCCCCTAGCGGCCGGATGTACAAGCCAGTGGGCAAATCGCGAGGGCGGTCGGGTTCAAATCCCGGTGGAGATTCGAACCCGCTTCCTCTCAGGCTTGTTTTATGTTTTCCGCCCGGTTCAAGCTGGCTGGATGCCCATGCAAAGGTATTTCACCTCCATGTAGTCATCGAGGCCGTAGTGCGATCCGTCGCGGCCGAGGCCCGACTGTTTGACGCCGCTGAAGGGGGCGACCTCGGTGGAAATCAGTCCGGTGTTGATGGCGGCCATGCCCCCTTCCAGCGCTTCGGCCACGCGCGAAACTCGCGAGAGGTAAAAATAGCAGGCAAGGTCGAACTCGGTGTCGTTGGTCATGCGGATGGCGTCGGCCTCGCTGGTGAAGCGGATAACGCCTGCGAGCGGCTCGAAGGATTGCTCGCGCGCGAGCTTCATGTCGGGCTTCACGCCAGCCACCACGGTCGGGTTGCAGAAGCGGATTGCGCTGGCCGGCTGCGACTATCTTCGTGCCGCCGTCGACCGGCTCCTTCGGGAAATCTTCATCGACTTCCTTTCTTCCGACTTCTGCTGGCTCTGGCCTTGGCACGCAGAACGCGATTACCGCGAGTCCGATGATTCATCGCGATCGTCCAGGAATGCCCTTGGGAGTATTGCGGATGACAGCCGTGCCGCGACCGGGGATGATGCTGCGGGTTTCCATGTCGAGGAGGGGATTCGTCGATGCTGCGTCGTTCGTCTGGCCTGGCCGCGTTGCTGTTCGCTACACAGGCGATGGGCCAGTCGATGCCGGTTCCGAAAGAGATTTATGGCAGGTATGCACCGGGTGGCGATTGTTCCCGGCAGCCGCGAGTGGTTGCGAGCGTGGCGGGTGTCTTCCTCGAAACCGTGGCAGGTAAGGCAGGGCCGCTGCCGGTCGATGTCTGTTTCAGCTGCGCGGGTGGTGCGCGCTACGAGGGCATCCAGGTCTGGGTCATGGTCAAGTACGGCAAGGACAAGTGGGGCGGGGACAACTTCCCCGTCACCATGATGTTCAACGACGGCGAACGGCGTGGTGCGCTGCAGGTCGCGCATGACAATACGCTGCGCACCCCGATCGGCATACCGATGATACAGGTGGTTCAGGCGCGCATGTTCAGCTTGTGCAGGAAGCCCAAGGCTTGATCCCTCGACAAGCTCAGGATGAGCGGGGGTAGCATAAGCCGCCGCTCAGGCTGAGCCTGTCGAAGCCCTTGGGTCAGGCCGGCTTGATGCCCATGCAGAGGTACTTGACCTCCATGTAGTCATCGAGTCCGTAGTGCGAGCCTTCGCGGCCGAGGCCCGACTGCTTGACGCCGCCGAACGGAGCAACTTCGGTGGAGATCAGGCCGGTGTTGATGCCGACCATGCCCGCTTCCAGCGCCTCGGCCACACGCCATACGCGGCTCAGGTCGCTGGCGTAGAAGTAGCTGGCGAGGCCGAACTCGGTATCGTTGGCCATGCGGATGGCGTCGGCCTCGTCGGTGAAGCGGATCACGCCGGCGAGCGGCCCGAAGGTCTCCTCGCGGGCCAGCTTCATGTCGGGCTTCACGCCCGCCACCACGGTGGGGTTGAAGAAGCTGCCGCCGAGCGGATTGCGCTGGCCGCCTGCGAGCACCTTCGCGCCGCCATCGACCGCGTCCTTCAGGTGTTCCTCGACCTTCTCTACCGCCTTCTCGTCGATCAGAGGGCCAACTTCGGTGCCGGCATCAAGGCCGTAGCCGACCTTCATGCCGCTGACACGCGCAGCCAGTTTCTCGACGAACTCGTCGTAGACACCGTCCTGCACGTAAAAGCGATTGGTGCACACGCAGGTCTGGCCGCCGTTGCGGAATTTGGAGATCATCGCGCCTTCGATCGCGGCATCCACATCGGCATCGTCGAAGACCAGGAACGGGGCGTTGCCGCCCAGTTCCATCGAGCACTTCTTGATCGTCTCGGCGCATTCGCGCAGCAGGTCGCGGCCGATCTCGGTCGAGCCCGTGAAAGTCAGCTTGGCGACCTTGGGGCTGGCGGTCAGGGTCGAGCCGATCTGCCCTGCACTGCCGGTGACGACGTTGACGACGCCCTTGGGGATGCCCGCCATCTCGCACAACTGCGCGATCGCCAGCGCCGAATAGGGCGTGGCTGAAGCGGGCTTGATAACGATGGTGCAGCCCGCCGCAAGCGCCGGGCCTAGCTTGCGGGTGATCATCGCATTGGGGAAGTTCCACGGCGTGATCGCGGCGACGACGCCGACGCCCTGCTTGATCACAACGATGCGGCGGTCGGCGGCATGGCCGGGGATGACGTCGCCGTAAGCGCGCTTGCCCTCTTCGGCGAACCACTCGATGAAGCTGGCGCCATAGGCGATCTCGCCCTTGCCCTCGGCCAGCGGCTTGCCCTGTTCGCGGCTGAGCAGTTCGCCGAGGTCGTCCTGGTGCTGGAGCATCAGTTCGAACAGCTTGCGCATCAGCTTCGCGCGCTCACCGGCGGTCTTGGCGCGCCATGCAGGGAGGGCGGCCTCGGCGGCGTCGATCGCGCGGGCGGTTTCGTCGGCGCCCATCTTCGGAACGGTGCCCAGCACCTTGCCGGTGCCGGGGTCGGTGACCTCGAAGGAAGCACCCGAATCCGCTTCGACCCACGCGCCGTCGATGTAGCACTGCTGCTTCAGGAAATCGGTGTAGGCCATTTCGTGCGGGTTCCTCAGTTGTTGCCGGTGGAGCGTCTCGAACGGACACTCGCGGGTTCCGGCATGGTCTAGGGACGAGCCCTAGCGGTTACAAGTCGTCCGCGCCTCCTGCGACAAGCGCGAGGGTGGCGCGATTGACGCCTCTCCGCGTGTCGGCTAGTCTATGATGTGAACAATAATTCGCCAATGCGAATAAGTTCAGGAGAGCGGGCTTGGAATACGCAGGGTATATCGGCGGCAGCTTCGTGCGCGGCGAAGGCGAGCGGTTCGAGGTGCAGAACCCGTCCGACGAATCGGTGGTGGCCGAAGTGGTCGGCGTTTCGGCAGCGCAGGCCGACGCGGCGATCGGCGCCGCGCGGCAGGCCTTCGATTCCGGCGCATGGTCGGGCCTGTCGATGAAGGAGCGCGCAAAAATCATGGCGCGCTTCGGGGAGGCGATGCGCAAACGGGCGGATTTCCTAAAGAAATGCGCAATCGAGGAAGCAGGATGCCCGGTCTCGGCGACGGTCATGGGCGCGCAGGTCCACGTGCCGCTGCGCATGACCGACGAGATCATCGACCTGTTCCTGCGCCTTCCGCAGCAGGAGGAAAACCCTCTGCCGATCCACGAGCGGGTCAATCCGCACTTCGTCGTGCAGAGCCTCAAGCGCTGGTCGCCGCTCGGCGTGGTCTCGGCGATTTCGGCCTACAACGTGCCGTTCTATACCGCGTTTTGGAAAGTCGTTCCCGCGCTCATGGCGGGTAACACGGTGGTCCTGCGGCCCAATCCGCTGACTCCCATCTCATCCATGATTTTCGCCGAAGCGGCCGAAGAAGCGGGCCTTCCGCCCGGGGTCATGAACGTGATCGTCGAGCCGGGCCTCGCGGGAGGCCTTGCGATGACCACCGATCCGCGCGTCGATATGGTCTCGTTCACCGGCTCGTGTTCTGTGGGGGCCAAGGTGGCGGAGCAGGCAGCGCCGACGCTCAAGCGGCTGGTGCTGGAGCTGGGAGGCAAGTCGGCGCAAATCTACCTGCCCGACGCGGTTGCGCGTGCACCCTCTGCCGCGCTCTCGGTCTGCACTTCGCACGCGGGACAGGGCTGTGTGCTGGGGACGCGGGTTTTCGTGCCGCAGGAGACCAAGGCCGAAGTCCTCGACGCCATGGCCAAATTGCTTGCGGACGTGAAGATCGGGCCGGCGAGCGATCCGGCAACCCAGCTCGGCCCGGTCATCAGCGCCGCCCAGCGCGACCGCTGCACGCACTTCACCCAGGCTGCGGTGGAAGCGGGCGGCCGCGTGGTGTGCGGCGGCAAGCGGCCGGAGGGTATCGCCAAGGGCTTCTACTGGGAGCCCACGGTGCTCGACCTGCCGGACAATTCCAACCCCGCCGCGCAGGAGGAGATCTTCGGACCGGTGGTCGGCGTGATCGGCTACCGTGATCTCGATCACGCGGTGGAGATGGCCAACGACAGCCGCTTCGGCCTCTCCGGCTGGGTCCACGGGACGGACAAGGTCAAGGCGCTGGAGGTCGGGCTGAAAATCCGTAGCGGGGCGGTCAACGTCAACGGCGCGGTGATGTCGAGCTACGCCAGCGGCGGCGGCATCAAAATGAGCGGCCTCGGCCGCGAACGCGGGGTCGAGGGCCTGCGCGAATTCCAGATGATGACCACCTTGAACATCGGTGGCTGAGGGAACGGGAGCAAGGACGATGGAAGGACTGGTCCAAGGTAAGGTCGCCCTCATCACAGGCGCGGGCTCGGGTCTCGGCCGCGCGGCAGTGCTGCTGTTCTGCGAGCATGGCGCGAAGGTCGTCGCCGCCGACATCGACGGCGACAACGCCGAGGAAACCGCGGCGCTTGCGAAAGCGGCGGGCGGCGAGGCGCTGGCGGTCACCTGCAATGTCGCCGATCCGGCCAGCGTCGATGCCGCCGTGGCGCAGGCCGTGGAGCGCTTCGGGCGGCTCGACATCATCTACAACAACGCCGGCATCACCATCAGCCCGGTCCCCGGCAAGGGCCTGCGCTCACTCGTCGAATGCGAACCCGAGGAAATGAAGCGGGTCGAGGACGTCAACATCAACGGCGTGGTCTACGGCTGTCAGGCGGCGATTCGGCAGTTCGAGAAGCAGGCCGGGGAAGGACTAGGGAGCGGCGGCGCGATCGTCTCCACCGCATCGGTCGCGGGGCTGATGGGCTACGGCGGCGTGCTCTACGGCGCGACCAAGGGCGCGGTCGTGCAGCTCACGCGCGCTCTCGCCATCGAGGTCGCGGACAAGGGTATTCGCGTCAACGCCGTCTGCCCCGCCGGGATGCTCACGCACTACGCCGGGATGGATCCCGACAGCGACAACCGTGAGCGCATCCTGCAAGGCATGGGCAAGGCGCACCCGCTGGGCAAGGCGATCGACCCGCGCGATACAGCCAGCGCCGCGCTGTTTCTCGCCTCCGATCTTGCGGGCAATATCACCGGCGTCAACCTTCCGGTCGATGGCGGGCTCTCCGCCGGTCGCAAGACGGGAGGCTGAGATGGCCGCGACGATGAAGCAGGTTGTCCTTGCCGCTTATGCGCAGGGCAATCCGAAGCCCGGCGACTTTCGCATCGAGGAAGTGCCCGTGCCGGAGGCCGGCGAGTGCGAGATCCTGCTGAAGACGCTCTACATCGCCGTCGATCCCCTGCTGCGCTTCTCGGTGGACGAGACGGTGCTGACCGGCGCGGGGCGCATGGAACTGGGCCAGCCCATGGTTGGGCCGGTGGTCAGCGAGGTCATCGCCTCCAGCCATCCCGATTACGCGGTGGGCGACGTGGTCGAAGGGCGTTCAGGCTGGCAGGAATATGCCGTGCTCGCGCCGGACCTCAGCGACTATCGCGGCCCGCCGCGCAAATTGGACAGGTCGCTGGCGCCGGTCTCTACCGCGCTTGGCGTGCTCGGCGGGCCGGGGCAGACCGCGTACGAGGGCATCGTCAAGGTCGGCCGGGTCAAGGCGGGCGAGACGGTGGTGATCTCGGCGGCGGCGGGCGCGGTGGGCTCGATCGCCGGGCAGATCGTCAAGGTGCTCGGCGGGCGGGCGGTCGGTATTGCGGGCGGTGCGGCCAAGTGCGCGGCGCTGCTCGATCTCGGCTTCGATGCGGCGGCCGATTACAAGGCGCCGGATTTTGCCGACCAGCTCAGGGCCGCGATGCCCGATGGGGCGGAGGTCTATCTCGACAATGTCGGCGGCGAGGTGACGATGACCGTCCTGCCGCTCCTCAAGCGCGGTGCACGCATGGCGATGTGCGGGTTCATCGCCTATTACGGGGTGGGCATGGAAGGTCCGGGGCCGGATCGCCTGCCCGGTTTCTATCGGCTGATCATGAACAAGGGACTCGAGATCCGGGGCTTTGCCGGAATGCTGGCCGGGCAGCAGGGGCTGGAGGATATCGCCCGGTGGATGAAGGAAGGCCGCATCCGTTTCGCCGAGTCCGTCGTCGAAGGCATCGAGGCGGCGCCTGCGGCCTTTTCCAGCGTGTTTTCGGGCCATGACCACGTCGGCAAGCTGCTGGTGCGGGTTGCCGCGCAGGGTTGATCGATGGGACCGGAGGGTGCAGCGTCATTTGTCATGGTCACGAGCACGCTTCCGCCGCCGCCGCGCAGCACCGCCAATCCCGCCCCGCAGCGCACGGCGGGCTCGGTCCGCCGCACGACCAGCATCGACGTTTCCTGGCCCGACGGCCTCGACGGCCAGCGCCGCTTCGTGGGCGCCGCGCGCGACTTGTGGACGCCGCTGGCGGGCGAGGACGGCCTGACCCTTGCCGAGGCGCGCTACGAGGCGCGCATGAGCGAGGACAAGACGATCACCGCAATCGCGGCGCAGCCGGACTGCGAGGCGATCGCCCATCTCGTCGGCGCGCGCGCGGGCGGTCACCTGCGCGGCCTGCTGCGCGAGGTCATGCCGGACATGGTCGCCGCCGCCCACCCGCTTTACATCGTGCTCGACGACTTGTCCGGCACGGCATTGGTCAGTTCCTTCGCGTGGTCGCAGTGGCATCCCGACTGGGCTGACCGGTTGCGTGAAAAGCTCGGCGAGGCGCAGCACGCGCAGATGATGGCCCAGCGCGTCAACGTGTGCTGGGGGCTGCAGGAGGGGAACAGCGGCGTGTCCGGCGATGTCGATCCGGAAAAGGTCGCGAGCGCGGACGCGGGCGATCTGCGCAACCCTGCCGACCCGCTGGGGTGGCACGATCTTGCCGAAGATGATGGCCCGGGCTTTCGCCGCGCGCGCCGGATCGATGTGACGCGGGACGCGGAAGCAGGGGTGATCCTCATCGATTCCGCTTTCCAGGACAGCGCAAAGCGCCGCGACGGCGGCCGCGTGGCGATCCACGAATACCGCCTTACCGCCCGCGTCGATGCGCAGACGCTGGAAGTGCTCTCACTCGAGCCCGAGGCGCGGATACTGCCGTTCTCCGAATGCCCGGGGGCGACCGCGAATACGCAGCGGCTGGTCGGCTGCAACCTTGCCGAGATTCGCGAGGACGTGCTGGCGCAGCTGCGCGGGCCGGAAGGCTGCACGCACCTCAACGACGCGCTGCGGGCGCTGGCCGACGTACCGGCGTTGGCAGCGCGGATCGAGGGTTCGGTGTCAGGCTGACGGATTACCGCGTACGCGTTGCGGTTCGCTCGGCCTCGGCCTCGGATTGTGGTTCGGCGATCACGCCCTCGATCGCTTCGCGCATCGCGGTGTAGAAGGCGCTGATACGGGCGAAGCGGTCGGCAACGGGGGCGCTAATGTCGCGCTCACGCTGCCCGGCGAACAGGCGCACCTGCCGATCGAGCAACTGCGCCTTTTCGAAGAATGGGCCACTGAACTCGGACGGCACTGAGTAGTAGATGCGGCGACTCCCCGGCTCTCCCTGCCTGCGGGCGTTGCCGCAATGCTCGAGCGTGCGGGCGGCCACGCTGGCGTTGCTTTTGCTCATGCCGAGGTCGGCTGCGATCTCGTCGAGAGTCGCCGGTTCCTCGCGCAGGAGCAGGTAGGCGTAGATGCGCCCGACCGGCCGGGGCCAGCCCCAGGGGGCCATCAACATCGCCATGGCGTCAAGAAAGGCTTCGTCCTGCTGTGATGGCTTGAAGTTCGACATATTCTGGATTTACTGAATTTGAGTGTCGGGTGCCAGCGCAAATGCAAGCGCCGGATTCGATGAGCGTGCGTGCGGCGTGCAGGCGATGGCCGTCCGTTACCCGAGGGAGACGATGACATGGAGCAGCAGGCGTTCACCACGCGATACGGCCCCTGGGCGCTGATCGCCGGAGCATCCGAAGGGACCGGCGCGGCCTTTGCGCGCCAGCTTGCGCAGATGGGGGTGAACCTCATCCTCGTCGCCCGCCGCGAGGGGCCGTTGGAGGCGCTGGCCGCAGAACTGCGCAGCAAGGTGGAATGCGTGACTGCATCGATCGATCTGGCTGCAATGGATGCGACCGAACAGTTGCAGGATGCCGCCGCCGGGCGCGAGGTCGGGTTGCTGATCCTCAACGCCGGCGCCGATCCCAACGGGGCGATGTTCCTCGATACCGAGGTTTTCAACTGGGACGCGCTTGTCGCCCGCAATGTGGTGACGGTGACCCGCGCGCTCCATGCCTTCGCCGCGCCGATGCGCGCACGCGGGCGGGGCGGGCTGATGGTGGTGGGCTCGGGGGCCTGCTACGGCGGGCTTCCGGGCATCAACGTCTACGCGGCGACCAAGGCGTTCGATCTCGTGCTGTGCGAGGCGCTCTGGGCCGAACTGGAACCGCACGGCGTCGACGTGCTCAGCTTCGTGCTCGGCCGGACCGACACGCCCGCGCACCGAGAACTGATGGCGGCGCGGGGTATCGCGGTGCCTGACGGCCTTGCCGATGCCGAAGAGGTCGCCCGGCTCGGCCTGGCCCGTCTGCCGTTCGGCCCCGTCTGCAATTGGGGTGAGGCGGACGACGAGGCGGTGATGTCCGCGTCCTCGGCCGCGCAGCGCCGCGAGCGAATTCGCCGGATCGCGGCCATCTCCGCTGCTTATGCGAAAGGGTGAAGCGATGACCGAACTGGCAGACAAACAGGCCATCACCGAGCAGCTCTATCGTTACTGCCGCAGCGTCGACCGTCTCGACATCGCGCTCGGCCACGGGGTGTTTCATGAGGACGCGGCGGTCGATTACGGAGAGCGCGGCTTCAAGGGCAGCGGGCGCGCGGCGATCGACTGGATTTGCGCCGCGCACGGCGGGCTGCTGGCGCATTCGCACCAGATCTCCAACGTGTTGATCGAGGTGGATGGTGACCGGGCCGGAAGCGAGGCCTACGTCACCGCGACGCTGCGGATGGAGCGCGAAGGCAGGCTTGTGCAGATGGAAGTGTGGTCGCGCTATTGCGACCGCTGGTCGCGGCGCGATGGGACCTGGCGCATCGACCGCCGCGACACCGTCACCGACTACGATTGCGTGCGCGACGTCACCGAGATGTACCGCCATGACCGCGCGCGCCGGGACGGGTCCGACCCTTCCTACGCGGCGCTCGCCCATGGCCTGCAGGGAGAGGCGTGATGAAGGACTTCACGATTTCGGTGTCGTTCGACATGCGCTCGCCGCAATGGGCGAGCCCGACGCCGCAGCTTTACCGCGCCGCGATCGAGATGGCCGCCTTTGCCGACGAGATCGGCGCCGACCAGATCGGCCTGATGCAGCATCACGGCTCGCAGGACGGCTACCTGCCGCAGCCTTTCGTCCTCGCGGGCGGCATGGCGGCGGTGACCAGGCGCATCCGTTTCCTGCTGGGCGCGGTGATCCTGCCGCTGCACGATCCGCTCGAACTGGCCGAGCAGATCGCGGTGCTCGACAACATGGCGAACGGGCGGCTGGGGGTGATCTTCGGCGCGGGCTACGTGCCGTACGAATTCGCGATGTTCCGCCAGTCGCTCAAGGACCGGGCGAAGCGGATGGACGAGGGGCTGGAGATCATCCTGCGCGCGCTCAGGGGCGAGCGCTTCGAGCATGACGACGGAAGCGGCGCGCGGCCGATCTTCGTGCGCCCGCTGCCGGTGCAGGAGCCGGAGGACATCATCCTCGTCGGCGGCGGCGTGCCGGCGTCCGCGAAGCGCGCGGCGAAGTTCGGGGTCGGGTTCGGGCCGATGAAGGGCGAACTCGTCGAGATCTACCTCGCCGAATGCGCGCGGCTCGGCCATGCACCGCGCCGGTATTTCCGCCCGCGTCCCGGCATGCCGATGGCGATCCACTTGTGTGAGGACCCGGAC
Organism: Novosphingobium resinovorum; assembly: GCF_001742225.1. Classification (NCBI taxonomy): domain Bacteria; kingdom Pseudomonadati; phylum Pseudomonadota; class Alphaproteobacteria; order Sphingomonadales; family Sphingomonadaceae; genus Novosphingobium; species Novosphingobium resinovorum. The sequence continues at coordinate 2,640,695 of NZ_CP017075.1, read as the reverse complement.
CAGGGCTGGGACGCCATCGCGCCGCATGCCGTTCACGTGATCACCGAATACGCGAAGTGGGCCGAAGCCGAGGGCGACGGCTCCAACTCGCCCTTCAAGGGTCTCACCGATCCCGCCAAGCTGCGGCACGCCGGGCTCTTCGCGGCGTGGACGCCGCAGATGCTGCTCGACAAGGTGGGCGCGGCAGAAGGGGGCAACATCGGCTTCCAGCCCCTGCTTGGCGGCCTCGCGCCTGAGGAGGGGTGGAAGAACCTGAGGCTGCTTGCCGCGACGATGCCGGCGCTGCGCGAGGCGATTGCGGCATGAAGGCGGCCTGTATCGAGAACGGCGCGGTGCATGTGCGCGAATTGCCCGACCCGGAACCGCGTCGGGGGCAGGCGCTGGTGCGCACGCATTCCTGCGGATTGTGCGCATCGGACGCCCACTTCCTGACCGGTGGTCGTCACGTCATCGAGCTGTCGCGCCGCATGGGCGGGCCTTATGCGGGTCTCGACGAGACGCGTCCCTTCGTGCCGGGCCACGAGTTCGTCGGCGAGGTCATCGACTACGGTGCCGGTAGCCGCCGCCCGGTCGCGCCCGGACGGCGGGTGACGTCGGTGCCGATCATGCGGCAGGGTGGAGCGCACGCCGTCGTCGGTTTCAGCCACGATTGTCCGGGCGGGTGCGGAGAACTGATGTTGCTCGACGAGGACTTCCTGCTCGAAGTGCCCGAGGGTCTGCCGGATGATCATGCGGCCCTGATCGAACCGCTTGCCGTGGGCCTCGAACATGCGCGGCGCGGCCGCCCCGGCAAGGACGACGTAGCGCTGGTGCTGGGCTGCGGGGCGATAGGCCTGGGCGTTGTCGCGGGTCTGGCTCTGGCGGGAGCGGTGCCGATCGTCGCGGCCGACTTCCACGCCGACCGGCGCGAACTGGCGCTGAAGGCGGGCGCGCACATCGCCATCGACCCGCGCGAAGTCGATCCCTACGGGCCGCTGCCCGATCTCGGCGGGCGGCGCGTCAATCTCGTCTACGAGAACGTCGGCGTGCCCGGCATGTTGCAGCGGATCATCGAGAGCATGCCGTTCGACGGCCGCCTCGTCATGGGCGGCTACTGCATGGAGCCCGAGCCGCTCTACGTCTTCGCCGCGCAGAACAAGCGGCTCAACATCCAGTTCGCCGGCGGCGAGGAGCCGCAGGACATGGACCTCGCGATGCGCAGTATAGCCGAGGGCCGGATCGACGTGGCGCCGTGGCTTGGCGAGCGTATCGGGCTCGGCTCCGTGGCCGCAGCTATCGCCAATCTCTCCGGCCCTGGAACGTCGGTACGGACTGTCGTCGATCCGCGCCTACAGCTTTCGTAGAGGAGCTTGGCAGAGCTTTTTGGCAAGGTGGCGTATCCGGCGGTACAGCCCAAAGGTGGTGGTCTGTGCCGTGCGGCAGACGGTCGACAGCTGGCGATCAGATTGACCTCCTCAGATCAGTTGTGCCGTAATGGGCTCTGACCATCGCAATGAGCGGGCTTGCTCTGCCTTGTTCCACGCATGCCGCTCCGGCGTGCAGCAGTCCGATCTCGCGCACAAGTTTGAAATCGCGCACCGGCACGAAGCGCTCGGGACCCGCGGCGAAGCTTTCGGGCATCATGCCGATCCCGGCACCGCTACGCACAACGGCCAGCACTCGCTCGTCGCTTGTGGTCTTGAGGACGAAACGCGGTCTCACGCCGCGCTCCACGAAGAAGCGGTTGATCTCGGGCAGGGCCTCGCAGTGGCGGCGCAGGGCCATGCGATCGCGGGCGAGCTGTTCGGCCTGCACTTCACTCTCGTTCGCTAGCGGATGATCGGGCGGCAGGACCATCATGTAGCGTTCGCGGGCAAGCACTTCGGGTGCGAATCGGGGATGGTGTGGGCGGATCACGCTTAGCGCCAGGTCGATGCGGCCGCGCTCTAGCCGCTCGGCGATGTCGCGCTCAGACCCGTCGAGTATCTCTAGCGTCTCGCCTGAACCTAGCGCGCGGTGCGCGGTGAGCCAGCGTTCAACGAGGCGCGTGGGAATCGTGTTGAGCACGCCAACGCGCAGCAAGGTGGGATCGGTGACTTCACTGAGTTCGACAAGAGCATGCTCGTATTCGGCGGCGATGCGGCGGGCGCGTACGAGAAAGCGGCTGCCGGCGGGGGTCAGGGCCACGCGCTGGCGGTCGCGGTCAAACAGCCTCGCCCCCAGTTCGCGCTCCAGCTTGGCGATCCCTACAGACAAGGTAGGCTGAGTCACGCTCACGCGCCTGGCCGCGCGGCTGAAGTTGCCGGTCTCTGCCACGGCCAGGAAGTAGCGCAGGAGATACTGATCAATCATAGATACTGTCTATGACGAGGTGCGGAAACTTTCAATTTCCGCTTTTCATTACTGCTGTCTAGATAGATGCGGCAAATCGACAAGGCAGGCCCAAGGCAAACTGGCGCCGCCCGCACGGAAGGAAGAGGCATGAGCGCGCCGGTCCTGCAGACCACCCTGAATCTCGACAGCCCTGAAGCCCGGGCACGCGACGCGCACAACCGCGCGCTCGCCGCCGAGTTGCACGAACGGGTGGCGAAAGCGGCACTTGGGGGGGACGCAAGGGCACGTGAGCGGCACATAGGCAGGGGCAAGCTGCTGCCGCGCGACCGTGTCGAGCGGCTCCTCGATCCCGGCTCGCCCTTTCTCGAAATCGGCCAGCTTGCCGCCAATGGTCTCTATGGGGACGAGGTGCCCGGCGCCGGGATCATTGCCGGAATCGGCCGTGTGTCGGGACGGCAATGCATGATCTTCGCCAACGACGCGACGGTGAAAGGCGGCACCTACTTTCCGCTGACCGTCAAGAAGCACATCCGCGCGCAGGAGATCGCGGCGACCAATCGTCTGCCCTGCATTTACCTCGTCGACAGCGGCGGCGCCAACCTGCCCAACCAGGCCGAGGTCTTCCCCGACCGCGACCACTTCGGGCGCTTCTTCTTCAACCAGGCGCAGATGAGCGCGCGGGGCATCCCGCAGATCGCCAGCGTCATGGGCAGTTGCACGGCAGGCGGCGCCTATGTTCCGGCCATGAGTGACGAAAGCGTGATCGTGAAGGATCAGGGCACGATCTTCCTCGCCGGGCCGCCGCTGGTGCAGGCCGCGACCGGAGAAGTCATCAGCGCCGAGGATCTGGGCGGCGGCGATCTCCATTCGCGCAAGTCGGGCGTCACCGATCATCTGGCGCAGGATGACGAGCATGCGCTGACCATCGTGCGCGACATCGTCAGCCACCTTGGCCCTGCGCATCGCCATCGCCTTGCGGTGCAGGACCCCCGGCCGCCCAGATACGCGGCCGAGGAACTCTATTCGATCGTCCCCGAGGACGTGCGCGCGCCTTACGATGTCCACGAGGTTATCGCCCGCATCGTCGACGGGTCCGAGTTCCACGAGTTCAAGGCGCTCTACGGCTCCACGCTGGTCTGCGGTTTCGCGCACATCCACGGGCTGCCCGTGGCGATCCTCGCCAACAACGGCGTGCTTTTCTCCGAGAGCGCGCAGAAGGGCGCGCATTTCATCGAACTGGCCTGCCAGCGCGGCATCCCGCTGCTGTTCCTGCAGAACATCTCGGGCTTCATGGTCGGCGGCAAGTACGAGGCGGAGGGCATCGCCAAGCACGGCGCCAAGCTGGTCACCGCTGTCGCCACCGCGCAAGTGCCTAAGCTGACGGTCTTGATCGGCGGCTCGTTCGGTGCGGGCAATTACGGGATGTGCGGGCGCGCCTACGACCCGCGCTTCATGTTCACCTGGCCCAATGCGCGCATCTCGGTGATGGGCGGCGAGCAGGCGGCGTCGGTACTGGCGACGGTCCATCGCGATGCCGCCAACTGGAGCCCCGAGGATGCCGAAGCCTTCAAGGCCCCGATCCGCCAGAAGTACGAGGACGAGGGCAACCCCTACTACGCCACCGCGCGGCTGTGGGACGACGGGGTGATCGACCCCGTGCAGACCCGCGACGTGCTGGGTCTGGCACTCTCCGCGTGCCTCGAAGCCCCGATCGAGGAGGCGCCCCGCTTCGGGGTGTTCCGGATGTGAGCAAGGATACTCTGTTCGTGCTCGACTTCGACTGGCCGGACCCGGCCTACGAAGGGCGCCATTTCTACTGCAAGGACAGTGTCACGGTGGAGGGCCTGCTTGCGCTGTTCCCCGATCGCGCCGCGAATATCGAGGTCGTGCGCGTCGGATGGCCGCGCCCCCGCAGCGAAGTCGTCGCGGTACTGGGCAAAGACAACCAGAACCTGCCTGCGCTGGCCTTTGCCGAAGGCGGCTTCGTCAACGCAATCGAGCCGCTGTTGGCAGCGCTCCATACCCGCCACGGCTTCCCGGAGCGTCATCCATGATCACTTCTCTGCTCATCGCCAATCGCGGCGAGATCGCCTGCCGCATCATCCGTACCGCGCGGGCCATGGGCATCCGCACCATCGCGGTCTTTTCCGACGCCGATGCACAGGCCCTCCACGTTCGCGAGGCCGACGAGGCCGTCCACATCGGCCCCTCGCCCACGCGCGAGAGCTACCTTGTGGGCGAGAAAATTCTCGCCGCCGCGAAGGCGACCGGGGCCGAGGCCATTCACCCGGGTTACGGCTTCCTGTCCGAGAACGCCGAGTTCGCGCAGGCCGTCATCGACGCGGGGCTGGTCTGGGTCGGTCCGAACCCGTCCTCGATCACGGCAATGGGTCTGAAGGACGCCGCCAAGACGCTCATGGCTGAGGCCGGAGTTCCGGTGACGCCGGGCTACATGGGCGCGAACCAGGAACCCGACTTGCTACGCCAGGAGGCCGACAAGGTCGGCTACCCGGTGCTCATCAAGGCCGTCGCGGGCGGCGGCGGCAAAGGCATGCGCCTCGTCGAGAGTGCCGACGCCTTCGCCGACGCGCTCGCCTCCTGCAAGCGCGAGGCGGCCGCTTCGTTCGGCAACGACCACGTGCTGATCGAGAAGTACATAGCCTCTCCCCGCCACATCGAGGTGCAGGTCTTCGGCGACCGGCACGGCAACGTCGTCCACTTGTTCGAGCGCGACTGCTCGCTTCAGCGCCGCCACCAGAAGGTCATCGAGGAAGCCCCCGCGCCGGGCATGGACTTGGCCACGCGCGAGGCGCTGTGCGCCGCCGCCGTGCGCGCCGCAAAGGCCGTGGACTATGTCGGCGCCGGGACCATCGAGTTCATCGCCGACGGCTCTGGCGCACTCTCCGCCGATCGCATCTGGTTCATGGAGATGAACACCCGCCTGCAGGTGGAGCACCCGGTCACCGAGGCGATCACCGGGGTCGATCTCGTCGAATGGCAGCTGCGCGTTGCCAGCGGCGAGCCGCTGCCTCTGGCGCAGCACGACCTGAGCATCGACGGCTGGGCGATGGAGGCGCGCCTCTATGCCGAAGACCCGGCGAAGGGCTTCCTTCCCAGCATCGGCCGCCTAGAACTGCTGCAGTTCGGCGAATCCGAGGGCGCCAAGGAAACAGGGCGCATCGACACCGGCGTCACGCAAGGCGCCGAAGTCTCGCCCTTCTACGATCCCATGATCGCCAAGATCATCGCCTGGGGCGACGACCGCGACGAGGCGCGGGAACGGCTCGGCGCGATGCTCGAGGACACCGCCGTCTGGCCGGTACGTACCAATGCCTCGTTCCTCGTCAAAGCGCTGCAGCACCCCGACTTCGCGGCAGGCAAAGTCGATACCGGTCTGATCGGGCGCGACGGCGAGGCTCTGGCGCAGCCGCCGGTGCCTTCGGCCGATACCCTTCGTGCGGGCGCTTCGTCACTCGTTCCGGCCGGCATCGCGCCGGGCCTGCGGCTGAACGCGCCGCCGCGGCGAACCGCGTGGTTCCTGCTCGAAGGCGAGAAGATCGAGCTCGAGATTGACGATGGGAGCGACGAGCCTGCCAGCAGCGTCCTCGTCACCGAACAGGGGCAGGCCTGGCTGCTGGCGCCATGGCGACGCGACGGCGCGCATGGCGCGGCAGACAGTTCCGGCGCGATCGTTGCACCCATGCCGGGCAAGGTCATCGCCGTCGAGGTGAAACAGGGCGAGACGGTGACCAAGGGACAGAAACTCCTGACCCTCGAAGCCATGAAGATGGAGCACACCTTGACCGCGCCGTTCGATGGCACCGTCAGGGCGCTCGCGGCGACCCCCGGCCAGCAGGTGCAGGTCGATGCCCTACTCGTGCAGATCGAGGAGACCGACTAGGATGCCCGGACGTTTTTTCGATGAATGGCAGGTCGGTGACCGCCTGACGCATCAGCCGAGCCGTACCGTCACCGAGACCGACAACCTGCTGTTCTCGGCGATGACCCACAACATGCAGCCCCTGCACCTCGACGCTGAGGCCGCGAAAGCCAGCGAGTTCGGGCAGATCCTGGTCAATTCGACCTTCACCTTCAGCCTGGCGGTGGGCCTGTCGATCGCGGACACGACAGTCGGCACGCTCGTCGCCAACCTCGGCTTCGACAAAGTGATTACGCCCAAGCCGACCTTCATCGGCGATACCCTGACCTGCGCGAGCGAAGTGGTCGAGATGCGCGAGAGCAGGTCGCGGCCCGGACAAGGGATCGTCGTGTTCCGGCACGAGTTGACCAACCAGCGCGGGGAAGTGGCTCTATCGATGCTCCGGACCGTGCTGCTGAAGAAAGGGGTGTGATTGCGAAGCAAACCTGAGGATGTGCGAGCTCTCCGTCCGCGACGTCACGGACTCGGGCAAGAAGTTTACTGGTCGGGGTAGCCGAAGCAAGGTTTGCGCGCCTCATGAACGGTTCAAGCGTTGGTATCGTGCCTATCAGGCAAGCACTTCACCGATAAAGAAAAGTCGTTGGCTATCCGGGGGCGGCGTCGTCGGGCAAGGCACCATCGCCGATCAAGTGGGCGAGGCGCGTTCCGGAAGTGTCGTGTCCGAACCGGGACGACAGAATCATTGCTCCCGTAAAAGCTTGCCTGGTTGAACGTCGCTGGCACAGGTTCGGCAAAACCTGATGCAAAAATCGTGCGATGCCATGCGGCCTCGACACTACGGGAACGCGCCGGGGCACGGCAAACACGGACATTTCACCAGTCTCGCCAAATATGCTTGCTGCAGTGCGGTCGCAGGAAGCCTTAACCTCTTTAACGAAGTCCGTGATAACGTCTTTAACCGTTGCTGACGCTGCGGTTTCTTGGTGAACCCGCAAGCCGCCTTTGCGCGCGACTCCGAGCCCGGTTGCCATGTTGCGTTGCAAAATTGCCGCGCCATTTTTCGCAACGCGCTGTGCGGTTCATTGCTGTTGAATGACAGCGCTGGTCAGCTTATCGGCCCCCCATCCCAAAACATGGCTACCTCAGGGGGTAATTTTGAATTCTGCTCGTTTGCGCCGTTTTACGGCGGTTTCGGTCCTCGCGATTTCCGCTTCGTTCGCCGCGCCTGCCCTTGCGCAGAGCGGCGCTCCGGTGGCCGAAGAGGGAGACAACGCAATCGTCGTGACCGCGCTGCGCCGCGAAGAGCGTGCGCTGGACGTGCCGGTCGCGGTTTCGACGCTTTCGGGCGAGAAGCTGGCCGTGCTGAACTCCAGCGGCCAGGACATCCGCTTCCTTGCCGCGCGCGTGCCCAGCCTGCAGATCGAATCCTCGTTCGGCCGCACCTTTCCGCGCTTCTACATCCGCGGCCTTGGCAACACCGACTTCAGCGCTGACGCGGCGCAGCCGGTTTCGGTGGTGTACGACAACGTTGCGCTCGAAAGCCCGATGCTCAAGGCTTTCCCGGCCTTCGACCTCGAGAACGTCGAAGTTCTGAAGGGACCGCAGGGCACGCTGTTCGGCCGCAACACGCCGGCAGGCGTGGTCAAGTTGACCTCCAAGCGTCCGACCGAGGAAGTGGACGGTCACGTCAGCGCTTCGTGGGCGACCTACAACACCGTCAACCTGGAAGCCGCCGTCGGCGCGCCGCTGACCGACAAGCTGCGCTTCCGCGTCGCGGGCCTCGTCCAGCGCCGTGACGACTGGGTCAAGAACGACTACGCCGCGACCATTAACGAGAAGAAGTTCGAAGGCTACCAGGACTACGCCGGTCGCTTCCAGCTGGAGTACGAGGACGGTCCGCTCGACATCCTCGTCAACGCGCACGCCCGCTCGCTGAAGGGCACCGCGCGCCTGTTCCGTGCGAACGCGATCCAGAAGGGCACCAACGACCTCGTCGCCGGCTACGACATCGAGCATACGGCGCAGAACGGCTCGAACCCGCAGACCCTGGAAAGCTGGGGCGCCAACATCCAGACCAGCTATGAGTTCGACGGCGCCGGTTCGCTCTACTCGATCACCGCATGGGAGCGCGCCAGCGTCTTCTCGCGCGGCGACATCGACGGCGGCTACGTCGGCAACGTCCCGTTCCAGGTCCAGACCGGCGGCGACACCACGCCGAAGGAGTTCAGCCAGGAACTGCGCTTCGCTTCGAAGAAGTTCGGCGACGTCAGCTTCCAGGCGGGCGCATACTACTTCAACCAGAACCTCGAGAGCGCGAGCGGTTCGTGGTCCAACACCAACGCCTATTCGCCCACCAGCGTCTCGCACCTCGACAACGAGACGTATGCGGCCTTCGGCTCGGTCGAGTACACGCCGGTGGATTCGCTGATCCTGCGTGGCGGCCTGCGCTGGTCGCATGACAAGCGCTATGGCGTCCTCGTCAGTGGCGCCGACATCGATTCGACGACCGCCGCGCGTTCCACCGGCCGCGCCAACGGTTCGAAGCTGTCTTGGGACGGCAGCGCGACGTTCAAGCTCTCCTCGTCGAGCAGCATCTACGCCCGCGTGGCATCGGGCTACCTCGGCGCGGCGCTCAAGAACGACACCGCCGCCGGTGTCGCGACGATGGCCAAGCCGCAGACGACGACCTCCTACGAAGTCGGCTTCAAGACCGAGCAGCCCGGACTGTTCAACTTCTCGGTCGATGGTTACTACTTCGACACCAAGAACATCCAGCTGACCGCCGTTGGCGGTGGTTCGAACGTCACGCAGCTGATGAACGCGAAGAAGGCGATCGGCTACGGCGTCGAGGCGGAATTCTCGGCCACCCCGGTCGAAAACCTCGTGCTGACGCTGGGCGGCAGCTACAACTACACCGAACTGAAGGACAAGGACCTCTACGTCGCGCCTTGCGGCGGCGGCTGCACCGTGACCGATCCGCTGGTGACCGTGAACGGCACTACGCTGGCCGCGATCGACGGCAACCGTCTGCCGCAGGCTCCGCGCTGGATCGGCAACGCGACGCTGCGCTACGCCGTGCCGCTGGGCAACGACAACGAGATCTTCGCCTACACCGACTGGTCGTACCGCTCGAAGATCAACCTGTTCCTGTACGACTCGATCGAGTTCACGGGTAAGGCCTACCTCGAGGGCGGCGCGCGCGTCGGCTACCGCGACAACAAGCGCGGCTACGAGGTTGCGGCGTTCGCCCGCAACATCACCAACCAGATCCGCGTCGTCGGCGCGATCGACTTCAACAACCTGACGGCGATGCTCAACGAACCGCGCATCATCGGCGGCGAAGTCCGCTTCAACTTCTGATGAAGCGAAGGGCGCCGGGTCAAACCGGCGCCCTTTTCGTATGGTCTGCCAACAAGGATAACCGATGCCCCCCCTGAATGCCGTGATCCGCGCTGTCTCCTCGCTGCTGACGGCGGCGGCGGTCTGTTTCGCCCTGCCTGTGCGGGCCGAGGACAAGCCCGCCCCGCAGAAAGTCATCATCGATGACGAGGGCTTCTCGCTCATGCACATGATGTTGCTCAATTCGCCGCAGATCGACGTGGTGGGCGTGACCAGCGTAACCGGCAACTGGTGGGCACCGCGCGGCGCGGCGCTGCAGCTTCGGGGGCTAGAACTGATGGGGCGCACTGACGTCCCGGTGGCGCAGGGCGCGGTCTATCCCCTCATGAACACCGAAAAGGCGACCGAGCGCTGGGAAGCGCTTTACGGCAAGCTGACATGGAAGGGCGCGTGGATGAAGCAGTGGGTCGAGCCCACGCAGCAGTCGACGCCGCCTTATTACACCCCCTACGACCTTTCGAACCTGCCCTGGGGCGCGCCGACCACCAAGGTCGCCTCGAAGATGGCCGCCGTCTTCATGATCGAGATGGTCCGCAAGTACCCCGGCCAGATCACCATCGTCGAGGGTGGTCCGATGACCAACCTTGCGCTGGCGCAGCGTCTCGATCCAGAATTTGCGAGCCTTGCCAAAGGCTTGATCTACATGGGCGGCAGCTTCAACCCGCACCGCGTGCTCGATGACCGCTCGGCCGTCGAGTTCGCGCGCGAGTTCGCCAATTCGCCGCGCCGCGAATTCAACATCCGCCTCGACCCCGAGGCCGCCAGCATCGTCAGCCGCGCGCCGTGGAAGCAGATCACCGTGATCCCGGTCGATCCCTCGACCGCGACGCAGCTGAGCCGCAAGCTGCTCGACCGCGCCGCGAAGGGCGCGAAGCCGGAACTGGGCAAGGTGATCGCGGGCTTCGAGCCGGGCTTCCCGCTGTGGGACGAGATCGTCGCCGCCGTGCTGCTCGATCCCTCGGTGGTGACCGGGGCGGAGGACCTCTACGTCGATTACGACGCGGCGTTCGGCGCGACTTACGGCGATACGCTCAGCTGGCGCGAGCATTACCAGCCCGGCCTCGGCGAGCAGAAGGCGCGCGTGGTGATGTCGGTCGATCCGCGCAAGCTGGACGAGGTGATCGTGAAGGCGGTGGCGGCGAAGTGATCCTTCGACAGGCTCAGGATGAGTGGGGAGGGAAGGGCGGCAGGCCCACCCCGTCCGGCTGATTCGCTGCGCTCATAAGCCTTCCGGCCCTCCCGCAGGCGGGAGGGCGAGGCGCATGTTTCCCCTCCCGTTCATCCTGAGCTTGTCGAAGGAGGGAGGGGAGCGAGACTTGGACCGCAGGTCCTAGTCGCAGCGGGGTGGGCCTCTCCGCGCCGCCCCGCTCTCGCCACCCCATAAAGAAAGGCCGGGGCGGCGAACCGTCCCGGCCTTTCGAAATGGTCCCCTCCCGCAAGCGGAAGGGGCCTGGCGCCGTCCTTAGCGGAACAGCGACAGGAGCGTCTGCGGCGACTGGTTGGCGATCGACAGGGCCTGCACGCCCAGCTGCTGCTGGACCTGGAGAGCCTGAAGGTTCGCCGACTCCTTGGCGAGGTCCGCATCGACAAGGCTGCCGATGCCGGTCGTGATCACGTCGCTCAGGTTGCTGTTGAAGCTGAGCTGACCTTCGATCTGACGCGAACCGGCGCCGAGGTCGGAGAGGCTGGTCTTGACCGTGTCGAACATGGTGTCGAGCTTGGTCAGGAGCGCATCTGCCGCACCCGAGCCGGTCGTTGCCGTACCGTCATCGACGACGCCGACATTGGTGATGTCGGTGTCGGTCGAGGAATCGCCGAACGCGGTGGTCGCCGCTTCGCTCAGTGCCTGGTTGGCGACCGTCAGCGTATCGCCGTTGATCGACTGCAGTGCACTGACCTTGCCGTCCGTTGCCACGGTGGCCGCAGTGCCCTTGAGCAGGTTCGTGCCGTTGAAGCTCGAACCTTCGATCACCGTGTTGATCTGCTTCTTGAGGGTCAGCAGATCGTTGGAGATCGCCTTGCGGCTTTCGTTGTCGAGACCGGCATCCGATGCTTCGAGAGCCTTCGACTTCATCTGGTTGACGAGGTCGGAGATCTGTTCCGCACCGGCGACGGCGACGTCCGTGACGGACTTGGCGTTGTTGAGCGAGGTGGTGACCGCGCCCAGCTTGCCAAGATCGCCGCGGAGCGTCTGGGCGACCGTGTACTTCGCCGAGTCGTCCTTGGTCGAGGCAACGTTCAGACCCGTGGTGATACGGCTCTGGGTGGTTTCCATCGACTTGTTCGTCGCGTTGAGGCTCTGGAGAGCTGCCATCGCGCCGCTGTTGGTGTTGACCGAAAACGCCATTTCAATTTTCCCTTCTAGGTTACCGGCCGATTCTGCGGCCTCTCGCAATCCCGAAAGATACGGGTGCGACTTTATTCTAGGAGGAGTCGTTAAAGGATGGTTGCGGCCTGTGGAAAAACTATAGGAATGCTTTCCCGGGCTCTCCGACAAAAGCCCGTCATCCCAGCGAAGGCTGGGACCGCTATCGGTCTTTAGACGCGAGCTTGCCGAGGAGCCCTTCAGCGCGAGGGGGCTGTACACGGCCAGCGGTCCCAGCCTTCGCTGGGATGACGGGTGCTGTGCTTCGACGCCGCTCCGGCACCCCTTGTGTACCGGTTAGCCCCTCCTTAAACCCCCGTTGGGTGCCGTTAGGTACCCCTCAGAACGGGAACAGCGCGTCGTAGATCTGCTGGCCCCAGCGGGCCTGCTGCGCGTCGGTCAGCTGGCCGCGGCCGCCGTAGCTGATGCGCGCCTCGGCGATCTGGCTGTGGCGGATCGAGTTGTCGCGGGCGATGTCTTCGGGCCGGATCACGCCGGAAACCACCAGTTCGCGCAGTTCGAAGTTGACGCGCACTTCCTGCTTGCCGCGAATGGCGAGGTTGCCGTTGGGCAGGACGCCGATCACGGTGGCGGCCACGGTCATGTTGATCTGCTCGGACCGGGTGGTGTTGCCGACGCCGACCGCGCTCGACTTCGAATTGGTGCTGACGAGGTTGCCCGGGTCCGGGTTGCCGGGAAGGACTTTGCCGATCTGGCTCTCGAGGCCCAGAAGTGCCGCAATTCCGCCGCCTTCGCTGCCGTTGCGGGTGCGCGTGGTGCTGTTGGCGACCTGGGCGTTGTCGGCGATGTTGATGCGGATCGTGACGATGTCGCCGACGCGCGAGGCGCGCTGGTCGCGGAAGAACGCGCCGCCGCCGGTGCGGAAGAGGGAGGCGCCGCGATCGGCCTCGGCGACCTTGGGATCGCTGCCGTCGGGCGCGCGATCGCCGCTCGCGTGGTTGCCCAGAGAGGGTTCGATGCGCGGGGCCACGGGGGCGCCGGGATCGCTCATTTTCGGCGCTTTTCCGACGTTCTTGAGGCGGCCGACCGAGCCGCAGCCCGCCAGCAGGCTGGCCGAGAGAAGGGCGCAGGTGAGGGCGGCGAGACGCTTGTTCATGAGGGTTCCTACGGAAGCGCGATGCGCACTTCGCCCGTCGCGGCGGCGGTGCCTTCGAGCGTGCGGTTGGTGGCGAGATTGAGGACGCGCACCGGCTCGCCGCGCCCGGCATCGGCAAGCGCGCGGCCGGGCGAGGTGATGCGCAAGGCTCCGGAAACGAGCGCGATCGTCACGTTTTCCCCCCGCCGCACGAGGCGCGGCGCGGCGACGTCGGCAGCGCGGACGGCGGAGCCCGCCATGATGCGGCGGGTCGCTTCCTGCCCGGCGGCGTCGGCCGGGGAGAGGGCGCCGCGCGCGACGGCGGCGGGGACGCGCTGCGTCTCGAAATCGGCGCGCGCCAGCACCTCCCCGCGCTCCACCGTGCGGGCGAGCACCGGCGTGGGTTCCCCCGCGGGCGCGGCGGCGACGGCGAGGACGAGCAACGCCGACAGCATCAGACGGTCTGCGTCGAGGTCTGGAGCATCTCGTCGGCGGTCTTGAGCACGCGGCTGTTCATCTCGTAGGCGCGCTGGGCGGTGATCAGCGCGGTGATTTCCGAGACCGGGTTGACGTTCGAGGCTTCGATGAAGCCCTGGCTCAGCGTGCCGTAGCCGGGCTGGCCGGGGGTCGAGACGATGGGCTGGCCCGATGCGCCGGTTTCCTGGAACAGGCTGTCGCCGATGGCTTCGAGGCCCGCCTGATTGATGAAGGTGGCCAGTTCGAGCTGGCCCACGGTCTGCATCTGCGCCTGCCCGTCGAGCTTCACCTGCACCTCGCCGGTCTTGGAGACCGAGACCGCCACCGCGCCCTGCGGGATGGTGATGTCGGGCTGCACGCGGTAGCCGTCGGTGGTCACCAGCTCGCCCTGATCGGACAGCTGGAACGAGCCCGCGCGGGTATAGGCGAGGTCGCCCGAAGGCAGCATGACCTGGAAATAGCCCTCGCCGTCGATGGCCATGTCGTACTGGTTGCCGGTGCTGGTCAGTGCGCCCTGCTCGGTGATGCGATAGACGCCGCCGGTCTTCACGCCCGCGCCGATCTGGATGCCGGTAGGCACCTTGGTCCCGTCCGAGCTGGTCGAGGCGCCGGGGCGGGTTTCCTGCTGGTAGAGCAGATCCTGGAATTCCGCCCGCTGCCGCTTGAAGCCGGTGGTGTTCATGTTGGCGATGTTGTTCGAGATGACGTCGACGTTGGTTTGCTGGGCCAGCATGCCGGTCGAGGCGATGGAGAGCGAACGCATGGGCGGTTTCCTTCGGACTTAGAGCGGCGCGGTCGGGCTGGAATGACGGACAGGGTTTTGCGCGGGCAGTGGCATCGATCAGCCGATCCTGCTGAGGCGGTCGATGGCCTTGCGGCGCATGTCGGAAAGGTCGGCCGAAAGGCGCTGGCTGACCTGATAGGAGCGCAGCACCTCGACCATGCGGGTGGTCTCGGAAATCGGCTCGACGTTGGAGGCCTCGACGCCGCCGCTGCGCAAGCGGGTCTGGGCGGCGGTCATCACGGTGCCGCCGCTGCCGGTGAGGACGCCGTCGCCGCGCGCCTCGAGCATGTTCTCGTCGGCGAAGCCCGTCACCGCGAGGCGGCCGACCGGGTCCTGGCCCGCCATGACGGTGCCGTCGGCGGTGATTGAGACTTGCGCCAGCTGGTCGGCGGGAATGGCGATCGGGCGGCCGTTCTCGTCGAGCAGGCGCTGGCCGCCGGAGGTCGCCAGCTCGCCGCTTTCCAGCACTTTCACGAAGCCCGCGCGGGTGTAGCCGGTGGAGCCGTCGGGCATCTCGACGTTGAGATAGCCCCGCCCCTCGATCATCACGTCGAGCGGGTTGCCGGTGGACTGGAACGCGCCCTGGGCGATGTCGTGGACCTGCCCGTAATCGAGCACGTAGGAGGTTTTCCGCGCGTCCTGCACCGGGGCTTCCTGCGCGTTCTCGACATATTCGTGGAACACCGCCTGCTCGCGCTTGTATCCCGCGGTCGAAACGTTCGCCATGTTGTTCGCGGCCACGTCCAGCTGGCGGCGCAGGGCCTGCTCGTGGCTGAGGAGGACGAAGGAAGAAACGTCCATCGGCGGACCTTTTCGCAAAAATCTTGGGCGAACCCGGAAAGGGCTCTTAATCCCCTATATAGGATTGAAACCGCGCGCGCGGACGCACATGGACAAGCAAGCGGGAATTTTCGAACGGGGTACGCGGAACGTGAGCGACGAAAAGACCGACGATACGTCGGTCGAAAAGGCGGGGGTCGATGAGGCCGGAGCGAAGAAGGGCGGCAAGGTCCGCCTGATCGCGATCGCCGTCGTCGCGGTCGGCATGCTGGCGGGCGCGGGCGGCGTCTACTGGTACATGCAGAAGGGCAGCCCCGATCACGCCGAGGAGAAGCAGGCCGAGGCGGCGCCGGAAGAAGGCGGGGAGGGCGGTCACTCGGCCGACGCCGATCCGTCCGCCTCGTACATCGAAGTCGCGCCGATGATGGTGAACCTGCGTGGCGGCGGGGCTCAGGCCAAGTTCGTCAAGCTGCGCTTCGTCGTCGTCGCCGCAGACGGCAAGACCGACGCGGTCAAGGCGCGCCTGCCGGTGATCCTCGATGCGCTGCAGCCTTTCCTGCGCGAACTGCGGCCCGAGGACCTCAACGGTTCGGCCGCCGTGTTCCGCATAAAGGAGGAGATGATCCGCCGCTCCACCGAGGCGCTCGGCAAGGGCATGGTGCGCGACATCCTCATTCAGGACCTGATCCAGCAGTGAGCGACGACCCCATCAGGCTCGCCGCCGTCGATGGCGAGGCGGTTCCGCGCAAGGGCCTGAAGGCAGTCCTTGAATCCAACGTCATCAACCACGAGCGACTGCCGATGCTCGAGGTGGTGTGCGAGCGCATGGTGCGGATCTTCGCAACCTCGATGCGCAACCTCACCTCCGACGCGATCGAAGTGAACCTGGAGCGGATCACCTCGGTCCGCTTCGGCGATTTCATGGACAACATCGCGCTGCCCGCGATGTTCGGCGTGTTCCAGGTCAAGCCCTGGGAAAGCTACGGCGTCGTCACGGTGGACGCTGGGTTGATCTACGGCATCGTCGATGCGCTGCTCGGCGGGCGGGGCGGCACGCGCTCGCTGCCGCCGGAGGGGCGGACCTTTACGACCATCGAATCCAGCCTCGTCTCGCGCGTGGTGCAGATGGCGCTGGACGACTTCGCCAGCGCCTTCGAGGAGATCGCACCGGTCGCCATGGGGCTGGAGCGCATGGAACTGAGCCCGCGCTTCGCCGCCATCGCCGAGCCGAGCAACGTCGCCGCCGTCGCGACTTATTCGGTCAACATGGAAGGGCGCGGCGGGGTGTTCTCGGTGCTGCTGCCCTATGCCACGCTGGAGCCGGTGCGCGAGAAGCTGCTGCAGCGCTTCATGGGCGAGAAGGCGGGCCGCGACCGCATCTGGGCCGACCACATGGCGAGCGAACTCTACAACA
The DNA here is from genome assembly GCF_001742225.1 of Novosphingobium resinovorum. NCBI lineage: Bacteria > Pseudomonadati > Pseudomonadota > Alphaproteobacteria > Sphingomonadales > Sphingomonadaceae > Novosphingobium > Novosphingobium resinovorum. The sequence continues at coordinate 2,624,187 of NZ_CP017075.1, read as the reverse complement.
CGCAAGTCGTCGTCGACGTGGTGCTGGGCGAGAAGATGATGCCCCTGCGCGACGTGCGGGGGCTGAAGGTGGGCGATACCATCTCGCTCAGCAACAGCCCGGACGACGCGCTGCAGGTCCATTGCGGCGGGGTGCCGCTGGGCCGCGCGCACATCGGCCAGCGTTCCAGCAACATCGCCATCCGCATGGCCACCGACATCGCCAAGGGGTATCCGAAATGACGCTTGCTACCGGGATCAACCTCGCTCTCGTGCTGATGTGCCTTGTGGTCATGGTGCAGGCGATCCGCATGGACCGCCGCATCCGGGCGCTGCGCGACGGCCACCTCGATCAGGCGGTGGAGAAGCTGGACAACGCCACGCATCAGGCGCGTCTGGTGCTGGCGGAGCTGAAGCGCGTGCTCTCCACCGACGCGGCGGCGCAGGGCGAGATTCTGCAAGCCTCGCGCGAGTTGCGTGACGAGCTTTCGGTAATGGTCGGCGTGGGCAACTCGGTGGCGGAGCGCATCGTCGATGCCGCTGACAAGGCGCGCGCGGCCGAGGCGGGCGTGCGTCGTCGTACCGCGCGCTGGCGCGACGAGGCCGACGCGGTGCTGCGTGCCGAGGCGGAGACGCGGCCCGCAGCGCCTGCGCCCGCGCCGGTGGCGGACGAGGCGCGCGAACTCAGCCGCATCGTGTTCGACCTGACCTCGAAGCGCGGCAATCGGGTAGCATGACTGGGCGCGTGGCATGATCAGGGCTTTGACCAAGCCAACCCGGTTGATGCTGGGCGTCGCGGCGGCGGCGGCGGTGGCGAATGCCATCGCCTTTGCCGCTTCGGCGGACATTGCCGGCGGCGCGCCGACGAGCCGCCTCGGGGCCTCGCTGCAGGATTCGGCAGCGCGGCGGGACAGCACTTCGGCCGCCGAGAAGCGCAGGCTGGAAATGCGCGAGCAGGCGGTGAAGGCCAGCGAGGCGCGGCTTGCGGGACAGGTGCGCCAGCAGCAGGAACAACAGGCCGCCGCCGCGAAGGCTGGGGCCCAAGGCGGTGCAGGGGGCGGAGCAGGGGCGCCCTCGGTGCCTTACGACAACCTCGCGCGGATCTACCAGACGATGAAGCCGAACCGGGCCGGGCCGATCTTCGAGAAGCTCGATATCGAGGTCCAGCGCGAAGTTGCCACCCGCATGCGCGAACGCGCGACGGCGCAGATCATGGCGAACATGTCGCCGCAGGGCGCCGTGGCGCTGTCGATGGCGCTGGCCGGGCGCAAGGTGGTGCCTGCGGTGGCGAAGGCGGGGAAGTAACCCCACCCCTCGTCATTGCGAGCGCAGCGAAGCAATCCAGGGCGATTTGCGCGGCCCTGAATTGCTTCGCTGCGCTCGCAATGACGAATGGGGCAGTAGCGGTTCCCGACCTCACCGCTCCGTCGCGGAAACCTTCACGATCAGGACCTTGTCGATGGCCGGGTCCACCTGCTTCACTGACGGCGCGATCATCCCCGCCAGACGTTCCACATCCACCGGCGCGAAGCGCGAGGCGCGCAGGCGGGCGAACTCGATCGCGGCGGGGAGCGCTGCGGCACGCAGTTCCGGCATCCGCTTGCCGAGCGCGGCGGCATCGTCGGCGGTCTTCGCCTGCAGCGTGATCGAGACGTGGAGCACCCCGTCCACCCGGCCGCCATCGACGATCGGCGCGTCGATCTGCTCCATCGCCAGGAACGTGGGATCGGGCGGCGGCAGTTCCACCGCCTTGCGCGGATCGGTGTTCGCGGCGAACGCCGGTGCCGCGCAGAGCAGCAGGGCCGGAACAAAGAAACGGAAGCGGGGCATGCGAACTCCGGTGGGCGGGCGACGCCTCTATAATAGGATGAAATTCGAGGAGTCCCGTTGAGATGAGCAGCGATCGGCGTCCAGCCAAGGTCCGCGTGGTATCCGCGAACCAGGGCGAGGGTGCGTCCGCACAGGAAAATCCCGGCGTTAATCCGGGGCGCCGTCGCGGCGATCGGCCGGATGAGGACGCCGAGGCGGTGGCTGCCGCTGTGCTCGCGGCTCCGACCCGGCAGGGCGGGAGCCTCTTGTGGGTGTTCGGCGCGCTGGTGCTGTTCCTCGTCGGCTGTGCGATCGGCGGGGCCTTGCTGGTGATCTCGGGCATTGCATCGGCGGAATCGCTGTGAGGCGCATGCGGCTGCTGCCGGGCGCGGCGCTGGTGCTGGGCGCCTCGCTGTTGTGCGGTACGACCGGCGCGCCGCCGCTGCCCTACGGTACGCTCGACCCCGGCGTGGGTGCGCGGCTGCCGGGCTTCGCGGCCGAACTGGCGCAGCGCCCGCCGCTTACCGGTGTCGGTGCCTGGACCCCGCTGGCCGAGGCCGAGGCATGGCGCCGCCTCTCCACCGCGCCGAACCCGCAGCGGCAGGCGGTGCGCTGGGACTATGCTCGAAGCCTGATCGCCGCCGAGCGCGGGCCGGAAGCGCTGGGCGTACTGGAAGTCATGCGGCAGGACGACCCCGACCTCGGCATGGTCGATGCGTGGAGGCTGGCCCACGGCGCGGCGTTGACGCAGCTCGGCCGCTCCGAGGATGCGATGGCCGAACTCGACATGCCGGGCCTTCGCGCCAATCCCGAGGCATGCCTGTGGCGCCTGCGCGCGCTGGCGCAGGAGGGCCTTGCCGAGCAGGCGCTGGCGCAGCTGGACTGCGCCGGACCCGCACTCGCCAGCCCACGCGGCGCGCCGTTCGTCCTCGCCGCCGCGCGCGCGGGTGTGGAGGGCGGTGCGCCGGACAAGGCGCTGCACTGGCTTTCCTGGCTCCCCGACCGCGAACCCGCCGCCAACCTGCTGCGCGCCCGTGCGCAGCAGGCGCTGGGCCACGCCGACGAAGCCCGCCTGCGCTTCGCCCGCGTCGTGCAGTCCGGCGACCCGGTCGAGCGCATGGACGCCCGCCTCAGCAAGCTGGAGGGCGACGTTGCCCGGGGCGCGATCCGCCCCGGGGCGGCGCTGAAGGAAGTCGACGCCATCCGTTATTCCTGGCGCGGCGACGGTATCGAGGAACGCGCGCTGCGCCTGTCCTACCGCCTTGCCGACGCGCGCGGCGACTTGTCCGGGACGCTGTCCGCCGGAGCGGCGCTGGTGCGCTTCCACGATGTCGCCGACCTCGGGCCGGAGTTCCTGCCCGGCCTGCGCGCGAAGCTGACGGCCGCGCTTGACCCCGCCCGCAAGCTGCCGCTGGATAAGGCGGCCGGGCTCTACTGGGATTATCGCGACCTCGCCCCGAACGGCGCCGAGGGCGACCTCATGGCGAGCCAGCTTGCCGCGCGGCTGCAGCAGGCGGGCCTCTACGAGCGTGCGGCGGACCTCCTTTCCTACCAGCTGACGCAGCGTGCCGGAGACCTTGCCCGCGGGCCGCTTTCGGCGCGGGTGGCGGGGCTCTACATCCTTGCCGGCAGGCCCGGGCGGGCTTTGCGCACCTTGCGCGAAACCGACGATCCCGGCCTGCCCGACGCGATGATCGCCGAACGCAAGCGCGTCGAGGCGGCTGCCCTCACGCAAGTCGGCCGTGCCGACGAGGCTCTGGCAGTGCTGCAGGACTTGCCCGGAACCTCGGCGCTGCAGGCGGAAATCCTTTGGCAGCGGCGCGACTGGGCACGCTATGCGGCGTTCTCGGCGGGCGCTCTACCGAAGGGGCGTGTTCTCGATCCGGTGGCGCAGGCGCAAGTGCTGCGCCATGCGATCTCGCAGGCGATGCTGGGGCGGGAGGACGCGCTTTCCGGACTCCACGCGCGCTATGCGGGGGCGTTCAAGGGGCTGTCGTCGGCGCCGGTGTTCGAGATGCTGACCGGGACTGCCGGGGCGGTCGATCCGGGGAAGCTGGCGCAGGCCATGGCGGCTATTCCCTCGGCCAGTCCGGCAGGGGATTTTGCGGATTTGCTGGAAGCGGGGAAGAAGTGAGTCCTAGGGACCCAGAGAGCTTTGGCGCCCCAGACCCCCGTACTGCCGTCGTTGCGCGTGCAGCAGGTTCAATCCTACATTGCGCCGCAGGCCTCCATCGTCATCCCCGCCTTCGCGGGGATGACGAAAAGTAATATATATTAAGCAGCTACCTCGCCAAGTGCGCCTGACGAAGCTGCGCGCGTGATCTCGACGGTATACCGGGTGCAGGGGTGGTAAACCCCTGCGAAAATCAACCGAGGAAGTTCACCAACGACATCGAGTTCAATTGCGAGAACACCGAATAACTCGCCTGCAGGATCGTCTGCCGCTGCGAGATGTCGATCGCCACCTGCCCGAGGTCTGCGTCCTCCACCGAACCGATCACGTTCGTCAGCAGCGTCACGCGGTCGTCGGCGCGGGTGCTCAGGGTCTCGACCTTGGCCTGCATCCGGCCGTTGCGCGCGTTGGCCGACTGGACTTGCGTGATCCCCTTGTCGAGCAGGCCGAGCGCGTCGTTGATCGCCTGTGTCTGTTCCCCGGTCAGCGTGTCGCCGAAGGGACCGGCGGCTGCGAGGGCCTGGAAGGCGGGGATCAGCGAGCTGCCGATGTCGCTGGCGCCGATGCCGTAGTCCACGTCGAGCCCGTCGCCCGCGCGGGTGGAGAGGCGCACGGAATCGTTGGTGAAGGCTGTGGTGGGATCGTAGTTCGCCAGATCGTCGAGCGAAGTCGGTGCGAACGGCGTGCTCGCGGTCTGCGATCCGGCGAACAGCGGCACGCCCGCCTCCTTGGCGTTGAGCGCGTTGCGCAAGTCGCCGAAGGCGTCCTTGATGATGTCCTGCAGGCCCGGCGAATTGCCGGTGCCGACGGCGCTGAACAGTTCGTCGCGCAGGCTGCTCATGGAGCTGTCCACTGCCTCGATGTTCGCCTGATAGAGCGAGAGCGTGGTGGAGACGCGGCTGATGTTGGTCTTGTAGGTCTCCTGCGTCGCCAGCATCGACTTGGCCGACAGCGTGCGAACCGCATCGAGGCCGAGCCCGGCGTAGTCGTTGACCTTCTTCTCGGTGGCCAGTTGCAGCTGGCTGGTGGCGAGGCTCTGCTGGGAGCGCTGGATGGCGCTGGAGAGGGTCTGCTGGAGGGGAATGGTGGCTACGCGGGTCATCGGATCACACCATGTTGAGCAGGGCGTCGTACATCTGCGAGGCGGTGCTAATCACCCGCGCGGCGGCGGAATAGCTGTTCTGCAGCACGACCATTTGCGCCAGTTCCTCGTCGATATTGACGCCGGAGTAGGAATCGCGCCGCGTCGCAGCATCGGTCAGGCGGGCGGAGGCGTCGTCGTAAGTGGTCTTCGCCAGAGCGGCCTGCGCGCCGACGTTGCCCAGCAGGCGGTTGGCGAAGGCGGTGACGGTGGCCTTGCCGTCCTTGCCGAAATTCGCCGACCCCGCGAGGGCATCGACGAAGGCGGTGGCATTGCGGATGTCGCCCGCGCCGATTGCCTTCTCGCCCACTGCCGCGCCCGTCTGCAGCTGGGCCAGCGGTACGCGCGAGGTGTCGTTCAGCATGTCGGCCGAGACTTGCGCGGTGGACAGCCCGCTCGCTGCGCCGGTCAGGCCCGAAAGTGCCGAGAACGACAAGCCGGTGCCGTAGCGGTCGGTGCTGTCCACCGGCACTTCGATCGTCGCGCCGGAATTGCCGACCTTGGGTGTGAAGGCGACACGGCCGGTGTCGTCGAGCGCGAAGCTGCCGTATTTCGCCAGATCGCCGCCGTTGAGCTGGGAGATGACGTCGCCCCAGGTGTCGCCATCAGCAGCGGTCAGGGTCTGGCTGGTGAGGATCTTGCCCGAGGAATCGCGCAGGACCAGCCTGGTCGTTTCGCCTGCAGTGAAGCCGGTCGGGTCGCTGGCGGTGAAGCCCGAAGGAACGAGCCCGCTGGTGCCCGAGCGAACAAGGTTGTTGAGCCCGAAAAACTGCGAGAACCCGACGCCCGCGCGGTCGCTAGGCGCTTCTGCGTCCTGTGCGATGGCCACGCCGTTGGCGCTGGAAGCGGCGCTGATCGACAGCACGCCGTCCTTGAAGCTGGCGGTGGCGGCAGGCGAGAGCCCGGCGTTGATCGCGGCGACCGCGTCGTCCACCGTAGCGTTTGCGGGAAGCGCGCCGAAGTCCACGGTGGTCTTGGCCACCATCGTCCCGTCGCTCGACACGACCGCGAACGTCGCCTTGCCGGTGAAGCCGAGGCGGTCGGAGCCGACAAGGCCGTTGGCCTGCCCGGTCAGGGTCTGAGGCGCGGGCAGGGTGGTGCCCGCGTTCGACACCGCGTTCAATGTCTGGGCAAGACCGGTGAACAGCTGGCCGAGCTGCTCGGAAAAGCCCGGCAGCACGCGGTCGCGCATGTCGAGCAGGCCGCCGAGCTTGCCGCCGACGGCGGTGGATGCGATCGTCTCGCCGGTGGACGCCTGCATCGTGCCGTTGTCGCTGGCGAAGCGGATATCGATGGCCGAATAGCTGGTCTGCGCCGTGGTGGCGCCCTGGTCCGCATAGCTCAGCTGGCGCAGACGCTTGTCGAGCAGGACCTGCCCCGATGCGGTGTCGATCGTGACACGCCCATCGGGCTGTTCGCGCACGCTCACTTCGACGAGGCCGCTCAGTTCCTGCAGCGCGCTCATCCGCTCGTCTGCCGGGCCGGAAGTGCTGAGGCCGAGGCCCTGCAGGCGCGAGACGTCGGCGTTGAGGCCGTGGATCTTCTGCAGCAGCACGTTCACGCGGTCGACGGTGTCGGAGACCTCGCTTTCCACGTCGGCGCGCAAGTTGGTGACGTCGGACTGGAGGCCCTGCAGGGTGTCGATCGTGTCATCGACGTTGCCGGTGAACAGCGCGACGGACTCCGCCGAGCCCTGCAGACCGGTGACCTGCGAGACCGAGCTGGCGATCGCCGAAAGCCGCGCGGTCAGTCCGCTGGCCGAACTGGGCGAGCCCAGCAGCGATTGCAGCCGGTCGAGGTAATTGGCCGCCGCTTCCGCCCGCCCGGCGGTGCCCGCGCGCTTGTAGACCGCGTTCTCGAGGAACTTGTCGGCCACGCGCGAAGGCTCGCCCACCACCACGCCATTGACCTGGCCCGCCGCCACCGATGCGCTCTGCGACACCGTCTGGCGCGCATAGCCGACGGTGCCGACATTGGCGATGTTGGTCGAGACGACCTGCATCCCCGCCTGCGAGGCGGAGAGCCCCGAGATCGCGGAGCTGAGGATCGAGTTGATGGACACGGGCTAGCCGGACAGCGAGGGCGTCAGCGCTTCAGGTTGCTCACTTCCTGCAGCATGTCGTCGACCGTGGTGATGATCTTGGACGAGGCGCTGTAGGCGCGCTGGAACAGGATCATGTTCGAGAACTCCGCCGCCAGATCGACGTTGGACGCTTCGAGCATGCTGGCCGACAGGGTGCCGCCGCCCACGGTGCCCGGCTCGTTGATCGCCGCGTTGCCCGACTGCTGCGAGACGATGTAGGCATTGCCGCTGATGCGGGTCAGGCCGTCCGGGTTCTGGAAGGTGGCGATCGGCAGCTGGTAGATCGGGCGCGAGGTGCCGTCGTCGAACACTGCGCTGACGACGCCGGTGTCCGAGATGCTCACCGACGACACCGTGCCCAGCATACCGCCGTCGATGGTCGAGGAGAGCAGGGCGGACGTGCTGCCGAACTGGGTCAGGCCGTTGAGCTGCCCGTTCGCGCCGAGGTCGAGCGTGATCGGCTCGGAATCGGCCTGGTTGCGCCACTGGATGTCGAGCGGTTGGAACAGCGGGTCCGGGGTGGTCTGGCCATCGCGCGTCGTCAGCTTGAGGCTGCCGTCGGCGTTGAAGCTGACGGTGGCGCTGGCGAGCAGGACCTGCGATCCTTCGGCGCCGTCGGCCGGGGCGGTGATGTCGGTGCCGTTGAATTTGCCGATGTCGGCGGAATTGCCGGTGATCTCGGCTTGCCAGGTGTTCGCGCCGGTCTTGACGAAGTTCATCGTCAGGGTGTGTGCGGTGCCCTGCGAATCGTAGACCTGGATCGAGCGGGCGAACTGCGGCGTCGTCGTGCCGTTCGCCATGCTGCCCGAGACGTAGCCGGTCACTGCCTCGGCCGTGGAATCGAGGTTCGCGCGCAGCTGGATCGACGTCGTCGGCGCTGCAGCGCCGGTCAGCGCGGTCGGACGGATCGGCTGCAGCGAGTCCATGCTGCCGTTGTTGACGTAGTTGCCCGAGGTATCGAGCGGCCAGCCCATCAGGTAGTAGCCTGCGGTGTTGCGCAGATAGCCCGAGCTGTCGGTGGTGAACGACCCGGCGCGGGTATAGGCGATCGCGCCGTTCGCGTCGGCGCTGGAGCGCACGACGAAGAAGCCCGAGCCGTCGATGCCGATGTCGGTGAGGCTCGACGAGGCCTGCAGCAGGCCCTGCTTGGAGATCAGCGCCTTGGGCGTCGCCGCGACGCCGCCGGCCGAATAGCTGGAGGTCAGGCTGCCGCCGGTGACGAGCGACTGGAATTGCGCCGAAGTGCCCTTGTAACCGATGGTGTTCACGTTGGTGATGTTGTCCGCGACGGTCGCCATCGCGCTCGACTGCGCGCTGAGGCCCGAAACGCCGGCATAGAGAGCGGAATAGAGGCTCATTGCATGTCTCCTGTGCCGTCCATGCGGCAATATTGGCGTCGCGGGGCTGCGCACCCACGCACCGGACACAGGCATTGTAGGATGAATTGGGGAGGAGTGGTTTTGGGCGCGGGAAAAATTCGCGGATGCTCGAAACGGCGCCCACCCCGTCCGGCTAGTTCGCTTCGCTCTCAAGCCTCCCGGCCCTTCCGCAAGCGGGCGGGCTGACATGGTTTGCCCCGCCCGCTTGTGGGAGGGGCAGCGAGACTTGGGCCGCAGGCCCTAGTCGCAGCGCGGTGGGCATGCGCGACCCCGGCAAAAATTGCCTGCCATGACCGGATCACCCCCAAACCATCCTATAATGGCGGTCTAACTGGGACATTCTGGGACATGACGCTTCGTATTTCGCTTCGCAACGGCGAGCCGGTCATCGTGAACGGCGCGGTTCTGCGCGCGGTCGGTCGCACCGATCTCGTGCTGGAAAACGACGCCACGATCCTGCGCGGGCGCGACGTCATGAAGCCGCAGGATGCGACCTCGCCGGCTAAGCAGCTCTATTTCGCGTGCATGATGGCCTATATCGACCCGGCCGATCTCGAACGCCACCAGCAGACCTTGCTGGAGAAGCTCGAAGTCCTGCTCGGCGCGCTGCAGGCGCCGGAGGCGAAGGCGGTCTGTGTCGCCTTCGCCAACAAGGTCTCGGTCGGCCAGTTCTACCAGGCGCTTTCCGACTGCCGCTGGCTGATCGCCTACGAAGCCGAGGCGCTGGCCCGCTTGGCGCCCGCAGCCGACTGAGCGCGCAATGCCACCCCCAACCTCGTCATTGCGAGCGCAGCGAAGCAATCCAGGGCAGCTTAACACCGCCCTGGATTGCTTCGCTGCGCTCGCAATGACGAACGGAGGGAAGGTTGATGGTCGGGGCACGGTCTTGAGGCCATGCCCCTAGCCGCCGCCGCTTCCGGCCTGCGCATGCTTGCGCCCGACCAGCGGTATGGCCGGGTCGTCGCGGTGCGCGGTGCGCTGATCGAGGTGGACGGGCTGGCCGGGGCCGCGCGGATCGGCTCGCGGATAACCTTGCGCTCTCCCGTGGGGGCGATCGAGGCGGAAGTGGTGGGCCTCGACCACGGCATCGCCCACTGCATGCCCTTCAACGAGCCAGAGGGCATCGCTTCCGGATCGCGTGCGGACTTGTCCGCCGGGCAACTGGGCCTGCGTGTCTCCTCGGGCTGGCTGGGCCGGGTGGTGGACGGGCTCGGCCGCCCGGTGGACGGCAAGGGTCCGCTGCCGCAAGGACGCGAGCAGCGCCGCATAAAGTCCGCGCCGCCGCCCGCATCCGCGCGCGCCCGCGTCGGTGCGCGGATCGAGACCGGGGTGCGCGCGCTGGACCTTTTCGCGCCGTTGTGCCGGGGCCAGCGCCTCGGCCTTTTCGCGGGCTCGGGCGTGGGCAAGTCCACGCTCCTGTCCATGCTGGCGCGCTGGACCGAGTGCGACGTCGCCGTCATCGGCCTCATCGGCGAGCGCGGCCGCGAAGTGCAGGAATTCATCCAGGATGACCTTGGCGAGGAGGGGCTGGCGCGCAGCGTCGTCGTCGTCGCCACCTCGGACGAGCCCGCGCTGCTGCGCCGGCAGGCCGCCTGGACCACGCTCGCCGTCGCCGAGCATTTCCGCGACGAAGGGCTCGACGTGCTGTGCCTGATGGACTCGGTCACCCGCTTCGCCATGGCCCAGCGCGAGATCGGCCTTGCGGCAGGCGAGCCGCCCGCGACCAAGGGCTATACCCCCACCGTCTTCGCCGAACTTCCGCGCCTGCTGGAGCGCGCCGGGCCGGGAACTCCGGGGCAGGGGGCGATCACGGGGCTGTTCACCGTACTGGTCGACGGCGACGACCACAACGAGCCGGTCGCCGACGCGGTGCGCGGCATCCTCGACGGCCACGTCGTCATCACCCGCAAGATTGCCGAGCGCGGGCGCTATCCCGCCATCGATGTGCTGCGTTCGGTCTCGCGCACTTTGCCGCAGTGTCTGGAACCGCAGGACAACGCCACCCGCCTTGCCGCGCGCGCCGAACTGGCGACGTGGAAGGACATGGAGGAGATGGTGCGCCTCGGCGCCTATCGCGCCGGGGCCAATGCCGAAGTGGACCGCGCCGTCGCTCTCGCCCCGCGCATCGAGGCGCTGCTCAACCAGGACAAGCGCATCCGCAGCTTCGCCGCCGAGGACTTCGCGGCGCTCTTGGGTATTCTGGAGGAAATTCATGAAAACGCCCTATGACGCCGCATTGCGCGTGCGGCAGCGCGAACTGGACGAAGTGAGCAGCGCCATCCGCACCGAGGCGGGCGCCTTGGGCGCGGTCGAGCAGGAGCGGATGCGCGTCGCCGCTGCGCTGGTGCGCGAGGCGGACCTTGCCGCCACCGATCTCACCCTCGTCTCGCCGGGCTGGCAGCGGCGCATGCGCGGCGAGCGGCAGGCGCTTTCGGCCCGCGAGACGCAGCTGCAGGCGCGCCTCGATGCCCTGCGCGAAGTCGCCGTGGACGCCTACGGCGTCCTGCGCGGGATCGAGAATGCCGCCGACGATTACCGCGCCGAAGCCCTGCGCAGCGAGGCTGCGGCCGAGCAGTCCGCCACCGACGACATCAGCGCCGCCGCCTTCCTGCGGACCCTGCGCGCGCGATGATCGACAAGACCGCCTCTTCGAACCTGACGGCAGCGAATCTGTCGGCGTCGCAGAAGGCGCGGTTGATCTATGACACGGCGCGTTCGGAGATGTCCGGCCGTCTGTGGCGCGCGGCGCTGGGCTCGACGGAAGAGACGGAAGGCGAGGGCAAGTCCTCCATTACCGCCATCAGCCAGAGCGATCCGATCGGGCTCGACCGGTTGCTGGCGATCCTCGATCCGGACTCGAAGGCGGCGCTGGACACGGCCGCTGTGCCGCAGGCCGAGGCTCCGGCCGAGACGAGCGGCGATGCGGTGTCCGCCATGGGCGGCGGCCCGAATGCGCGCTATGCCGGGATGCTCGATGCGGCGGCGGAGCGGACCGGGCTTCCGGCCTCCGCGCTGGCGGCGATCGTCGATGCCGAGGCGGCCAAGGGCGCGGGCGGGACTTGGCAGCCCTATTCGCGTAACCCGCGTTCGAGCGCGGCGGGGCTCGGCCAGTTCCTCAACGGGACGTGGGAAGGCGAGGCGGAGCGCTCCGGCACCTGGCTCAACAGCACGGCCGAGGCCAACGGCTGGCTCGACGCACGCGGGCAGGTCAAGGCCGAGAGCCGGGGCGCGCTGCTGGCGCTGCGCTACGATCCGCGCGCCTCGATCGAGGCGGTCGCCGACTATGCCAGCGCCAATGTCGCGGCGCTGCGCCGCTCGGGCGCGACGATCGGTGCGGGCACCACCGAGGTCGCGCAGGCGGCGTACCTTGGCCATCACCTCGGCGTCGGCGATGCGAAGCGGTTTCTTGCGGGCGGCCTCTCACCCGACCGCGCGCGCAAGTTGCTGGGCGCGCAAGTCGGTTCGGCGGCGGCGGAACGGCGGATCGCACAGGCCGGAAGTGCGGTCGCGGCGCACCGTTCGTGGCTGATGGACTATGTCGGCAAACATGTCCGGCCGGAAAGATTTGCCTGATCCTATATCAATTGCTTCGTCCCGGACTTGATCCGGGACCGGTGGCTGTCTTTAGGCGAGGCCGGGCTGCGCGCGCGGCAAGATAGGCCGTTCTCGGCCAGCTGTGCCGGATCAAGTCCGGGACGACGACTAGGAAAATCGCTCCATCTGCGCGGCAAAATTTGCCGCATCAGTGGATAACTCTCGTATAGGATTGTTGGTTCCCAATTTATAGGAATAGATTCCGAGCCCATGGATGCGTTGCAAGGGGCTGCGCGTGCCATCGGGGTTCGCCATGTCGAAGATCACTGTCGCGCTTGAGGCTGCGGTTGCTGCGGTCAGCGCCAATACGCCGCCGGAAGGCACCGAGCAGACCCGGCGGCAGCGGGCCGAGGTGGACCGCGCTTTCGCCTGCATCCTCAAGCTGATCGCGCCGCGCATTCGCCATTTCATCCGCCAGTATGGCCTCGTCGGCCACTGGGACGATGCGGAGCAGTGCTGCGCGATCGCCGTCCACCGCGCGATCCTGGCTTACGAGCCGGAGAAGGCGCAGTTCACCACGTTCGTGAACTGGCAGATCCGCGGCGAACTGCAGAGCCTGCGCTTCCGCGTCATGACCGACCAGCGCCCCTCCGCGCGCAAGGTGGAAGCCACCACCGTCTCGCTCGACGCCATCACCGGGGGCGAGGACGGGGAGGGGCTGTCGATCCTGGCGGCTATCGCCGACGAGGATGCGCTCGGCCGCACCGAGGCCGGGGCCAGCGACTACCTCGCCCATTCGGCGATGAGCGCGCTGACCGACAGCTATGTCGAGCACATGCGCAATTCCGGGCTCGACCGCATCCGCCGCCGCGCCCAGCCCCGCAAGCTGACTCGCGCCGAGCGCGCCGCCGGGGCGGTGGCGCAGCGCCGTCCGGTGCTCGATACCGGAGAGGTCGGAGAGCTGGAACAGCGCCTCCAGCACAACCGCCAGGTCGTTGAGGGCCGCCTGTTCGAGACTTCGGCGCTCGATGGTTGCGAGGACGAGACTGCCCGCGAACGCATGCGCCAGATCGCCAAGCGCGCCGCCAAGACGATGGGCGACCTCGCCGTCGCCGACCCGCGCTTCGCGCTCATGGCCGAATACCGCGAGGCGATGGTCGCAGCGCACTGAGCGTCACGATGCCGGCGAAGGCACCTGACTCCATCATCGTCATTCCCGCAAAAGCGAGAGCCTATCTCCCGAAGGTGCCTGTTGCACCGGCATCAGTTGGGTCCCCGCCTTCGCGGGGATGACTTCACAGGGATTGAGGGGGACGTATTTCAATCGGGCGCATCGTGCTCACACGCTACGTCCTCACCCCACCGGCACCGCGCCGTTCTCGTTCGCCAGCCCGGCCATCACGGTGCGGTTGACGGTGATCAGTTCGTCCACGCTCTCGCGCCCGGTGATGACCTGCGAGGTGTACTTGTCCACCCACAGGCTCAGCGAGATGATCCCGGCGCGCAATTCGTCGGGCAGGGCGTTGGCGGAATCGATGCACAGCGTGCGGAAGGCGCCCCAGACCTCGCGGTTGCGGTGAAGCGCGGGAGCCAGTTGCACGCCCGAAAACCCGGCATCGCGCGCGGCGATCATCTGCGCGGTGATCTCGGTCATCAGCCGGAATTCGGTGCTGCGGGGCGTCTCGGCGACCTTGCGGGCGCGGACGTAGGCGTTAACGGACATCGGGGCTCCCGGGCGGGGTGGGGCAAATAGCGTCGCCCGAGTCATATAGGACGCCCGGCCGTCGCCCGGTCGCGCCTGCGAAAAATGCGCGAGCCACCACCGCGATGCAGCACGGCGTCCTATAATTCAGCAAAGGTCCCGTCTCTCGCGGGCATAGCTTTCTCGGAAATTTCCATGCTCAATATCGTCGGCCTCGTCGTCATTCTGGTGTGCGTCTTCGGCAGCTTCCTGATGTCGGGCGGCAGCATGGGCGTCATCTTCCACGCCCTGCCGCATGAGATGATGGCGATCGGCGGAGCCGCGCTGGGCGCATTCGCGCTGGGCAATTCGATGACCACGCTGAAGAAGGCGGGCAAGGGCATCGCCCGCGTGTTCAAGGGCGAGCGCTGGAAGGAGGCGGACTACCGCGACCTCCTCGCACTGCTGTTCGCGCTGCTCGCCACTTTCCGCAAGGGCGGCGCCAACGCCATCGAACCGCATCTCGACCGGCCGGAGGAAAGCGCGCTGTTCTCCCGCTATCCGCGCCTGCTGGCGGACCACGAGCTGATCGAGTTCATCTGCGACTACCTGCGCATGATGACCGTCAACTTCGAGGACCCGCACCAGCTGGCCGAGGCGATGGAGGGCGACATGGAGCGCCATCACCACGAGGAACTCGGCCCCCAGCACGCGATCCAGATGATGGCCGACGGCCTGCCCGCGATCGGCATCGTCGCGGCGGTTCTGGGCGTGATCAAGACTATGAGCTCGATCGACCAGCCCACCGAGATCCTCGGCGCGATGATCGGCGGCGCGCTGGTCGGCACGTTCCTCGGCGTTCTGCTCGCCTACTGCCTCGTCGGCCCGATCGCGCAGAAGCTGCAGCAGATCATCGACGCTGATTTCAAGCCCTACACGCTGGTCAAGACCGCCATCGTCGGCCACGCGCAGGAGCAGCCCACCGAGATCGCCATCGAACTGGCCCGCCGCATGACGCCGTCGAACTACGCTCCCAGCTTCCAGGAGATGGAGACGGCGCTGGAGGCGGTGAAGGAACAGCTCAATGCCGCTCCGGCCTAAGGCGCGCTGACCCATGGCCACCAAGGGCAACGACAAGCGCCCCATCGTCATCCGCAAGGTCAAGAAGGTGGTCGGCGGCGGCCACCATGGCGGCGCATGGAAGGTCGCCTATGCCGACTTCGTGACCGCGATGATGGCCTTCTTCATGCTGCTGTGGCTGCTCGCCAATCCGGACGAAGTGCAGCTCAAGGGCCTTGCCGAATACTTCTCCGCCGATTCCGAGAAGGCCAACCCCGCGACCACGCTGACCAAGGACCCCGGCATGCAGCCGGGATCGGGCGGCCACGGGCGCAACAATCAGGGCGACAAGGAAGAGCCTGAAGGGCAGCCCGCATCGGAGGCCGGGACCGTGGGCACCGCGCGCGGGGGCACGGCCGAAGTGCCCGCGGCTTCGCTGCGCGTCATGGCGCAAGAGATGCAGGTCGCGCTGCAGCCGCCGATGGACAGCCAGGGCCGCGCCAATGTCGACGTGCGGCCGAGCCGCGAGGGGATGCGTATCCACCTCGTCGACAATGCGCAGCGTTCGATGTTCAAGGGCAGCACCGCGCAGCTCAACGAATTCGCGCGGGCGCTGCTGACGCGGGCGGCGAAGCAGCTTGCCGGGATCGACGCGCGCATCGCCATCGAGGGCCATACCGATGGCGCGGGCGGGAACAGCGACGCAAACTGGCAGCTTTCGGCTGATCGCGCCCTTGCCGCGCGGGCGGCGCTGGTGGCGGCGGGGCTGCCGGCTGACCGCTTTGCGGAGGTCGTCGGCAAGGCGGGCACCGAGCCGGTCTATCCCGACCAGCCCGATCGCCCCGAGAACCGCCGCATCACCATCGTCGTCATGGCCGAGGCGGGCGCGCTGCCGCATGACGCCAGCTTCAAGTTCTGAGCGGAGGGCGGCATGATCAAGCGCATCGTGATGGGCCTGTTCGCCACCGTGGCGGGGCTCGGCGTCGGCGGGGCGGGGGCCTGGGGCGTGCTCCACTTCGCGCCGCAACTGGTGACGGGCCATGCGAAGAAGCCCGGCAAAGGCCCGACCGAGTTCGTGCCGCCGGTGGAAGTGCTGGCGCCGCTGGTCTTCGCCGACGGGCGGCTTTCGGGCTACGAAACCTTCGAGATCCAGCTTGAGGTGCCGCAGGGCACGACCGAGGAAGTGGGCGCGAAGCTGCCGCTATTGATGAACGCGGTGAACCTGCGGACCTATCGCACGCCGATGGCCAGCGGGCCGGACGGGATGCTGCCGGGGCTCGATGCCTTCCGCAAGGTGGTGATGGACGCCGCGCTGGAGGTTTACGGCAAGGACGCGGTACGCTCCGTGGCGGTGACGAAGGCGTCGCCGGGGTAGGGGCTGCGCTGGAACCCCATCCTTCGACAAGCTCAGGATGAGCGGAGTGTGGGGCGCGCGCAGGGAGACAAACGCCCTCAACCCGCTCAGGCTGAGCTTGTCGAAGCCCCTTGCGGCAAGGCGCTACCCGAAACTCTTCACCAGAGACCCCGCGACCAGCGCCCAGCCATCGACCAGCACGAAGAAGATGATCTTCATCGGCAGCGAGACCGTCGCGGGCGGCAGCATCATCATGCCCATGGCCATCAGCACCGCCGCCACCGCAAGATCGATCACCAGGAACGGCAGCAGCAGCAGGAAGCCGATCTCGAAGGCGCGGCGCAGTTCGGAGATCATGAAGGCGGGCATCAGCGTCGTCATCGGCAGTTCCGCGCGGCTCTTCGGGACTTTGCCCGAGAGGCTGACGAACAGCTTCACGTCGTCGTCGCGCACTTGCTTCAGCATGAAGGTGTGGAACGGCTTGCTGGCGCGGGACAGGGCCTCGGTTTCGTTGATCTGCCCGGCGTTGTAGGGCCCCATCCCCTGCTTCCACGCTGCGTCGAACGTCGGCGCCATGACGAAGAAGCTAAGGAACAGCGCCAGCGAAATGACGATCGGATTGGGCGGCACGCCCTGCACGCCCATCCCCGAGCGCAGCAGCGAGAGCGCCACGACGATGCGGGTGAACGAGGTAATCGTCATCAGGATGCCTGGCGCCAGGCTGAGCACCGTCAGCACCATCACCAGCTGCAGCACCCGGCCCGACATCGTGCCGCCGCCGGTCAGGGCGCTCGCTGCGCCTGCGGCGCCAGCACTCTGGGCCATCGCCGCGACGGGCAGGGCGAGCACCACCAGAACCGCGAGAACGGCCAGAATGCGCCGAAGCACGGTTTCCCCGGGGAAACCGGCAGGGGTGGCAGGGGCGCTCATCAGTGCAGTTCCGTCTTCACGTCCTGCGTGAACCAGACGTCCGGGAGCACTGGAATGCGGGCCGCGAAGGAGGCTTTCTGTGCTTCCGGTTCCTTATCAAATATCTGATTTTCATCATTTTGTTTGACAATCTCGACCACCTTCGGAGCGACCGCGCTGTCCAGCACCGTCACCCCTTCCGGGCCGATCAGGACGCTGAATTCGGTATCGTCACGGCGCAGCAGCACCAGCGAGCGGCGCTGGTCCACGGCAAGCCGCTCGACCACCTGCAAACGCTTGTCAGAACCAGTATTACCCAGCTTTTCCAGCCACTTGCGCGGCATGGTCAGGTCGTAGCGCTTGACCGCCCACAAAGCGCAGACAAGGGCACCCAACACGACCATAAGGGCACCCAGCATGCGCACAAGCGAGAACAGGTCCACCTTTCAGCGCTCGGCCTGGACCACACGGGTGATTTCAAGCGACATGGCCTCGCCGTTGACGAGGATGCGGCCCTCGGCGACGAGGCGGTCGTTGACGTAGAGGCGCGTCGGATCGTCCTGCCCGCAGTCGAGCTGGATCATCGCGCCGCGGCTCATCTTGAGCACCTGGCGGACCGGGATGCTGGTGGAGCCCAGCACGATCTGCAGGTCGATGGGAATGCCTTCGAGGACGGACACCGCGCGTCTCCTTTCACTGGCAGCTTTATAGGGGAAAAGTTTATAGGAGTAGTGCGACACTAGGAAAAAGTTGCCTATAAGGTGGTTAAGGGCATCTGGGGACCACGTGTGGCGGAACTGGGCAATTCGATCGACGTCTCGGCATCGGGCCTGCGCGCGCAGGCGCTGCGGATGCGCGTCATCGCCGAGAACCTCGCCAATTCGGACTCCATCGCCACGACGGCCGAGGGCGATCCCTATCGCCGCCGCGTCGCCAGTTTCGCAGCGGAGGTCGATCGGAATACCGGCGCCACGCAAGTTACCGTGAAGTCTATCGAAGCGGACAAGAGTGCCTTCGGTCGCATCTATCAGCCCGGCAATCCCGTCGCCGACGCGCAAGGGTATGTCGAGCAGCCCAACGTCAATCCGCTGATCGAGGCCGCCGACATGAAGGCGGCGCAGCGGTCCTACGAGGCCAACCTCAACGCCATCGAGGCGGCGCGCGGCATGACCATGCGCACCGTCGATCTGCTGAAGTAAGGGCGAGGCAATGTCGATCGGCTCCCTCGACGGGCTTTCCGCTTACGCCCGGGCGGCCCGGGCCACCAATCCGCTGTCCGATACCGGACAGAAGAGTGGCGGCCTTGCGCCCTCCGGCGGTCTCGCGCCGAGCGGCGGTGGGTTCGGCTCGATGGTCGAGAGCATGGTCTCGCAGACCGGCGACGCGCTGCGCAATGCCGAGACGCAGAGCATCAAGCAGATCGGCGGCAAGGGCGACCTGATCGACGTCGTCACCGCCATCGGCGCGGCGGAAACCGCGCTCGATACGGTAGTGGCGGTGCGCGACCGGGTGGTCTCGGCCTACTCCGACATCATGAAGATGCAGATCTAGGGATGAGCGGGTGTTGCGCCCTGTCCGGGGGGCTTCGATGCTTCGACAAGCTCAGCACTCAGCTTGAGCGGGGTCGGGGGGCTTTGGCCCTTTACTCGGAACCCTTTTGCCTATCCTCCGCTCACTCCGCTCATCCTGAGCTTGTCGAAGGATGGGAGGCCCACACAGCCCCATGATCATGGCCCCATGACCCCCGACGCCGCCATAGAACTCGCCCGCGCCGCGCTGGTGCTGATGCTGACCATCTGCGGGCCGATGCTGATCGCCGCGCTGATCGTCGGCGTGCTCATCGGTCTGCTGCAGGCGCTGACGCAAGTGCAGGAAATGACGCTGACTTTCGTGCCCAAGCTGCTGGTGCTGGGCGTGGTGATGCTGCTCAGCCTGCCGATGATCGGCCATGCCCTGAGCAATTTCATGGACCGCGTGGCCGACGCCATCGTCGCGCATTAGGCCGCAGATCGTGCTTGATCGAAGCCCGCATAGGCGAGAGCTGGGGCATCAAAATCCGATCCGTCATCCCCGCGAAGGCGGGGACCCAACTGATGCCGGTGCAACACGCAATGTCACCAGCTGGGTTCCCGCCTTCGCGGGAATGACCAGTTGGGTGTACCGCGCGGGCACGACCGCATGAACGCCATCGACCTCGCGACCCTGCTGCGCCTGCCGATCGATACGGCGGCGTTCCTGCTGCTGTTCTGCCGCGTCGGCAGCGTCATCATGCTGCTGCCCGCCTTCTCTGACGACGGATTGCCGATGCAGATCCGCCTCGTCATGGCGCTGGCCTTCACCTTCGGGATGTACGGCATGCTGGAGCCGCACGTGACGCCTGCGCTGCAGTCCGGCCTGTCGATGCCGCTGCTGGTGATCGGCGAGGTCATGATCGGCCTTGCGCTCGGCATGATCGTGCGCATCCTGTTCAGCGCCGCCGCCATTGCCGGAGCGCTGGCCTCGCAGCAGGTGGGGTTGTCCTCCGCGCTGGTGGTCGATGCGGCGATGGGCGGGCAGGTGCCGCTGCTGGCGCGGTTCGTCGGTGTCGCGGCGATCGTGGTGTGCCTCTCGACGGGCGTGCATCACTTGTGGATCGCCTCGATCTTCAAGTCCTACGCCAGCTTCCCGGTCGGCGGGATGCCCCCGGCGGCCGACTTTGCGCACCTTGCCGTCGCGGTCATGGGGCAGGCGACGGCGCTGGGGCTGAGCCTGTGCGCGCCGCTGATCCTCTACGGCATGCTGTTCAATCTGGGGCAGGGGTTGGCGGCGCGGGTGGCGCCCTCGATCCAGGTGTTCTTCATCATGCAGCCGGCGAACCTGCTGCTCGGCCTCTCGGTGCTGGCGATGACGCTGGGGGCGATGCTCACCGCTTTCGCCAACGCCATGGCCACGTTCATGCAGAGCGGGTGGACCCTCTGACATGGCCGATGACGCCCTCGACAAGGACCAGCGCACACACGAGCCTACGCAGAAGAAGCTCGACGACGCCCGCAAACGCGGCGAAGTCGCCATTGCGCCAGAGGTCCGCCACGCCACCATGATGGCCGGCGCGCTGGCGGTGACGGGCTGGCTCGGCCTCTCGGCGATCGAGAGTCTGGGCACCATGCTCAAGCGGCTCTGGGGCGATGCCGAGGATTTCAGCCTCGATCCGGACGGCGCGCAGGGGCTCGCAACCGGGGTCGCGTGGCATACCATGGTGTCGCTGCTGCCGGTCTTCGCGGTGCTGATGGCCGCGGCGGTGAGCACGATATTCCTGCAGGGCCGCGCGGTCATGAGCTGGTCGCGTCTTTCGCCCAAATGGTCCAAGCTCTCGCCCGCCAGCGGTTTCTCGCGCCTGTTCGGCACCCGCGCGCTGGTGGAATTCGCCAAGACGTTGGCCAAGATGAGCGCTATCGGCCTCGTGGTGTGGATGGTGCTGGCGCCGCGTCTGCAGGGCGTAGACGGGCTGGTCGGCCGCTCTCCCGCCGCAGTCGGCGCGGCGGCGGGGGGGCTCGCGTTCGAGGCCCTGCGCGCGGTGGCGATGCTGGTCGCGGGGCTCGCGCTGTTCGACTTCCTGTGGCAGCGGCGCAGCTTCATGCAGCGCATGCGCATGACCCTTCAGGAAGTGAAGGACGAGCACAAGCAGAACGACGGCGATCCCAAGATCAAGGCCAAGATCCGCCAGATCCAGATGCAGCGCTCGCGCAAGCGGATGATGTCGGCAGTGCCGACCGCCAGCGTAATCGTGACCAACCCGACGCACTACGCGGTCGCGCTCAAGTACGAGCATGGCGTGACCGCCGCGCCGACCGTGGTGGCGAAAGGCGTGGACGCGGTGGCGCTGCGCATCCGCGAGGTCGCGGCCGAGGCCGGGGTGCCGATCCTGGAGAACCCGCCGCTGGCCCGCGCTCTCTTCGCGGCGGTGGAGATCGATCACCCCATCCCGATCGAGCACTATCAGGCGGTGGCGGAGATCATCGGCTATGTGCTGAAGCTGGCGAAGAAGGCGGGGAAATGATCCTCCCCCTCCCCCGTCGGGGGAGGAATTGCGCGCCTGCGGCCCGCCCCTCCCAACTTCATCCTATAATGCACACGATGCCCCGGCTGCCCGTCCTCCTCGCGCTTCTCGCTCTGTTGTCGCCCTCGGTGGCACAGGCAGGACCGCAGCCGCGCATCAAGGACATCGTCGACGTCGAGAACGTGCGCACCAACCAGCTGGTCGGCTACGGTCTGGTCGTCGGCCTGCAGGGCACCGGCGACCGCATCCGCAACGTCCCCTTCACCGAGGAGACCTTGCAGGCGATGCTGGAGCGCATGGGCGTCAACATCCGGGGCACCCAGATGCTCACCCAGAACGTCGCCGCCGTGACCGTCACCGCGACGATGCCGCCGTTCGCGCGCTCGGGATCGACCGTGGACGTGCAAGTCTCGGCCCTTGGCGACGCCAGCAGCCTGCAGGGCGGCATCCTCCTCGTCTCCTCGCTGCGGGCGCTGGACGGGGAGATCTACGCCGTGGCGCAAGGCCCCGTAGCGGTCTCCGGCTTCAAGGCGCAAGGCGCGGGCGCGAAGCTCAGCCGGGGTGTGATGACCACTGCGCGCATCGCCGGCGGCGCCATCATCGAGCGCGAGGTGCCTTATGACCTGCGCAATGCCCACTCGCTGAAACTGGCGCTGAAGAACCCCGATTTCACCACCGCGCGCCAGATCGCCCAGACCATCAACCGGCAGGCTCCCGGCTCGGCCGAAGTGCTCGACCCCGGCACGGTGGAGCTGCGCCCCTACGGCAGCGGGTCGCTGATCGACCTTGTCACACAGGTCGAGAACCTGACCGTCGCGGTCGACCAGCCCGCGCGGATCGTCATCAACGAGGCGGCGGGCACCGTGGTCATGGGCGCGGACGTGCGCGTCAGTCCGGTGGCCATCGCGCAAGGGGGGCTGACGATCAGCGTCACCGAGACCCCGGTGGCCTCGCAGCCCGCGCCGTTCTCGGGCGGGCAGACGGCGGTATTGCCGCGCACCACCATCCAGGCGAACGACGGCAACGGTGCGGCGCTGGCGATGCTGACCAGCGGCACTTCGCTGCAGACGCTGGTGGGCGGCCTCAATGCGCTGGGCGTCAGCCCGCGCGATCTCATCACCATCCTGCAGGCGCTCAAGACGGCGGGCGCGCTGCAGGCCGAAATAGCGGTGCAGTAGGATGAGCGATCCGATCAATACCTATCCGACGCAGGCGCGCGTCATCTCGCAGGATCGCAGCCCGGCGGCGGTGGCGCGCCAGTTCGAGGGCGTCTTCGCAGGGCAAATCACCAAGATCATGATGGAAACCGTGGAGCAGGACGAGCAGTTCTCCGGCGGCCACGGCGAGGAGATGTTTCGCGGCATCCTGGCCGAGCAGATCGGCAACTCCATCGCGTCCGGCAAGGGCCTCGGCATCGCCTCTGCGGTCGAGGCGCAGATCATCCGCCTGCAGGGCGCGACCAATGCCGAGTGACAACGAGACCGCCGCCGCCATCATCGAAGTCATGACCTCGCTTTCGTCAGTGATGCGCGAGGAGACGCGCGCGCTGGAGAGCGGCATCCGCGCGCTCGACCTGGCCGAGCTGGCCTCGGCCAAGGCGCGGCTCGTGGGCACGCTGGAGGAACGCCTCGCCCGCGTGACGCGGCAGGAGCCGGGCTGGACCGCGCAGCTGGACGCCCCCTTGCGCGAGAGCTTCACCGAAGCGCTGGGCGAGCTGCGCGCCGCCTCGATGGTCAACGCCGCGCTGCTGGAACGCCACATCGAGCTGTCGGCCGACCTGATGGGCGCGATTGCGTCCGAGGCCAAGCGCCTGACCGGCAATCGCGCCTACGCCTACGGGGCGAGCGGCACCCTTGCCCGCGCGGACCTGACGACGCCGATTTCGCTCAATGGGGAGTTTTGAGCGGGTAAATTTCGGGAGCCCCGCCGCCCTCCGGCGTGCTAAGGCCGCAGTCTGTTTCGGGAAGGAGCGGCCTGATGGGCGGTATCTGCGGGAAACCGGTTCTGCTGCTGGCGGCGGCCATGGCATTCACCGCTTCGACGGCGCGGGCGCAGCCTGCGGGCACGCTGATCGCGGCCGATCCGGTCGCCACCGCGCCTGCCGGCATGAAGGCCTGGCGCATCCGCTACTGGACCCGTGACGACAAAGACCGGCCCCTCGCGGTGACCGGCATGGTCGTCGCCCCCGCTGCCCCCGCTCCCGCTGCTCCCGCCCGGCCGGTCATCGCCTGGACGCACGGGCTGGTCGGCATCGCGCGCCGCTGCGCGCCGTCGCTGGGGGACGACAACTTCACCGTGATCCCCGGCCTGAAGGACGCCCTCGCCCGCGGTTATACCGTGGTCGCGCCCGACTATCCGGGGCTGGGGTCGGAAGGCGTGCATCCGGTGCTGATCGGCGTGAGCGAGGGCCGTTCCACCCTCGATGCGGTGCGCGCGGCGCGTCGCATCCCGGCGGCGGCGAGCGGCACCCGCTTCGCGCTCTGGGGGGAATCGCAAGGCGGCCACGCAGCCTTGTGGTCCGGCCAGATCCAGGCACGCTACGCGCCCGAGCTGCAGCTGGCGGGGATCGTCGCGGTGGTGCCGCCGACCGACCTTGCCCGCAACTTGACGGAAGGCAGCGACCCGCGCGTGCGCGCCCTGTTGATCGCCTATACGGCGACCAGCTGGTCGCGGCTCTACGGCGCGCCCATGGCGACGTTCGGGTCGGCCTCGGTCCAGCGCGTGATGATGCGGCTCGCCGACAACAACTGCGTGCGCTTCGACGCCCGGCCCAAGCTGGGCACCATCGTCGGCATCGCCATTGCCCAGCGGGCGATCGCCAGGCTCGATTTATCCCGGCAGCAGCCGTGGGGCCGCATGATGCGCGCAAACAGTCCCTCGGCAGCGGCGATCCCGGTCCCCGCCCTGATCGCGACCGGAACGGCGGACACGATCGTCGCCCCGGCCGTGGTGCGCGACTTCGCCCGCCTCGCCTGCAGGCGGGGCAGGACCGTGCGCTTCATGTCGATACAGGGGGGCCGGCACGAGACCGTCGCGCGCAGCGATGCGGCGGCGATGCTGGACTGGATCGACGCCCGCTTCGCCGGCCGCAAGGCACCGGGCAACTGCGGCACGTTCTGAAAGACGATCCCCGGTCAGCCCTTCCCGGCCTGAATTCCGAGCCATTGCTCGGTGTGTTTGCGCAAGTCGATCCCCGCGTTGTGGTCATATGCGATCCACGCGCTCGTCACCAGCATCGTCCACAAGATGCTGAACAGCGATCCGACCAGGAAGTATTCGGCGAAATTGCGCTCGTCCATGTCCTTGAAGCGCGCGACGGTCTTGAGCGCGATCACGGCGGCAAGGATCTCCCAGCTATGGACGATGATCCCCGTGGCCAGGATCAGCCGTTCGAATACGCCGATCCAGCGGCCCGCGTTGTGCGCCGGGGTAGAAAGATGCGCGATGGAATCCTTCAGGCCGCTGAGGTGGAAGATCCCCCGGCAGATCAGGTTGCCCACCCAAGTCAGCAGTATCAGGGCTACTGCGGTGTAAAGGAATGCGCACCCCATTTGTCGGCCCCCGGCAATCGGTATCGATGGTCAAGTTCGGCGAGCGCCTTGTGAATGGCGGCCCACTGGATAACATACAGCTCGAAGTCGCCTGCGCTTCGCACTTTGTAGACGTTGTGTACGCTGACATTGCGGGCGTGCGCCACTTCGGCGACCGAGGCCCCGGCCAGCAGCTTGACGATATCGCCGCGCTGGGCCTGCGACCACCTGCGTTCGATGGCGGTCAGGCTTGCGCCGCTTGCTTCCAGCAGGGTTTCGAGAAGCTCGTACTGCGGGAAGGAGAAGCGATAACGGCTCGCAGAGCGCTTTTCCCCCAGACGTTCCCGCGCGTCGGCGAAGCCCGGCCCCATCATGTTCCAGGCGCGCCGGGAATTGACCGGTGTTCTAAGATCGATGCTGCCGATCACGAAACGGCAGTCGATGTCCTTGCCCAGCAACTCGAAGCGGATCTCGCGCGCGGCTTGCGCGGCAGCTACCAGCGAGGTGAACAGGCCCTGGAATTCGTCGCCGAGCGTTATCGTCAATGGCGAGGCCATGTCGGCGGCAAGGGCCTTGTTCTGGCGGTCGATCGCGGCATTGAACCGGGCATGCAGGTCCCGGGGGTCCGCATGCCGCTCGCTCCCCACGAGATCGCCCATGAGGACGGCATGGAAGGAGGGGGAGGAAGCCATGAACGCGGTGATGGCATTAACCCAAAAAAGGGTCAATTAAGTTTTTAACCCAAACTCGGTATAATTGAGGAATTACCCCAAAAACGGGTTACGAATCGCGAGCGCCGTGAATGCGTCGCCCTTACTCGAACACCGCCGAGAGCACCGCCGCGACGTCGGCCGGGGCGAGGGTGTCGAGGATCACTTCCAGATCGGGGCTTTGCGAATAGCCGAGCATGCGGCCGTTCCGGTCGGCGGCGACGGAGAGGACGCGCAGCGCCTCACCCTCGCGCACGACGGCGAGGCCGCCGGTGGCGGGGTAGCGGTCGGGGTCCACCACCAAGGTAGCGCGGCCGGGTAGTCCCGCGCCCAGCGTCGGGCGGCCGAGGCGCAGGCCATAGGCGCGCGGACCCGCGCTGCGCGGCGCCTCGACCTCGGCGCCGGTCGGGGTTGGCGCGATCAGGCCGCCGGGCAGGGGGGTGCCGAGGACGGGAAGCAGGCGCAGGGTCGCGGCGTGGTCGGGAGCCATAGGCTCGATCTTCGGCGCCGGAGTTGGAATCGTTGCCCGTGCTGCTACAGGAGCAGCAACCTCAGGCGCGCCGCCGCTCAGTTCGTCCTTCAGCGCTGCGATGCGCGTGCGCGACTTGGTGAGGCGGATCTCGGGGTTGGCGACCATCGGCAGCACCGCGTCGAGGTCCCCGGCGGCGTGGAGCGCCTCGACCTCGGCCATTAGCGCCTTGTCGTCGGGCGCGCCGAACAGGCGGCGCAGGGCGGCCCGCACGTCCTCGTTCCAGCGTTCCAGCGGCTTGAGCGCATTCTCGATCCGCGACAGTACCACCGGGGCAATGCCATATTCGCTTTCGAGCACCGCGATCGTCAGCGCCGGATCGCCGCCGCGCCGCGCGCGCAGGGCGGCGGCGAGCAGCACCGCGCGCAGTTCGCCCTCAGGGTCGGCAGGGGCGGGGCCGTGGAGAGGTTCCGCCCATGCGGCGACGTCGAAACCTGGGGCATCGACGTCGATCAGCAGTTCCACCGGGTCCACGCCAAGCGCGCGGCCGAGATCACGCAGTTCGTCGGCCCGGGCGAAAATCTCTCCCCGCTCGATTTTGGAGAGGCGGATATAGGTTATTCCCGAAAGCCGCTCCGACAATTCCAGAAGGCTGCCGATATTGAGTTGCTTGCGGAACTTGCGGATGCGGTTCGGGAACACGAGCGTGCGATGGTAATCGATTGTCGTCATCGCCGCCTCCGTTACTTGCCGTGGACCGGCCCGATCGCTTAATTCGGGCAACTTGTCGTTCATCGCAGATCTTGTTCCATTCTGGGGATGGCCGGGACTTTTCATGTCCGACCTTCCCGGTCAATGCGCCCATTCGGAGGGTTCTGCCGAATCGGGTCTTTTTCGCGACCGCCGCTTGATTGGCGGAACTTGGGAATTGGCGCTTACTGCCTTGCGATATCCTTAAAATTTCGCATTTCTTGCGCAATCCGGGCACTTGCCCTCCGCAAAACCGGGGTGTGGATGCTCAAAACGGCGGAATCTGTGGGTTTGCAGGGTAACGCTGCAAGGTCCGAAATGGATGCGAAATTGGGGATGAGAGGGCGAATTTTCTGCTCGCCAAGGCACATCCTTTAAGTGTCGGCTCATTCCTCCCTGTCGCGAAGCGATGCGGAGGCGGCAGTCGCGCAGCGACTCACGGAGGGGGCTTCGAGCGCGCTGCCCCTCCACCACCGACTGCGTCGGCGGTCCCCCTCCCCATTGCTGCGCAACGGGGAGGATGCAGGTCATCCCTTGCCCACCGCCGTCGTCATCAGCGCCATCTGCTTGCGATAGAGGTTGGTCATCGCCGCATAGTCCTGCTGGACCTGCCCCAGCGACAGGAGCTGGTCTTCCAGCGTCACGTTGTTGCCGTCCGGCTTGGTCTCGCTGGTATTGCCGTCGAGGACGATCCGCCCGCCCGCCTGCGGGGCCCTGGCGCCCAGCGCGGTCATGCTGCCCGAGAGTTCAACATGCGGGCGCACCACATGCGGCGTGCCGCTCGAGCCCAGTTGGCCGTCCACCAGCGATGAGAAGTCCGGCGCCTCGACCGTGCGGGCCTTGTAGCCGGGCGTCTCGGAGTTGGCGACGTTCTCGGCGATGACACGCTGGCGTTCGGCCATGGACTTCATGGCGCGGCCCATGCCGTCGAACAGGGGGGGGAGGGTGGACATCGGGTGCCTCCTTAGGAACCGGTGAGGCGCGAGAGCGCCGCCTGATAGCTGGCGAGCTTGGCCTGCTGGTAGGCACTGCCGCCGCTGCCGGAAATGGTGCCGTCGACGATCGCCGCCTTGCCCGAATCCCAGTAGAGCGAGCGATAGGCCGACTGGATCATCGACAGCGCGCTCTTGACCCGGGAAAGCGCGGTGCCTGCTGTGGTGGCGTCGGTCAGCGTCAGCGCGCTGGACAAGTTCAGGTTGAAGCGCCCCCCCGGCGTCACCTTGGCGGCTTTCGGATCGAGCACCTTGGAGGGCACGAGGCGGATCGGATCGAGGCCCAGCTTGCCCAGCGCGTCCTTGCCGTCCGCGCCCGCGATCAGTTCCAGCGTGTGGCCGGATTTCACGTCGATCTTGAGGCTGGAGGCGCCGTCGGTGAAGGGCGTGGTGATAGTCGCGTCGGTGCCGGTGATCTTGCGGATCTTGGCGGCGAGGCTGGTCATCGTCTCGCCCTTCTCGATGGTGACGGTGCGCGCGGTCTCGCCGTCGACGCTGATCTTGAAGCTGTCGCCCACCCGCAGCGAGGTCTCGGCCACGAGGTCGCCGGTGCTCTGCTGGTTGAGCACGCCGCGGTGCAGGCCAAGCGCGCCGAGGCCGCTGGTCGCCCCGCCCGCGACGGCGGTGATGCGCACCGGCTCCACGGCGCTGCTGCGCTGGCCCCATTGCGAGACCGTCTGCACCGAGCCGTCGGCGGGATCGATCCGCGCGACGAAGCCGTCCACGCTGCCCGACCTGGTCCCGCCCAGCGTCCCCGCCGTGCGCCCGCCGACATAGAGCGCGCCGTTCAGATAGGCGACGCTGTCCGCCTGATCGGCGCTGTCGGTGCCGATGTAGCTGGTGAGGGTGGTGGAGAAATCCGGCTCGATCAGGGTGACGAAGGCGTCGGTTCCGCCGGAGAGGCCGTTGACCTGCGCGCCGTTCAGCGCCGCGCTGGTGGTGCCGACGACGGCGATCTGGCCGCTGTCCGACACCGCGATCGCCTTGGCCGAGGCGTTGCCCAGCGCCACCGAGCCGAGGTCCGTGCCCAGCGATCCGGCGGCGATCTTGCGCAAGGTGGCGACGCCTTTCTCGTTGGTCAGCGCCAGCAGATTGCCGTCCCCATCGATGGCGAGGGCCGAGATCGAGTCCGACCCGCCGCTGTCGATGGTGCGCCGCTCCTGCATCTTGCCCGCCGCGTCGAGCCGGACGATCACCGCGTCGCCGCCCCCGGTAGAGGCGCGCCCGGCGATGTAGATCGAGCCGTCATTGCCGACCGTAACCGCGCTGGCGGTCTCGTTGCCGACCTGACGGATCGCGGTGCTCGAAAGCTCCTCGCCCTTGGTGCTGAAGCGGCTGACGAGGAGGTCGGTCTGGGTATCGTCGCTGCCGTTGAATGCGCCCGAGACGGTGCCCGCAACGACGATCTCTCCGTTGGGCGCGATCGTCACCGCCGCGCCCGAGGCGGTGCCTGCCGCGCCGAGATTGCGCTGCCAGACCACCGTGCCCTCGCTGTCCACTTTGGTGAGGAACAGGTCGTCGGTGCCGTCGCCGGTCTGCGTGCCCATGTCGCCGGCGGTGGTGCCGACGATGTAGCTATAGCCGTCCGCGTCGGTGGCGATGGCATTGGCGGCGGTCGCCGAAACGACGGTGTAGTCGGCGTTCTTGGCCAGTTCGGTCTTGGTGGACTTGGCGGTGGCGGCCGCGCTCGCGGCGGTGCGGGCGGTGGCGTCGGTATCCACGGCGTTGATCTTGCTCAGCCGCTCCCAGGTCAGCGATCCGGCCAGATCCTCGATGCGGTAGACATTGGCCGAGGTGGGCGACTTGGTGCCCGAGATCGTCGCCGTCTCGCCGCTCGCCACCATCAGCGCATCGCCCGCCGCGACCTGATCGATCGAGACTTTCTCGATGCCTGCGGGGTTGAAGGTGAGGCCCCACTTGCCGTCGGTCTTCTCGACCGTGAAATGCGACTTCCACTGCGAGGTCGTATTGCCCTCGGCGTCGAGAATAGGCGTGCCGCTGGCGTTCGTGGCGATCTTCGCGCCGATCGCGGCATTGAGCGCGGCGGCGACCGAATCAAGCGTCGGGGGCTGTGTGCTCGTCTGGGAAAGATCGACGCTGACGACCTCGCTGGTGGTGCCGCGGGTCAGGGTCACCTGAAAAATTTCACTGCCCGTCATACCCTCGACCGGGGCCGCGCGGGTGGTCGAAACGCCGGTGCCGGCAACCGCGCCGGTGGCGTAGCGGGCCTCGACGCCGAGGGTGCGGGTGCTACTCGTCACCGATCCGAAACCGAGTTCGAGAAGGTCGGTATCGGCGCTCGAAAGGTAGCCCTGAAGGTCCGCCAGACCTTGCGCGAAGCTCTTCTGCAAGGCCGCGCGCTCGGTCGCGGAGATCGTCTTGGAGGTTCCCGCCTGTGTCAGAATACGCAGGTTTTCCAACGCCTTGTAAGCGGTAAAGGCGGTCTGGACGTCGGGCAGGTCCTCCAGCGAACTGTCGCCATTGGCATCGATGATCGAGGCGAGCCGCTTGACCGCCGCGACTTGCGCGCTGGTCGCAGTATCGGTGCCCAGGGCATCGAGCCACGGCGCCGTCGTCGTGGGTGTGGTGAACGCCTTCTTGGCCGCCGTCACCGCCACGCTGTCGGACGAGGCGAGGCTGCTTTGATAGGATGAATAGGCCGAGGTTCCTCCCAGAACCGACAGGCCGATCAACCCATTATTCAGACTTATCGTCAATTGTGCCTCGTGAGCCGGTTGCGTGGGTGTCCCTCCTATAAATAGAAGGAAGACCTTGCGATCGGATGAAATTGCGCATTTTTCAAGGAATCTCGCAGTGAACATGATGACCGCGGTGGGCGAGCCGCCGGAGCTCAAGAAATATTCGGGCACCCAGCGGGCGGCTGCGCTGCTGCTGGCGCTCGGCCAGGAGCACGGAATCCCCATCTGGCAGCAGCTGAACGACGACGAGATCAAGGAGCTTTCCTCCTCGATCGCGTCGCTCGGCCGCGTGCCTGCCGTCGTCGTCGAATACCTGCTCGGCCAGTTTTCGGGCGAGGTCTCCTCGATCACCACGCTGCACGGTTCCTACGAGACGACCGAACGGCTGCTCGAAGGCGTGCTCGCGCCCGAGCGCGTCAAGGACATCATGGAGGACATTCGCGGTCCTTCGGGCCGGACGATGTGGGACAAGCTCTCGAACGTCAGCGAAGGCGTGCTGGCGGGCTACCTCAAGAGCGAGCACCCGCAGACCGTCGCGGTGATCCTGCAGAAGCTCAAGCCCGACCACGCCGCGCGGGTGCTGGCGGCGCTGCCGCGCGACTTCGGCACCGAAGTCGTCATGCGCATGCTCAAGACCGAGACCGTCCAGAAGGACGTGATCGTGCAGGTCGAGCAGACGCTCAAGACCGAGTTCATGACCAACCTCTCGCGCGCGCAGCGCCGCGATCCGCACGAGACCATGGCCGAACTGTTCAACGCGCTCGACCGCTCGACCGAGGAGGCGATGCTCGGCGCGCTCGACGAGAAGGCGCCCGAGGAAGCCGAGCGCATCCGCGCGCTCATGTTCACCTTCGAGGATCTGTCGAACCTGCTGCCGAGCGCGATCCAGGTCATCGTGCGCAACTGCAACAAGCGCGAACTGGCGCTGGCGCTCAAGGGCGCTCCGGAAGAGATGCGCCGCCTGTTCTTCGGCGCCATGACCGAGCGCGCCGCCAAGCTGCTGCGCGACGACATGGCCGCGATGGGGCCGGTGCGTGCCCGCGAATGCGAGGCCGCGCAGGGCAACCTCGTCACGCTCGCCAAGGATCTGGGCGAGCGCGGCGAAATCGTCCTCGCCGACCCCAAGAGCGACGATGCGATGATCTATTGATGACGACTGATGGCGACTAACCCGAAGGCACCCGCCGACGGCGCGGGAACGATACAACCTTTCGGCTTCGACCGGGTGTTCTTCCACCCCGTCGATACGCCGCTGGTCCCCGTGCCCGGCGAGCCCGAGCCTGCGTCCGCCGCGGAAACCCTGCCCGAATCCTTGCGTGACCGGATCGAGGACCTTGAATCCCGCATCGAGCGCATGCAGGCCGAGCACCGCGTCGAACTCGCTCGCGCCCGCGCGGACGGCTTCGAGGCGGGCGCCGCGCAGGCCCGTTCGGAACGCGGCGAGGCGCTGCTGGCGGCGACCGACGCGCTTCACGCCGCGCTCGACGGGATCGAGGGGCAGGTCGAGGCCGTCGCCCGCCGCATGATCGGCGAGGCGGGCGCGGTCGCCCTCCACGCCGCCGAGATGCTGGCCGGCCACGCCATCGAAACATCCCCCGCCCGCGCCGTGGACGAGGCACTGGCCCGCGCGCTGGAGCAAGTGGCGCAAGGCACCGCGCTGGTGGTCCGCGTGAACCCGGAAATGCGCGACGAAGTGGACGTCCTCGTCGAGGCGCGCGAGGCGAAATGTGGCCGCCCGCTGGCGATCACCGTGATCGACGACGAGGCCGTGCCGCAAG
This sequence comes from Novosphingobium resinovorum, assembly GCF_001742225.1. Lineage (NCBI taxonomy): Bacteria > Pseudomonadati > Pseudomonadota > Alphaproteobacteria > Sphingomonadales > Sphingomonadaceae > Novosphingobium > Novosphingobium resinovorum. The sequence continues at coordinate 2,592,123 of NZ_CP017075.1, read as the reverse complement.
GCGACGCGCGCATAGAATGGACCTCGGGCGGCCTCAACGTAGACGCCGAAGCCCGCCGCGCCGCGGTGATGGCGGAACTCGCGGGGGTTTTGCTGTAACGCCAAATCCTCCCCGTCGCGCAGCGATGGGGAGGGGGACCGCCGACACAGCCGGTGGTGGAGGGGGTAGAAACCCCTCCGTCAGCCCTGAGGGCTGCCACCTCCCCATTGCTTCGCAACAGGGAGGATAAGGAAACCGCACATTTTTGCGCATCCCGGCAAGTCTTGCCTAGTCTCATCCTATAATGCCCTCGGGGCGCGCGACAGGGGCGGCGCCGGGATCTCGGAAGGCCGGACTTGGAAGCGTTGCGCAATTTCATCGGGCAGATTGGCGTGCGCCGCGCCGCGATGATGGGCGGCGTCGCGCTGGCGCTGCTGCTCGGCCTTGGCTGGATGGCCACGCGTACGCCCGACAGCGCGATGGGCTATCTCTATACCGACCTCGATCCCTCGGCCGCATCGACCATCACCGAAAAGCTCAAGGGGCAGGGCGTGCCCTTCCAGCTTTCGGCCGACGGAACCGCGATCCTCGCGCCTGCCGACAAGCTGCCCGAACTGCGCATGGCGATGGCCTCCGAGCAGCTGGGCGGCAAGATCGGCTACGAAGTGCTCGACCAGGAGGAGCCCTTCGGTATCTCCTCCTCGCGCGCGAAGCTGAACGAGACGCGCGCGATCGAGGGTGAACTGACCCGTTCGATCGAAAGCCTCGACCGTGTCAGCAGCGCCCGCGTCCACGTCGTCATGCCCGAGCGGGCGATGTTCGAAACTGAGCCGCGCAAGGCCAGCGCCTCGGTCACGGTCAAGACCACCGGGCGGCTTCCGGCCGAGGCGGTTCAGGCGATCCGCTATCTGGTGTCCTCGGCGGTGCCCGACCTCTCGCCCGAGGCGGTGTCGGTGGTGGACCAGACCGGCGCGCTGCTGGCGCGGGCGGGCGAAGGGCAGGGCAGTTCCGGCGACATCGAGGAGCGGCAGGCCGCCGTCGAAGCGCGTCTGCGCGACCAGATCGAGACCATGGTGGAGCCGATCGTCGGCCACGGCAAAGTCCGCGCCGAAGTGTCCGCCGTTCTCGAACGCGACCAGGTGCGTGAGGAATCCGAGACCTTCGACCCCGACAAGCAGGTTATCCAACACCAGGTCAGCGTCGAATCCAGCAACCAGAGCACCGAAAAGACCCCCGGCGCGCAAGGCGCGAGTGTCGCCACCCAGCTGCCCGAGAACGCGGCCGCCGCGCAGAACGGCGCCAATGGCGACAGCCGCAACGCCGCGCAGAACGAGACCTCCGAGGACACCACGTACCAGAACAGCCGCGTCCAGAAGGTCGCCGTGCGCACGCCGGGGCAGGTCAAGCGCCTGACCGTGGCGGTCATGGTGGACGGCGGCGAGAAGGGCATGCCGCAGCCGCAGCTCGACCGCCTGCAGCGCCTCGTCGAGAACGCCGTCGGCTTCGACAGCGATCGCGGCGACAGCGTGGTGGTGGAGAACATGCCCTTCGCCGCGCAGGACGTGGACGGCATCGACGGCGGCCTGCCGTTCGGCCTGACCGTCGATCGCATCCTAGACGTGCTGAAGATCGTGCTGGTGGGCGGGATCGTCCTCTTCGCCATCCGCATGCTGCGCCGCCAGAACGCGCCCGCGCTGCTGCCGCCTCCCTCGGGGGACTTGCCCGAGGGCGAGGACCGCCGCCAGCCCGCGGGCAGCGTCTCGATGGCGCAGCTTGAACCGATGGGCGGGGCTGCGGACGATACCCCGCTGCTCGATCAGGAAGTGGCGCTCGCCCATGTCGATGGGCGAGTGAAGCTCTCCGCGATCAAGCGCATCGGCGACACCATCGCTTCCAACCCGGCGGAATCCGCCTCCGTCATCCGCCAGTGGATGAACACCTGAAAGGTATCCGATGAGCGACGAGCTCGACACCCGGCACCAGCTGACCCCGGCGCATCTGCCTGAGGAACCGGCCCCGGTCCTGAGCGGCGAAACCGCGCTGCCGCCGCGTCCCTCCACGCCGCCGACGCCCGACGACCTGCACGCCGTGTTCGACGTGCCGGTGAAAGTGCAGGCGGTGCTCGGCCGATCGAAGATGGACATCGGCGACCTGCTGCGGCTCAAGCCCGGCATGGTCGTGGAGCTGGACCGCCGCGTCGGCGAGCCGGTCGACATCTTCGTCAACAACCGCATCATCGCGCGCGGCGAAGTCGTGCTGATCGACGCCACGCTGGGCGTCACGCTGACCGAAATCGTCCGCAAGGAAGCATGATGGGATCGCGCGATCATGATGCCACCCGGCTGATGCTGGTCGGCGAACTGGGCGACGCGGTGGGTCTTGCCAACGAGATGGTGCGCGGCTCGGCCACCCGCATCGGCGTGGAATCCGCGCCTGCGGCCTTTGAAGGCTGGACCTCCGGGGGCTGGACCGGGTCGGAAGCCGACATGGTGGTGGTGGACCTTGCGGTGAACCTCAAGGACGTGCTGGCGCGGCTGCGCGGCGGGCGGTCTGAGGGTTCGGTGACGGCCTCGGTTTCCGGCCTCGTCGGACAGAACATCGCCGACGTCGAGCGCGAGCTGATCCTCCAGACCCTGCGCCACTGCGGCGGCAACCGCAGCGCGGCGGCGGCGATGCTGGGCATTTCGGTGCGGACCATGCGCAACAAGCTGCGCACGTTCCAGGCGGACGGGATGGCGGTGCCACCTGCACTTGCAGGCGTGGTGCGGGCCGAGATGGCGGCGGGCGCGTGATGGCTCTCTCCTTCGTCATTGCGAGCGTAGCGAAGCAATCCAGCGCGGTTTCATGCTGCCCTGGATTGCTTCGCTACGCTCGCAATGACGGGGGAAGGATAAATGCTTCGTCGCCGGGCCGCGGCAATCTGGAGCGTACCGGACTTCACTCTCACCCCCGTCATTCCCGCGAAGGCGGGAACCCATCTGATGCCGGTGCCTGTCGCACGAACATCAGCTGGGTCCCCGCCTTCGCGGGGATGACGGAAAATGGTTACAGCACCCTCGTTTCCCGCCCATGCAGCGGGCTCGCGATAGAGCACCGGTAATGGCCACCGCGCCCACCAAGTCCGCGCTTCCCCCGCAGGTCACGCAGTTCCTAGTCCGCCTCGGACCGGGGCGCGATCTTGCGCTGGCGCTGGGCGTGGGCGCGATCATCGCGATGCTCATCCTGCCGATGCCGGCGTGGATGCTCGACATGGGCCTCGCGCTCTCGATCACGGCTTCTGTCCTCATCCTGATGACGGCGCTGTTCATCGAGAAGCCGCTGCAGCTTTCCAGCTTCCCGACGATCCTGCTCATCACGACGATGCTGCGGCTCGGCCTGAACCTTGCCTCCACCCGCCTGATCCTCGGCCACGGGCATGAGGGGCATCAGGCGGCGGGCGGGGTGATCGCGGCCTTCGGCGAGTTCCTGATGGGCGGCGAGACCGTCATCGGCCTCACCATCTTCGCGATCCTGATCGTCATCAACTTCGTGGTCATCACCAAGGGCGCGGGCCGCATCGCCGAAGTGGCGGCGCGCTTCAGCCTCGATGCGATGCCGGGCAAGCAGATGGCGATCGACGCCGACCTCAACGCCGGCACCATCACCGAGGACGTCGCCCGCGAACGCCGTTCCGAGATCGAGCAGGAGAGCGGCTTCTACGGCGCCATGGACGGTGCCTCGAAGTTCGTGAAGGGCGATGCGGTCGCCGCTCTGCTGATCACCGCGATCAACATCGTCGTCGGGCTGATCGTCGGCGTCGCGATCCACGGCGTGCCGTTCGGGCAGGCGTTCACGACCTACACCATCCTCACGGTGGGCGACGGCCTCGTCAGCCAGATTCCGGCGCTGATCGTCTCGACGGCGGCGGGCCTGCTGGTGTCCAAGGGCGGCGTCGTCGGCAAGACGGGCGCGGCGCTGGGCGACCAGCTGGGCCGTTATCCCAAGGCGTTCGGCATCGCGGGCGCGCTGATGGGCATGCTGGCGCTGATGCCCGGCCTGCCGTTCCTGCCCTTCGCGATCCTCGGCGGGCTATGCGGATGGCTCGCGTGGACGATGACCAAGAAGGCGGAAGGGGCGGTGGCCGCCGCCCGCGTCGAGGAGGCCGCCGCTCAGGCCCGCCAGAAGGCCGCGCAGGCCGAGGAGCCGATCGCCCGAACCCTTGCGATCGACGCGCTGCGCATCGAGCTCGGCTATGGCCTGCTCCCGCTGATCAACGACGCCAGCGCCGAGCCGCGCCTCGACGATCAGGTCCGCGCGCTGCGCCGCCAGATGGCGACCGACTACGGCTTCGTCCTGCCCTCGGTCCGCATCATCGACAACATGGCGCTGCAGGCGAACGAATACGTCGTCTACGTCAAGGAAACCGAGACCGCGCGCGGCGAACTGCGCATCGGCAAGCTGCTCGTCATCAATGCCGGGGGCGGCGAGACCGGCCTCTCGGGCGAGGCCACGCAAGAACCGGTGTTCAAGCTGCCCGCCCAATGGATCGACCGCGAACTGCGGCAGGAGGCGGGCTTCCGCGGCCTGACGGTGGTGGACTGCGGCACTGTCGTCACCACCCACCTGACCGAGATCGTCAAGGACAACATCGCCGATCTTCTTTCCTATGCCGAGACGCAGAAGCTGCTCGACGAGGTCCACAAGGATTCGGCCAAGCTGATCGCCGACATCGTGCCCTCGCGCATCTCGGTCTCGGGCGTGCAGCGGGTGCTGCAGAACCTGCTGGCCGAGGGCGTCTCGATCCGCGACATGCCCACGATCCTCGAAGGCGTGGCCGAGGCGAGCGCCATCACCGCCAACCTCACGCAAGTCACCGAGCATGTTCGCGCGCGGCTTGCCCGGCAGATCTCGGCGCAGCACACGCTGGACGGCACGATCCCCATCGTCGCGCTCGGCGCGGTGTGGGACGAGGCATTCTCCGAGGCGATCATCGGGCAGGGCGACGACCGCCACCTCGCCATGGCGCCCTCGCAGCTGCAGGCCTTCATCGCCTCGGTGCGCGAAACGTACGACCGCCTCGCCGGGCAGGGAGAAATCCCGTGCCTGCTGACGAGCCCGAGCCTGCGGCCTTTCGTGCGCTCGATCATCGAGCGGGTGCGGCCGGCGACGGTGGTGCTCTCGCAGAACGAGATCCACCCGAGGGCGCGCCTGCGCAGTCTGGGCGCGATCGGGTAGGGGCTGACACGGATGGGGCAAATCAACCCCGTCATCCCAGCGAAGGCTGGGACCGCTATCGGTCTTTAGACGCGAACTCTCGTGAAAGCGCGCCGCCGCGAGGTGGGCTGTTCACGGCCAGCGGTCCCAGCCTTCACTGGGATGACGGGGTTGTGTGCGATCACAGCCCGCCGTGCTTGGCGCCCCCTTCGTCATTGCGAGCGCAGCGAAGCAATCCAGGGCAGTCTCAAGCCGCCCTGGATTGCTTCGCTGCGCTCGCAATGACGAGGGTGGAGTGATTGATCCGATCACACTCCTCCATCGCCGTCGCCGCTCGCAATCTTCAGATGATAGCGCGCATAGCGCCGCTCCCCCACCCGCTCCAGCGCGCCCAGTTCGACCAGCTCGGCCAGATCGCGCGTCGCGGTGGCGGAGGCGGCGTCGGTGATCGTGCGATAGTTGTGCGCGCTCAGGCCCCCCGCGAAACCGTCCGGCCCCTCGGCCATCATGCGGATCAGCGCCTTTTCCTGACGCGGGTTGATCGCGCCCTTCAGGCGGTCGAGCAGACGGGTTTTCTCGATCAGGAAGCGGATGCTGGCGATCGTGCGGCCTTGCGCTTCCAGCACGGTATCGGCAAACCAGTCCATCCACGCATCGATCCGGTTGCTCTGGCTGGCGCGCTGCAGCTCCGCGTAATAGGCTTTTCGGCGCCGGTTGATGGTGGCGGCAAGCGCGCTCAGCGTCGGTGCCTCCAGGCTCTGCGCCAGTGCCTTTTCCGCGATCGCGCGGCCGAGGCGGCCGTTGCCATCCTCGAACGGATGGATCGTCTCGAACCACAAGTGCGCGACGGCTGCGCGGGTGATGGCGGGCAGCGGCGTGCCCCCTTTCGGCCCGCTCGCGTTGAACCAGGCGATGAAGCGCGCCATCTCTGCGGGCACGCGGTCCGACGGCGGCGCCTCGAAGTGGACGCGCGGCGCGTGCAGGGCGCCCGAGACGATCTGCATCGGATCGGCATGGGTGCGATAGCCGCCGATCTCAGCCAGATCGCGGCGGCCGTTCATCAGCATCCGGTGCCAGTCGAACAGCACCGCGTCGTCCAGCGGGTCGGCATAGCGGCGGTAGAGGTCGGCCATCAACTCGGCCGCGCCCGCCTCGGCCGGGCTGGAGCGGCGCCGGTCGGCGACGAAGCCGAGTTGCCGCGCGATCGACGACTGGACGCTGGCGCGGTCCAGCACTTCGCCCTCGATGGCGGAGCTTTCCACCATCTCCTGCGCGATCAGTTCGATCACGACGCCTTGACGGGCCTCGCCGTCGAGGTGATGCATGGCCCCGACGACGACGCCCGATCCCTTGAGGAACCGCGCCTCGACCGCGCTCAGGGACGCCGGGTCGAAGGTGAAGTCGGGCCAGTCGGGAAGCTGCCAGTTCCAGCGCATGATCGATGGGATACCTTTCTATCGATCATTATATGGCATTATTTTGATTTATTGAAGGGCCACTCATCGATCAGCCCCGCGCATAAGATCGCACCCGCGACCGTCCGGTGCGCGAGCGTCCTATGATGAACCGATGCCCGTTCCCGTGACGACTTTCTTCCCGACCCTTGCCGCTCCGGGCACGCCTGTGCCGAGCGTCGGGCATGCGGAAACCGGCGCTTTCCTCGCCGCGCTTGAAAGCGTGGGGGCGAGTGCCGGGGCGAAGATCGACGAAGCTGCGCAGGCGGGCGAGGGGCCGCCGGTCGCGGAGCAGGCCCTCCCGCTTTCCGGCCGGATCGCGCCGCAAGTCGCGGCGGTGACTGTCGCGACGCAGCAGGTCCCGGCCGAGCCGGTCGTCACACCTGCCCCCCCGGCGGCGACCGAAACACCCGTCGCTCCCGCCGAGCCGGTTCCGCCGCGCGCCGGGACCGAGGCACCAGCCATTCCTGCGACCGCGTCAACTCCGGTGGCGACGCCGCCGCTTCCGATCGCATCGTCACCGGCAGACCCGACATCCGAGACGGCGGTGGATACCTCCAAGGCGCAGGCACCCGCGACCACTCCCGCAGAGGTCATGGTGGTGGCCGCCGAACCGGGCCTCGCAGACCCGGAAACTCTCGCGCCGGTCACACTGGCCGAGGCGACGCAGGCCGAAGAGGCTGCGCAGCCGGAGGCCGCCATCGACGCGGCCCGTCCGGCAAAGCGCAAGACCACCGCGACGGCCAGTCCGGCGCCGTCCTCTGCCTCTGCCTCTGCCTCTGCCTCTGCCCCGGCGCCCGGAACGCCCGTCATCGCGGCGATGGCCCCCGCTCCGACGACGCCCGCCGACCCGGCGCCGACAACCGCCGCGCCCCAACCCGAAGGGCCGCGTCCCGCCGCGCCCGTCGCCCACGCCGCGCCGCAAGCCGCTGAGGACACCGCGACGCCCGTGTCCGAGGCTCGCGTCTCCGCCCCGCTGTTCACCCAGACGCTGGACGCCGCGACCACGCGCCATCCGGCCGCGCTCCCTTACGACACCGCGCGCCCGGCAGCCGCCGAGGCCAGCGTGACCGTGCGTGAGGGCCGCTTAGGCGCGGACGTCGGCGTCGCCATCGCGCGGGCTCTCGATGGCGGGCCGGACGGCCTGCGCGACGCGCTGCTGATCCGCCTCGACCCGCGCGAGATGGGCCGTATCGACGTGCGCATGGGCTTCGACGAGGACGGCACCCTGCGCGCCGTGGTCTCCGCCGACCAGCCCGCCGCGCTCGACCTGCTGCGCCGCGAGAGCACTCACCTCGACCGTGCGCTCAGCGATGCGGGCGTACGCGCCGATGCCCAGTCGCTGCGCTTCGACACTTCGGCCAACGGCGGCGGCGGCTTCGGCAACGGGACGGGCCAGCATCGCCCGTCCACCCGTCCGCAAGGCGCGGCCGCCGAGTTCACCGGCGCGCAGGAAGAGGCCGCCCCCATCCTGCGGTCGCTGCGCGGCAGCGGCAATCTCGATCTCATGGCATAAGGCAGCACGACAATGACGACCGTTACCGACACTGCCTCCGCCTCCGCCTCCTCGGGCACTTCCGGCACCACCAGCAAGACCGCCGCCGCCTCGACCAGCCTGCTGGCCGACTACAACCTGTTCCTCAAGCTGCTGACCACGCAGATGACGAACCAGGACCCGCTCGATCCGATGAACACCTCGGAGTACACGCAACAGCTGGTGCAGTATTCGCAGGTGGAACAGTCGATCCAGCAGACCGGCAAGCTCGACGACATCCTCGGCCAGCTCCTGTCGCAGCAGATGGCGCAGGCATCGAGCTACATCGGCCGCGAGGCGCGCTTCGACAGCGCGGTGGCGGGGCTGGGCGACAATCCCGCCAAGTGGACCTACTATGTCGACGGCACTCCCTCCACCGTCACCGCGACGATCAAGGACGCGCTGGGCGGCACCGTGGCCACCGTTACCCTCGACCCCAGCGAGACCCAGGGCACCTACAAGTGGGACGGCACTCAGACCGACGGCACCAAGGCCGCGGCGGGCGCCTATACCCTTTCGATCAACGCGCAGGCCGCGAACGGATCGACATTGCCGACCACGATCAACTCGGTGGGCGTGGTGGACGACGTGGTGACCGACGGGACCAGCATCATGCTGGGTGTCAACGGCATCCGCCTGTCCGCGACGGGGCTGGTGGCGCTGACGGCGCCTTCGACCTCGACGAAGGAGTGAGGGCATCCTCCCTGTTCCGCAGGAATGGGGAGGTGGCAGCCCGCAGGGCTGACGGAGGGGTTCTTCCCCCTCCGCCACCGACTGTGTCGGCGGTCCCCCTCCCCATCGCTTCGTGACAGGGAGGACTATCTCAATCCATCGCGTCGCTGCGTTCGCGCACGGCTGCAGGCTCTCCCGCCGCGCTCTGCTGCAGGGTAGTGTCGAGCCGAGTGCAGCCGGGAATGCGCTCGGGCAAGGCGAGCATCATCAGACAGTCGGCGATAGAGGGGTCCTCGATCGGGCCGATCAGGTCCTCGACCTCGTCCTGCGTCAGGTCGGACTGGCTGAGGCAGCGCAAGGCGGCCGCCTGCCATAGCTGCGCGGGTGCATCGACCCGGAGCCTGAGCGAAAACCAGTATTCCTGCTGCGCCGCGGAAGTCCGGGTGCTGCCGTCACCCAGGCCCCAACTTGAATTATCCGCCATCCGCGCTCTCAAAGTACCGCACCGAATTGCTTCGGCCCGCTGCCCCTGACCCGAGAAGTAAGGTCGCCCCTGCTTGCCGATGGTAAACGCAATATTCACCAGTGACCCGCAATCTCCGACACTATACTATGCAATCGATCTTAAAAGCCGCGCCTCGGCAATAAGGCGTTGATAAATCCTCCGTCCGGCTTGCTCCGCAGGGTGGAGATTCACGCTCCCCGCTGCGGCGCGGGATCGATGTCGAGCGAGGCGGGCCGCGTCGTCGGCGCCTTGTGCGGGGTGAGGTGGACGGTGCTGGTGGGGAAGGCGATGCCGACCTCGGCCTGCTCCAGCGCGGCAAAGATCAGCAGCAGCAGGTCCTGCCGGATCACCAGGCTCTCGTCGAAGGTAGCCGCCTCGATGTACGAGAATACCTCGATGTCCAGCGAACTGGCGCCGAAGGCCTTGAACCGCGCGCGGGCGCCGGGCTTGATGATCCGGTCGTGCGCGTTCAGGACTTCCTCGATCAGCTCCACCGCCTCCAGCAGCTTGGCCGAGCCGATGCCGTATTCCACCCCGATCGTCGGATTGAACAGAAAGCGGTCGCGCTGCGCGTAGTTCTCGATCTGGCGCGAGGAGAAATCGCCATTGGGGATGGTGACGACGGTGCGCTCCAGCGTGCGGATGCGGGTGGAGCGGATGCCGATGTCCTCGACCGTGCCGGTGACGTCGCCGACCTTGCAGAAGTCGCCCACCTGCACCGGCTTGTCGGCGATCAGGGTGACCGAGCCGACGAGGTTCTCGACCGTCTTCTGTGCACCCAGCGCCAGCGCGATGCCGCCGATGCCCAGCGCCGCCACGCCCGTCGTCACGTCGATCCCGAAGGTATCGAGCACCGCGACCATGGCGATGAACAGCAGCAGGATCTTGGCCGCGCGCCGGATCAGCGTGACGACCGAAACCGCCTGCCGCCGCTCCTGCCCGGCCATGCGGCTGATCAGCAGGGCCGAGACGGAATCGACCATGCGGAACAGGAACCAGGCCAGCGCCACCCAGGCGAAGATTCCGATATAGCGCAGCAGCAGTTGCCGCGCGACGATCGAGACCGGCATCGACCCGGCCCAGAAGGTGAAGACCACGGTGGCGAAGAACAGGCTGAGCGGCGGCATCGCCGCCTGGGTCAGGCGGTAGACGCGGCTGTTCTCCTTGTCGGCGATGATTCGCCCCATCGTGAAGAGCAGCCCTGCGTTGACCAGCTGGAAGCCGAGAAACACCAGCGCGGCGATACCCAGCAGGCGCACCCAGTCCTCCAGCGAAGCGCCGGCGATCTCCGGCCCGGCATCCACGGCCTGCTTCGTTTTAGGTTGCAGCGTATGGGCGGCCGCGCTCGTCTCGCGGGCGATGCGCCAGATTCGCGCGCCGGAGCGGTTGGTGCCGTGCGTCAGCAGGATCGGTGTCTTGGCCGCATCGCCAAGGTCGCCTACGCGCTCCTGCGCGGGCTTGAGCCCGTCGTCGAGGACGCCCGCCGGATCGTTCGACAGCGCCCCGAACGGCAACAGCGATCCGCCCGCGTCGAGCACCGCCTGCATCTCCTTCGCGAGTTGCTCCCCGTTGGAGCGGGCCTCGAAATAGTTGGCGGCCAAAGGATAGTCTCGCTCTGCCAACGCCGCGAGCAGCCCCGACACGGCATCGCGCGGCGTCTCGCGCCCTAACGGATCGGTCGGGGGCGCGGCGGCGGGTGCCGGAGTGGCTGTGGCCGCGTCCGTCCCTGTCGTCTTGGATTCCTCGGCCTTGGGCGTCGGCAGCAGCTGCGCCTGGGCCTGCGAGGCGATCAGGGCGAGAAGGAATAACGCCCAAAGCCGGGCCAGTTTGCGCAACATTGGGAAACGGTCTCCTGAAGCTCGGTGTGAGCGGGCGCTCCAGACGCGAAAGCTCCGCGCATTTCCAGCGAATATGCGCAGACGAGAGCCTCACGCGCGGCAACCCGTGCTTATGCCCTCGCAATGCCGGTGGAATGCGACAGTCGCAAGACGGGAGGACTGGGCTGCCAACGCGCGAGGATTGGCAGCCTCATTACGCGAGCCGTCAGGCATGCATCAGAAACGGATATACCCCCACAGCGCCGCGCCGCAGGCACCTCATGCGCTGGCAACGAGTGCAAGGTCGGAAAAAATCCCTGTGTTTCAGATTGCTGCTTGTGCCAGAACCGCTTTCCAGCGTGCATCGAGCAGGCTCTTTCCTGCAGACTTGCGGGTGCGGGCCACCAGTGAGACGCCGCGCAGCGTGATGCTGTGGCCGCCCAGCCAGCGACCCGCGATGCTGTAACCGATGTCGTAGATCGCCAACTCCTCACGGAGTTTGCCGTCAGCCAGGAAACGGGTAGTGACGAGGACTGGCAGCTTCTCGTCACCGCGGCTGCTGTCAGGCAGTCTGGCTCGGCTGCGGGCCTTCTTGAGCGCGTTTTCAAACCATCGCGCCTCAATCCTAGGTTCTCCCGTGGTTTCCGCGGCAGCAAGAGCGAGTGCGCTGGGAAAGGCGATACTCTGGCTCTGAACCGATTGCTCGGGCGATGCGGGCTTCAGGACCAGTTCGTCCTCATTCGTCCGGGCTGCCACAAGAGTGAGCATCGCCGCCTTGGTGGAAGCGCGCCGGGCATCGGCGTTCTTTCCGGCTTCAGTCTCGCTGCGCTGGCTCCAGCTGTTCCACAAGGTCAAGCCGGAGATGGTGACCGCGATCACCGTAAGTACTTCGCCCAGCGTAATCCAGCGGCGGCGGATAGCCGCCGCTTCATCCGCGCGGGCCTCTGCCCTGGTTACTGGCGGAGGGGACTTGGCGGCGGAATTGGGGGAATCGTCAGTCACGAGCAGGTTCGAACATCTGTCGCTCCAGGCGTCAAGGTACAGATGTCCCTTCGTGATTTCTTACGTGAACCCTTTGTGGTCGAGTGCGCCCTGTGCGTTTTCGCAAGTCGGAGGCAGCCGATATCTGTCGAGGGCCAAGGTCACCACCGATCCCTGCCGATTCGCGAGGTCAGCGGTGACAACACGCGGGCCGGCTGGCTCAATTGCTGACTAGGCTGCTGCTGCTTAGGCTGCGATCTGCCCGCTGAGCGCGCTGGCCGCAGCCTTGAGGACCTCCTTCAGCCGCGGCAGTTCGATGCGTAAGGCTGCGCCGATCCCTATCGCCACAAGCGCATGGCTGGGTCTGCCCCCCTTCCATACAGGCGCGGCTACCACCGTGACCCCTGACAGGTAGTGCCCTGCATCCACCGCGACACCTGAAACGCGCGCGTCGTCTACCTGCGCAAGCCAGTCTTCCCAGCTTGGTGGCTCGTCCCAGCGCAGCTGATCAAATCGCGGTTTCAGTTCGCTTTGCGGGTACCCTCCGAAAGCGGCGATGCATCGTCCGGTTGCTGACACCAACGCCGGGAAACGGCTGCCGACTTGCGTCGAGAGCTGGAAGTTCTGGCCCGATTGCGACATCGCTGTGACGATGATGTGGTCCAGGCCGAAGACCTGGACCCCCATGGCTGTCGTACCGAACTCGCGGGCGATGCGGTCCAGAGCGGGCTGGGCAAGGTCGTTGAACTGATCCTTGCGCAACCAGGCACGAGCCAGTGTCAGCACGCCGGCATCGAGAGAATAGCGTTTGGTGTCGGCATCGAAGGCCACCAGATCCTCTGTCACCAGGGCGCGCAGCACATACAGACACGTGCTGGGTACGAGGCCGAGTTCACGGGCGATCGCCTGAACGCCGAGAGGCGCACCATGCTTGCCCAGCAGGCGCAGCACCGCTGCCGCCCGGGCGATGGCTGGGGCCTTGCTGGTATTAGCTGTATCAATACCGCTTTTCATTCAATATATAGAATAACATTCAATATTTACAAAAACAAGGCCGTTGTGGCAGCAGTGCTGAACACAAGGACAACCTTCGTCGCGGCGATTCGACCCGGCGGAAATGAGCCAGGGGACAGGACGGTTGATGGCCAAAATGATTTCAGGGCTGACCGACTACACGCGCTATGCTGATGCACAGGCCCATGCTTCGTCGGCGGCGCTGTGGGAGTTGTTCGACGGCGACCGAGAGTACTTCAACATCGCGCATGAATGCGTGACCCGCCATGCCGACGGTTCGGAGCGCGACGCGGTGCGGATCGCCCATGCCGATGGCGCGGACGAAGTCCTGAGCTTCGACACGATCGCGAAGGGCGCGGCGCAGTTCGCGCACTGGCTCGATGCGCAAGGCGTGCGGCCCGGCGAGCGGATCGCCTTCATGCTCGAGCCCTCGCTCCCCTTCTACGTGTGCCTGTTCGGGGCGATGCAGACCGGGGCGATCTCGGTTCCGCTGTTCACCCTGTTCGGGCCCGACGCGCTGCGTTTGCGCATCGGCGACTGCGAGCCCGAGATTCTGGTCACGAATGCCGAAAAAGCGGAGCTTGCACGCTCGGTCGCGGCAGACGGAAAGCCAAAGGTGATCGTGGCGGACGAGGCTTTTCTCGCCTCGCTTGGGGATCTTCCAACCAGCTACGAGCCCAGAACACGCGCCAATGACATGGCCGTGTTCCAGTACACCAGCGGTACGACGCGCGAATTGCCCGAGGCGGTGAAGCACTCGCACCGCACGCTGGTGACGCTGATGTTCGCCGCGCTCTACGGCACCGGCATCCGGCCCGGGGACGCATTCTTCTGTCCCTCGAGCCCGGCTTGGGGGCATGGCCTGTGGCACGGAACACTCGCCCCGCTGGCGCTGGGGGTGACGACGGGGACGTTCGCCGGCCGCTTCGACCCGGTGCGGCTGATGCGAGCACTGGACGACTTTGGTATCACCAACATGTCGGCGGCCGCGACGCACTACCGCATGATGAAGAACAGCGGCCGGGCGGCGGACTTCACGTTCCGCTTCGACAAGCTGTCGTTCACCGGAGAGCCGATCGATCCGGCGACGCTGGAGTGGATCGACCAGTGGTTCAAGGTGCCGGCCTGCTCGATGTACGGCACCACCGAGATCGGCGTGGTGCTGGTGAACTACCCCGGCGCGGAAGACTTCCCGGTCAAGCCCGGCGCGCTCGGCAAGGCGGTGCCGGGGCAGCGGCTGGAAGTCCAGCGCCCGGACGGCTCGGTCTGCGATCCCGGTGAGATCGGCGAGCTGATGCTGTGGCGAGCCGGCACCTGGATGACCACCAAGGACCGCGCGAAGACCGACGCGGACGGCTATTTCTACCATTGCGGCCGCGCCGACGACGTCATCATTTCGGCCGGCTGGACGATGAGCGCAGTCGAGATCGAGAACACCATGCTGCGCCACGACGACGTCCTCGAATGCGGCGTAATCGGCGTGCCCGACGAGCAGCGCGGGCAGGTGGTGAAGGCCTTCGTCGTCTCGAACCGCGCCGCCGACGACGCCTTTGTGCGCGAGCTTCAGGACTTCACCCGCGAACGCCTCGCCCAGCATGAATTTCCGCGTCTCGTCGAGTTCGTCGACGAGCTTCCCAAGAACCCCGCAGGCAAGGTCCACCGCAAGATGCTGCGCGACCGTGAAGCCGCGAAAGACGCCGAAGCGGTCGGCTGAGACATCCAGGAGAGCAGAGAAATGGCCACCACAGCAGAACCGAAGAACAAGTTCCCCAAGATCACCGAGGAGGGGCTCGACGACCTGCGCCAGCGCATCGGCGTAAAAATCGAGAACACCGTCGAGCCATGGAACTACGAGGCCACTCGCGACGCCATCCGCCACTATGCCCACGGCATCGGCGACGACAATCCGTTGTGGTGCGACCCGGAATACGCCGCGAAGACCAAGTACGGCTCGCTCGTCGCGCTGCCTTCGTTCCTCTTCACCACCAGCCGTATCATATCGGGCTATTGCGGTGGTCTCTCGGGTGTCCACGCGATGTGGGCGGGGGCCGACTGGACCTGGCACAAGCCGGTGCTGCGCAACGACACCATCAGGGTCGAGGCGTACCTGAAGGATCTGGTCGAGCACCAGACCAAGTTCGCGGGCCGCTCGTTCCAGCAGATCTACCACGTCGACTTCTACAACCAGCACGGCGACCACGTCGCGGGCGCGGACAGCTGGGTGTTCCGCACCGACCGTGACGAGGCGCGCGAGCGCGGCACCAAGTACACCGAGGCGCGCGGCCGCGTGGAGCCCTTCACCCAGGAACAGCTCGACGAGTTCTACGAGATCTACGACCAGGAAGAGCAGCGCGGCGCGGTGCCCCGCTACTTCGAGGACGTGAATGTCGGCGACAAGCTGCCGCCGATGATGAAGGGCCCGATGACCGTCACCGGCTTCATCTGCTACGCACAAGGCTGGGGCGGCCTCTACATCCGCGCCAACAAGCTGGCCTACAAGATGCAGAAGGCGCATCCCGGCCTCGGCATCCGCAACCGCTTCAACGTGCCCGACTGCCCCGAGCGCGTACACTGGGACGAAGCCTTCGCGCTCGAGGTCGGGGCGCCGGGCGCCTACGACTACGGCCCGGAGCGCTGCTCGTGGCTGACCCACCACATGACCGACTGGATCGGCGACGACGGCTTCCTGCACAAGTCGAGCTGCCAGATCCGCCGCCACAACCCGGACGGCGACGCGATGGTCATCACCGGCGAAGTGACCCGCAAGTTCGAGGAGAACGGCAAGAAGTACGTCGAAGTGGCGCAGAAGGCGACGACCCACCGCGGCGAACTGTCGGCCTTCGGCACCGCCGTGGCGGAATTGCCCTCCAAGGCGTGATGGAGGGGTGATCTTGTCCGCCGCCGGGCCTAGTCTCGGCGGCGGACATCCCGCGAAGGCGAAACGCCGGCGGAACTGGAGAGGCCATGGATACCACGACGCGCGCGATGCCGGCGTTTCTTCCCGACGGCAGCGTCGAGGTGCCGGGCTTCACCCTGCCGGTCTCCGATCTCGTCAGCGCGCAGGCGGCGGCGATGCAGCGGCTGCGGGCCGAGATGCCTGCCTTCGACGCCGCCGGGGAGGATGGTGACATCGCGGCCCGGCGCGCGCAGATCAATGCCTATATGGCGCCGCAGATCGAACGACTTCGCGCTGCGTTCCCGGTCAGCATCGTACGTTCGGTGATAGGCGGCGTGGAAGTGCTCGACGTGACGCCCGCCGAGGGCGGGCACGACCCGCACCGCGTTCTCATCAACCTTCACGGCGGTGCCTTCTGCGTCGGCTGGGACGGCGTCGCGCTTGTCGAGGCCATCCCGATTGCCTCGCTCGGCCGCATCCGTGTCATCAGCGTCAATTACCGTATGGCGCCCGAGCATCGCCATCCGGCGGGCGTCGAGGATGTCGCTGCCGTCTACCGGGCGCTGCTGGAGGACTATGCCCCGGGCCGCATCGGCATCTACGGCGGATCGGCAGGCGGGGCGCTCACCGCGCAGGCCGCTGCCTGGCTTGTCGCCCACGACCTGCCGCAAGTCGGCGCGATCGGGGTGTTCGGGGCGGGCGGGGTTCCCTTCGGTACCGGGGAATCGGCTTACGTCACCGGTTATACCGATGCCTCGTTTCCGCCGCCTCCGGCCGACGGAAGCGCGCCCGTGGACATCACATATGGTTACTTCGCGGGCTGCGATGCGCGTGATCCGAGCGCCTGGCCGGGCTGGCATCCCGATATCCTGGCGCACTTCCCGCCGGCACTGATCATCACCGGCACCCGGGCAATGGACCTCAGCCCCGCGATCTTCACGCATTCGCAGCTGCTCAAGGCCGGCGTGCGCTCCAGCCTGATCGTCGGCGAGGGCATGGGGCACTGCTACCACTACCAGCTCGATCTGCCCGAGGGGCGTGATGCGGTCGAGGCGATCGTGCGCTTCTTCCGGGAAAACCTGACGTGAGCGCGGACGCAGGCCCTTCCTGGCCCGGTCCGCTGGCGGGCGTGCGGGTGATCGACTTCACCCGTGTCCTGGCCGGTCCCGCGGCGAGCCTCGCGCTGGCCGACCTCGGCGCCGAAGTGTTCAAGATCGAGCCGCCCGGAACCGGCGACGAGACCCGCACCTTTCCGCCGATGCGCGAGGGCGAGAGCCATTATTACCTCGCGGTCAATCGCGGCAAGAAATCGATCGTGGTCGATCTCAAGACCGAGGAGGGCCTAGCCCTGGTCAAGGACCTCGCCATGCGCTGCGACGTGCTGGTGGAGAACTACCGGCCGGGCGTGATGGAGCGGCTGGGGCTCGGGTGGGAGGAACTGCATGCGATCAACCCGCGCCTGATTTACTGCTCGATCTCGGGCTATGGTCAAACCGGGCCGCTGCGGGACCGGCCCAGCTTCGATATCGTGCTTCAGGCGATGTCCGGCGCACTGTCGATGAATGGCGAGGCGGGTGGGCTGCCGACCAAGATGGGCATTCCGCTCGGCGATCTCGTTGGCGGGATCAACGGGCCGATCGGCGTACTGTCCGCGCTCTATGAGCGGGAACGCACCGGGCTGGGGCGTCATATCGACATCAGCCTGATGGATGGCCTGATGGGCATGCTCGGCTACATTGCGCAGCTCGCCTTCTTCACCGGGTCGGACCCGCAGCGGGTGGGCTCGCAGCATCCCAACCTCGTGCCGTACGGGATATTCCCGGCGCGGGAGGGCTCTATCGTGATCGCCTGCCTGACCTCCGGCTTCTGGGCACGCATCTGCCGCGCGATCGGACGCGAGGAACTGGCCGAGGACCCGCGCTATGACACGCTGGAAAAGCGCCGCGACTCCCGCGAGGAGGTCAACGCGATCGTCGCGGATTTCACCTCGTGCCACTCCGTCGATGAACTGGGGGCGATCTTCACCGCGCACGAGGTGCCGCACGCCCCGATCCTGGGCGTGAGCGAGGCTCTGGCGCAGCCCCAGGCGCAGGCGCGCGGCATGGTCGTCGAGACCGAGCACGCCGTCCTGGGGGCCATTCCCATCGTCAATCGGTCCATCCGATTCACTGACGCCGAGCAGCCGGTGCCCGAGGCACCTCCGGTGCTGGGCCAGCATACCGATGCGATCCTGGCCGAAGTGCTCGATCTATCGCCCGAGCGGATCGCGATGCTGCGCGGTGCCGGAGTCGTTGCCTGACGGCAGCGCGCCGGTAAGCTTGGCGCAATTGAGGAGAGGACAGGCCATGGCCGAATTGCGTTTCGACGATCGCGTCGCAGTGATAACCGGAGGTGGCCGGGGTCTCGGCCGCGCTCATGCACTGCTGCTGGCGAGCCGGGGATGCAAGGTCGTCGTCAACGATCCGGGTGTCTCGATGGCAGGCGACGCCACCGGCGAAGGGCCTGCGGAGGCGCTCGTCGCGGAAATCCGCGCGGCTGGCGGAGAAGCCGTGGCCAGCCTCGACAGCGTCGCGACGCGTGAAGGGGGCAAGGCGATCATCGATACCGCGCTGGATGCCTTCGGGCGGATCGACATCCTGATCCACTCGGCGGGCAACGTGCGGCGCGGCTCGCTCTCGAGCCTCGCCTACGAGGATTTCAGCGCGGTGCTCGATGTGCACCTGAAGGGCGCCTACCACGTCATGCGCGAGGCATTTCCGCGCATGATGGCGCAGGGCTACGGCCGGATCGTCCTCACCAGTTCGATCAATGGACTTTACGGCAAGGCCGACAATGTCACGTATTCGGCGTGCAAGGCGGCTCTCATGGGCTTGTCGAACACGGCCGCGATCGAGGGGCAGCGCCACAACGTGCGCTCCAATCTCATCGTGCCGGCGGCAGTCACCCGCATGTCCGATGGGATCGACACGAGCAGGTTCCCGCCGATGGAGCCCGAGATGGTGGCGCCGATGGTCGCTTACCTGTGTCATGAGCAATGCGAGGCGACCGGCGAGATGTACGTCGCCATGGGAGGCCGTCTGGCGCGCGCCTGGATCGCGGAGAATGCGGGAATATTCCGACAGGAATGGAGTCTGGAGGACGTAGCCGGGCAGATCGCGGCAATCAGGCAGGGCGGCGCGGCGCTGGCGTTTCCGCCGGTGCCGGACGGTCAACTCGACCACCTGCTGCATGGCTTCGCGATGATCCGCGAGAGCGCGGGAACCTGAACCTGGTGTTAAATTGCAGGAACTTCGTAGGCAGGTCGCAGTTTCAATCCTGAGAGGTTGCCACATGCGACGCTGAACAACAGGTCTGCGATGATCAACAGTCACAATACATATATCGAAGTGCCGCCGTTCGATTTGCCCGTGATAATGGCTTTTAATGCAGGATTGTGGCTGCTGATCGCGGCTGCCTTATCGATCATCTGGTGAGCATCCGGTTCGCAAGATGATGGCCGGGCCTGTGTATGCGAGCGCCGGCCATCATCCTCGACCAGTCTATCAGGGGCGCCCGATCGACGTGTAGGCGAAGCCTGCGCTGCGCATCTCGTGTGCCTTGTAGATGTTCCTCAGATCGACGAGCACCGGAGCCTTGGCAAGAGCCTTGACACGATCGAGGTCGAGTGCGCGGAAGGCATCCCATTCGGTGACGATCACGATCGCATCAGCGCCCTCGATGGCGGCGTAGGGATCGCCAACCATATCTACTTTCGGCATTAGCGGACGGGCCAGTTCCATGCCTTCCGGATCGAAGGCGGAGACGCTAATACCGGCATCGTCAAGGGTCTGCGCGATGGCGATGGCAGGGGAATCGCGCATGTCATCGGTGTTGGGCTTGAACGTCAGGCCGAGCATGGCGACGCGCTTGCCGCGCGCTGCATCCGACCCGCCCAGAGCTTCTACGACCTTGCGACCCATCGCGCGCTTGCGACTGTCGTTCACCTTGGACACGGCTTCGACGATTCGCAGCGGGCTTTCATGGTCCTCGGCGGTCTTGAGCAGCGCAAGCGTGTCCTTGGGGAAGCACGAGCCGCCATAGCCCGGACCGGCGTGGAGGAACTTCTTGCCGATGCGACCATCGAGGCCGATGCCGCGCGCTACATCCTGCACGTCACCCCCGACCTTTTCGCACAAATCGGCAATCTCGTTGATGAACGTGATCTTCGTCGCAAGGAAGGCGTTGGCGGCATATTTAATGATCTCGGCCGAGCGGCGCGAGGTGAACAGGATCGGCGATTCGTTGAGGAACAGCGGACGATAGACCTGCTGCATGATTTGTCGGCCGAACTCGTCTTCAGCGCCGATGACGATGCGGTCGGGGCGCTTGAAGTCGCCGATGGCGGCGCCTTCGCGGAGAAATTCGGGATTGGAGACTACGGCGAAGCGATGCTGCGTACCGCTGTCTGCCAGGATGCGCTCGACTTCGTCGCCAGTGCCGACCGGCACGGTCGACTTGGTCACGACCACCGCGTCGTTGGAAAGATGCTCCCCGATTTCACGCGCAACGGTGTGAACGAACGAGAGGTCGGCATGGCCGTCCCCCCGGCGCGAAGGCGTGCCGACCGCGATGAAGATCGCGCTTGCACCGCGAATACCTTCGGCAAGGTCGGTGGTGAAGGAGAGGCGGCCTGCCTTGACGTTGCCGCCGACGAGTGCGCCGAGGCCGGGTTCGTAGATTGGCATCACGCCGTCGTTGAGGCGGTCGATCTTTGACTGATCCTTGTCGATGCAGACGACGTCGTGGCCGAAATCGGCGAAGCAGGCGCCAGACACGAGGCCGACATAGCCTGAACCCACCATTGCAATCTTCATATGAACCTCATTGGGAGGGGAATTGGAGCGCCTTTTAGATGGTGCGCCCGCCAAGGGGAAGCGAAAGCCCCCGTCTCAAAATCCAGTATATCCCCGGAACCAGTCGACAAAACGCGGCACGCCTGTCTCAATCGGCGTACTCGGCGCATAGCCGGTATCGCGGGTCAGCGCGGTGATGTCGGCATAAGTCGCGGGGACGTCGCCGGGCTGCATCGGCAGCAGGTTGCGCTGTGCCTTGCGGCCACAGGCGTCCTCCAGCACTTCGATGAGGCGCAACAGATGCTCGGACTTGTTGTTGCCGATGTTGTAGAGCGCGTGCGGCTTGACGCTGCCGCCTGCCTTTTGCGCGCCGTCGTCGACCGGCGGGCGATCGAGGCAGGCGAGGACGCCGCCGACGATGTCGTCGATGTAGGTAAAGTCGCGGCTCATCTCGCCATGATTGTAGACGTCGATCGGGCGGTCCGTGAGGATCCGTTCGGCGAACTTCCACATGGCCATGTCGGGTCTGCCCCAGGGACCGTAGACGGTGAAAAACCTCAGGCCGGTAAGGGGCAGGCGGAAAAGATGGGCGTATGTCTCGCTCATCAGTTCGTCGGCCTTCTTGGTCGCCGCGTAGAGCGAGACGGGATGGTCCGCGCGGTCTTCCACGGCGAAGGGGAGCTTCGTGTTGCCGCCGTAGACCGAGCTTGAACTGGCGTAGACCATGTGAACGACCTGCCGGGCGCGGGCGATCTCCAGCATGTTGACGTGCCCGGCAAGGTTGGAGGCGACGTAAGCCTGCGGGTTTTCCAGGGAGTACCGGACACCGGCCTGTGCACCGAGGTGGACGATGGTGTCGAACGTGAAGGGCGCCAGTGTCTCGGTCAGCGCGGACATATCCGCAAAGTCGAGTTCGTGGAAATGGAACAGGTTGCCATGACGCGCGGCGAGCCCGTCGAGGCGCGCGCGCTTGAGAGAGACCGGGTAATAGGTGTTGAGGTTGTCGATGCCGATCACCGGCTGGCCCCGGCTTATCAGCGCCTCGGCAACGGCGCTGCCGATGAAGCCGGCGGCTCCGGTCACCAGCACGCTTGATGCTGCCACCTTCGAAACTTGTCCTGTCATCATTTCGCGCGCTCTGCCGCCTGTCCGTTTCAGTCCGATTGCAATCGCTTAGCTAAGGCAAAATAGTGGATCAGAAGATAACCTGTGGCCACTTTTTGAGCGGTTCGATCAGAACGAGCGGCGCAAGGTCGCTCCTGCGGACGTGACGTTCCCGGCTTTCACGCCGAAGCTGCGCGTGGCGAACAGGTCGAGGTAGAGATTGCGCCCCAGTTTCATGTTGGTGGTGGCGCCCACCTCGAACCAGCTGTCGGCATAGTGCTTGCTGTCGAGCCGGAACGGCAGTTCCGCGTCAGGGTCGGGATTGTGTCGAACCCTCAATGCGGACAGGCCGTTGCTGGTCCAGTTCCGCGAAAAGGAAAGGCCGGCGTAGTGCTCCCGGCTGCTGCCGAATGCATAGTCGACGCGCATCGTGGCATTGGCCGACCAGGTCGGTTCGTCGGTTTCCTGATCGCGCAGACCAAGGGCATCGGGCGCCGGGCGCAGCAGCTTTCCGTCCGCGAACGACGCGGCCAGGGTCGGAGTGAGAAAGAAGCGCGACCCAAGCGGCAGCACGCGGCCGAAATCGCCGCCGATGGCATAATAGTCGCTGCCCTTTGCGCCGGTACTGGCGCGGCTGCCCAGCGAGGTGCTGATCCGGCCGTAATCCTGCCTGCCGAAGCTGACCCAGCCGTCGACCACCCAGTTGTCGAAGTTTCCCCCCGCTCCGAGTGTCCCGACGTAATAGTCCGAGGGCAGCGCGAGGTCCGACTGTTGCAGCGTGCCGTGGTAGCGCATGGCGCTGGCGCGCAGGTAGCCGCGGCCGACGGTGCGCGTCAGGCTGAGCGACTGCCAGCTTCCATCCGGTCCATCGTCACGGGCGCTGATGCCGCCGGAGGCTGTCGCCGTCCATCGCAGCGGAGCGACTTGCACGGGGCCGGTCGCGGTTGCGGTGCCGGCCCCCGCCCCCGCCGCCGCATCGCTGGAAGAAGGGGCGATCGTAGTCGCTTCGGCTGCGGCTGCCTCTTCGGCTTCTTGCGCGGCGGCAGGCTGAAGAGGCAGCGAAAGCAGCAGTGACGCACCAAGGGAGTGGAAATGCCTGCGCATGGTTCGGGCGTCCGCTCAGGCGGCTTTGCGCAGGGTCGGGACGAACGCGGCTGGCACGCTCACACGCGCCACGAAGCCATCCTGACCGTGCGCGAAGGAGACGTCGCCGCCGTGTGCCCGCGCGATCGAGCGGCAGACCGCGAGGCCGAGCCCGCTGCCGTTCCGACCCGACTTGCGCGCGGCTTCACTGCGGTAGAACGGTTCGAAGGCGCGATCGAACTCATCCTCGGGGATACCCGGGCCGCCATCGACGATCTCCGCGACGGCCTCGTTGCCGCTGAGGGAGACACGCACGCGGGCGCTGTCGCCATACTTGACCGCGTTTTCCAGCAGATTGCCGAGCAGGCGGCGGATGCCGACCGGATCGACCTCGACTGGGATGTGGGCATTGCGCTCGATCTCGACCTTTGCGCCGACCAACTGCCAGTCGGCGACACTCCCGGCGATGAGTTCGGCGAAGTCGAGCCGGTGGCGCGGGCCGGGCGTCGAGGCGTCGCGGATGAAGGCAATGACCTGGCTGATCATCGCTTCCATCTCGGTCACTTCCTTCAGCAGGCCCTCGCGCTGGTCATCGGGCACGTCCTCGATGCGGAAGCGCAGCCGGGTGAGGGGGGTGCGCAAGTCATGGCTGATCGCGCCGACCATGGCGGTGCGATCGTCGACGAAGGCTCGAAGGCGGTGGCGCATCTGGTTGAAGGCATTCGCCGCGCGTCCGATCTCGGCCGGGCCGGACAGCGGCAGGATGGTCGCCGAAGGATCGCGGCCGAGCTGCTCGGCGGCTTGGGCAAAATCACGCAGCGGCACGACGATACGGCGCACGAACAGCCAGGCCAGCGGGCTGACGATCGCCAGCGACAGTGCGAACCACAGCATCACCCGGGTCTGCCAGGCATTGGGGAAGGGCTCGGCGCGCGGTGCCACGGCCAGCCAAGTCCCGTCGGACTGCCGTGCGGCCGCTACGAAGTCCCCCTCGATGAACGGGGGCGAGGCGACATCGAACAGCGTGCTCGTCGCACGGCGGAAGGGGATGGGCTGCGGCGCGGGGATCGGCTGTGCCTGCATGCCGGGCTTGGGCGAGGGGGCGGCTGCCGCGACAGGGGGCGTGGAAGCGGCAGGCTGGGGTTGAATGGCCGGAGTGGAGGCCGGTGCGGTCGCTGTGGGCCTCGCGGCCGGGCGGCCTGGCGCGCGCCGGATCTCCTCGGTCGGCTCGGCTGCCGGACTCGGCTGGGCGACCGGCGGCGCGATGGCAATGACGGGACTGGGCGGAGCGGAGCCGATACCGGGTGTCAGGCCGGGCTGGGCGAAGGGGCCGGCTCCGCGTGCGGCGCCCGGACTGCCGATCGGGCGTCCGCCTTCACCCGTTCCATTTCCCGGGACATTTCCTGCACCGGGGCGGGTGCCGCCGGTCTGCCCGGGGGCCATGCCGCCCTTGCCGCCGCCGATTTGCCCGCCGGGCAGATTGGGGCGGGGCATGGATGAGCCGGGCTGTGCAGGCACGCGCGGGCCAGCCCCGCCCGGAAAGCCGCCGCCGGGGAAGTTGCCGCCCGGCATCCGGCCACCGGGAAAACCGCCGCCCGGAAGGCCTGCGGGACCGGCCGAGCCACCCGCAGGCGGCCCGCCCGGGATCGCCTGGGCATGGGCCTCATCGATCAGCAGCGAGGACAGGCTGCCCGAACCGGGAGATTTCACGGCAAGGGGCGATCGGCCGCCCGTCGGCACGGCGACGCCGCCGACCGGAAGCTGGGTGTAGAAAGCGAGCACCACATCGTTCGCGGGCTGGCCGATGCGCCGGGCCAGTGCATCGCGCGAGGATTCCGAGACCAGCCAACCTTGCCCGCTGACATCAGGCGGACCGCTCATGGCTTTGCGTTCGAGGCGCTTGGGGGCGGGGCCGCCGCCGAGCGCGCCCGCGACTTCGTCCATATTCCAGCGCTCGGCCGGGCGCGGCGGCAGGATGACCGTGAGCGCCAGGGTCACCGCCTGCGCCGCGAGCAATGCGCATACCAGGATCGCGACCATCTGCATGGCAAGCGGCATGCCGAGTCGGCGGGGGATCTCGGGAAGGGTCATGGCTTTTGCTTTGCCATGCGCGGCGCGCGAATTCGAGATGAAGGATTGTCGCAGCAATAGAGTCGAGACGCGATATGCGAAGCGGGGACAGGAGAGAGGGACACGTCCCTCCTGTCCCCGCTTCGCGTTCCCGCAGCCCACCAAAGCGGTTTGCGGGAACGGTCACCCCGGATCGGGCCGGACGTACTCCGTGAAAAACGGAGGATCCGGCTGGAAACTTTTCGGCCGCTAGCACGTTTGGGGCGCTCGGCGGCCTGCGCCAAGTACCACGCGCTTGTGTCGTTTTGCGGACTCCGAATCAAGAAATTATCCGACGCGTGGAGAGCGTTTTGAGTAATTTCGTTTCGAATAGTTCCGGGGCCACCGGCGAACGGGACGGGTGCGACTACAGAACCCGCTCGGTCGACGGCCCCGGCACCGCGGGACCCCTTGGCGGTGGGATCCCGGACGGTGGCCTCGAACGCAGCGGAACCGCATGTCGCGGGAAAGGGCGCGGGGGGCGCACTAAGATCCGCGAACACGGCTGGCCGATACGTATCGCGGCAAGCTTGACTGTCCATGGCGCAGCTTGTCGGGGGCGGAAGTTGCGGGTGGATTTCATCGCTTTGCAGCCACATTTCAGGGCTGTCGCAACGTGTAACCTTGGCTGAAATCCGCCCGGAACACGCACTATTCATCAGCGCACAATGATCCTAGAACCGCATGCAATGGACCTGCACACCCGTATTCTCATCGTCGACGACGACGAGGGCATTCGCTCGCTGATCGGCGACTTCCTCGCGAAGCACGGCTACGACACGACGACGGCCGCCGATCCGCTGGAGATGCGCAAGCTGCTGGCGGCAAAGAGCTTCGACCTGATCGTGCTCGACGTCATGATGCCGCGCGAGGATGGGCTGACCGCCCTGCGCCAGATGGGGCCGGACGCGCCGCCCGTGATCATGTTGTCCGCGGTTGGCAGCGACGTCGACCGGATCGTCGGGCTGGAGATGGGCGCGGACGACTATCTCGCCAAGCCGTGCAACCCGCGCGAACTGTTGGCGCGCATCCGCACGGTGCTGCGCCGCCAGGCCGCAGCCGCGCCTTCCGCCGGGCCGGCGGAGGCGGCCCCGGCCCCGGCCCGCGCGGTCGAGGTCGATTCGGGCGATTGCCTGCATTTTTCGGGCTGGCGCATGGATCTTGGCCTGCGGCTGCTGTTCGATCCGACCAATGCCCTGATTTCACTGTCCGATGGCGAATTCCGGTTGCTGCGCGCCTTTGCCGAGCATCCGCGCCGGGTGCTCACCCGCGATCAGCTCCTGGACTGGTCGCGCGGCGAGGATTCGGATCATTACGACCGTGCCATCGATGTCCAGCTCTCGCGTCTTCGGCGCAAGCTCTCCGATGGCGAGGGCGGCAGCGACATCATCCGCACGGTTCGTAATGAAGGCTACCTGTTCGTTCCGGCGGTCATGGATGATCGTCCGGCCGCCTGACCGGCAGCCTCACGCCGACAACCTGATAACGGCAAACTGATCGCAATTCTCGTGC
Organism: Novosphingobium resinovorum; assembly: GCF_001742225.1. Classification (NCBI taxonomy): domain Bacteria; kingdom Pseudomonadati; phylum Pseudomonadota; class Alphaproteobacteria; order Sphingomonadales; family Sphingomonadaceae; genus Novosphingobium; species Novosphingobium resinovorum. The sequence continues at coordinate 2,565,438 of NZ_CP017075.1, read as the reverse complement.
AATCCATCTGAAATCCCCGGGCAACGCCCGGCGCACAGTCCTCGCCTGTGAGGTTCGGCCATCATGCCGGGCGCGAAGGAGGACGGCGATGGGATTTCGGGAGCGGGGCGATTCGCACGGGGAGCCGCACGGCCATGGCCTGGCCGAAGATCTTCAGGCGATAGGGCGCGAGATGTTCGCCCGGCGCCGTGCACTGGCCTTCATGGCAAGTGCGGGAACCGCAGCGGCGCTGAGCGCATGCGGCGGGGACGATTCCTCCGGCTCTTCGAATTCGGGATCGACGAGTTCCCCATCGACCTCGTCATCTTCCACCTCGAGTTCCACGACCTCGAGTACGTCCTCGTCGTCCACTTCGGGCGGGAGCTCGGATGCGAGCTGCATTGCCGATCCCACCGAGACCAACGGCCCTTACCCGGCCGATGGCACCAACACCGCCAGCGGGTCGACCTCGAACGTGCTCACCCAAAGCGGTGTCGTGCGCTCGGACATCCGTTCCAGCTTCATCGGCTCGACCAATACGGCGGGCGGCGTGCAACTCGAGATCGAGCTGCAACTCGTCGATGTCAGCAATGGCTGCGCGCCAATTGAGGGGGCTGCGATCTACGTGTGGCACTGCGACGCCTCCGGCCTCTACTCGCTCTATTCCAGCGGGGTCACCACCGAGAGCTATCTGCGCGGGGTGCAGGTGACGGACAGCGACGGCAAGGTCACCTTCACTACCATTTACCCCGCCTGCTATTCGGGGCGCTGGCCGCACATCCATTTCGAGGTGTTCACCGGCGGGCTGACTTCGGCCAGCACCGGACGCACGGCGGCGCTCATCTCGCAGCTGGCCATGCCGGCGGCCAACAACACCGCCGTGTTCACCGGCGACAGCCGCTACACGGCCAGCATCGCCAATTACAACGCGATCTCGCTCTCGTCGGACAATGTGTTCGGCGACAACACCTCGGCCCAGAGCGCCCAGCAGACGCCGACCCTGAGCGGCAGCCTGACCGCCGGGTACACCGGCACGGCGGTCATCGGCATCGCTACCTGAGGCGCAACCGGCATCTCACCCAGATCACGCATATTCATCCTTTCGGGACACCTGACATGCATTCGCTCAAGAATACCGCCGGCCTCGGCGCGCTGGCGCTCGCTCTCGCCGCCACCCCGTCGCTGGCCGACACCTCGATCACCAAGGACACCACGAGCGCGCTTTCGACCTCGAGCGCGGGTAATGTCACGGTGGGCGAGAATGGCACGATCACGCTGGCCAGCGGCAGCGCCATCACGCTCGATAGCAATTCGACAGTGACCATGGGTGGCACTCTCGCGATGGGCGGCTCCAGCAATGCCTCGGGCATCACCATCAATGCCGGGACGACCTCGAGTCTCGATATCGGCGAGGACGGCACGATCACGGTGCTGGAGGACTACGTTGTCGACGATACCGATTCGGACGGCATCGTCACCGACAACATCGCCTCGGCCGGCAACCGCTACGGCGTTCACGTGACCGGCGATGCGGCGGGTACGATCCTCAATGAGGGCGCGATCACTGTCGAGGGCCAGAACTCCGGCGGGATCGTCCTTGACGGCGACTGGACCGGCTCGATCACCAACACCGGCACGATCAAGGTGATCGGCGACAACGCGGTTGGCATCTCCACCCAGGGCATCGACGGCGACCTGACTGTCGAGGGCTCGGTCTCGGTCGTTGGTTCGGGATCGAGCGCACTCAATGTGGCGGGCGACGTCAGCGGCACGGTCACGATCCAGGGCGCGGTGACCAAGGGCTATTCCTATACCGACGACAATGGAACCACCGAGGTGCTCTCCCGCGCGGCGCTGCGGACCGGCACGGCGGCCGTCTCGATTACCGGGAATGTCGATGGCGGCGTCTACATCGCTGCCCCTCCCGTCGACCGCGACGATGACAACGACGACGAGGACGGCGACGGTGTCGATGACAGTGAAGAGGGCACCGGCGTCATCACCACTTACGGCAATGGTCCGGCGCTGCAGGTGGGTGGCAGCAGCGACATCACCGTCGGGGCGGTCACCGGGAACATGGGCACGTACTCGATCGTCATCGACGGCTCGGTGACCGCCAATTCCTACTACAGCAACACCGATGCCTATGGCCTGGTGATCGGCGGGCAGGGCGGCAACGTGACCCTGACCGACGGCATCGGCGTGTCGGGTACGCTCAACGCGACATCCTACGATCAGTCGGCGACAGCGCTGCTGATCAACGAGGGCAGCACCGTGACCAAGCTCTACAACAGCGGCACGATCTCGGCCTCGCTGACCTCCAGCGGCGAGGGATCGACGACCGCGATCCGGGACCTGTCCGGCACGCTGACGTCGATCGAGAACACCGGCTTCATCACGGCGGGCGGTTCGAGCACCGACACCCGCACCGCGCTTGATCTTTCCGCCAATACCACCGGCGTCACCATCATTCAGTACCTCAATGATGACGACGCCGAGACGAGCGCCGAATATGTCGAGGACAACGACGAGGAAGATCCCACGGTCTACGCCGGGATCAGCGGCAACATCCTGCTGGGATCGGGCAACGACAGCCTTTCGGCGTCGACCGGCCAGATCGTGGGTGACACGTACTTCGGTGCGGGCGACGATACTCTGAGCCTGTCAGGCAAAGCAGTCTACGAGGGCGACGTTTACTTCGGCAGCGGGCTGGCGACGGCGACGCTGTCAGGCCAATCGAGCTACACGGGCACGATGGACTTCGCGGGCGAGACCGGTACGGTCACCATCAACGACACCGCCACCTACTCGGGCCAGTTCGCCAACGCCGACAATGTCGCGGTCACCGTCAACGGCGGCACCCTGATCCCCGACAAGGCCACCACGGTCAACTTCGGCACTCTCACGGTCGGTTCGGGCGGCACGATCGGTGTCTATGTCGATGGGGACGAGAGTTCCACGATCGAGGTCAACAGCGCCACGCTGGCGGACGGCGCCAGTGTTTCGGCCACGGTGAACAGCCTGGCGACCGCCGAGGGCACTTACACCGTACTCACCTCGGACAATCTGACGATCGAGGGCGCCCTCAACTCGTCGGTCGATACGCCCTTCATCTACAATGGCGCGGTTACCAGCGACGAGGACAACGTCTACTTGACCCTTTCGCGCAAGACCACGAAGGAACTGGGCCTCACGAAGTCGCAAGGTTCGGCCTGGGATGCGGTCTACGCGACCGCGCAGAACGACGACGACATGACCGACAGCCTGCTCCAGGTCGAGGATTCGGCGAGCTTGCGCGATCAGATCGGCGGCCTGCTGCCCGACCACGCCGGCGGCGTTTTCAAGGCGGTGACCACTGCTGACCGCCTCGCCGCGCGCCATATCAGTGACGACACCAGCCTGTTCGACATTTCCGACATCGGGGGCTGGTTCGAGCCGATCTACTGGCGCGCCAGCAAGGATGCGACCGGCACCGCCGGATACAAGGCCAATGGCTGGGGCCTGTCGGGCGGCGTCGAACGCCATACCGATCTCGGCAATTTCGGCGTCTCCTATGCCTGGATGCAGGGCACGGTGAAGAACAACGGGGGAACCGGAAAGCTCGACGTCGGCCAGCATGACCTTGACCTGTTCTGGCGGACCCAGAACGGCCCGCTGCTTGCCTGGGCGCGCGTCGGCGCCTCGCGCATCTCGATCGATTCGACCCGCACTTATACCGGCACGATCGATGATACCGACTTCTCGTATTCGGCCGACGGCAGCTGGAAGGGCTGGCTGTTCTCGGGCCTGGCCGGTGCCTCGTACCGCTTCGACATGTCACGCCGCTTCAGCCTCAAGCCCAAGCTCGAGCTGGAGCAGATGTGGCTCAAGGAAGACGGCTATGCCGAAACCGCCGACAGCGACGCGATGGCGCTCACCGTCGCGAGCCGCACCAGCAAGATGCTGACCGCCACTCCGACGGTCACGGCCTCCTACTCGCTGGGCACGATCTCGCCCGACTGGCGTCCGCTGACCTTCCAACTTGAAGCCGGGCGGCGCGAGGTCCTGACCGGAAAGCTCGGCAGCACGACGGCCTACTTCAACGGCGGTGACAGCTACGATGCGGGCGATGCCTTCACGATCGCCGGCGACAGCCTTAAAGGCGCATGGATCGGCGAAGTGAGCATGCTGGCAGGCGGCTATGACTTCACCTGGAAAATCTCGGCACGAAGCGAGCAGACCAGCTCAGGCACGGACTTTTCGGCGCGCGCGGGGCTGAGCGTGGCGTTCTGAAATCTGCCGCCGCATGATGACCGCTCCCGACATGCACGCTTGGCGCGGGGACACTCCACGCGCCAAGCGTTGCCGCCTGGCCACGCGGGCGGACAGCCTTTTGATCCGGACTGGATCTATTTTCATGCGACAGGCATCGTAGCGCCAGTTACATCGCTGCGATGTCCCTCCTACTGGCGATCGCCGCAGCGTCTGCCTCCGCTTCCGGCATTTGCGTCTCGTCGATCCATGATGGCGATACCATCCGTCTCTGCAGCGGGGAGCGGGTGCGGCTGGCGGGAATCGATGCCCCAGAACTTGATGGCTCTGCGCGCTGCGAGAAGGCGCAGCGCAAGAAGCTGGCGGCTTCCAAAAACCCGCCATGGTGCGACTTCCAGCTTGGGAACGAGAGCCGCGATGCCCTGAAGAACCTGATCGGTCAGGGGCATGTGACGATCGAACGCTTCGGCAAGGATGCCTATGGCCGCACGCTCGCCCACATCTATGTCAATGAGCGTGATGCGGGAAAATATCTGATCACATGGGGGCTTGCCCGGCAGTGGGTCAAGTAGCCGGGACCATTCCGTGGGTCGGCCGGCTGAACGTTTGACCTTCACCGGCTACACCGCGCCAGCAAGATGGCGGCCTGCTGGCAGTTCACCGATCGATCGTGAGAGGGCCCGAACACGGGGCGCTAGCGCCGCTGGCGGGCTTCTCGGGTTGGGGCATGATGAATGCGGCCCACGCTTCCATCAGTGTTCGCCGCATGGCGGTGAGGTCGCTTCGCAGATAAGCTCTCTCGGTTTGCGAAAGCACGCTGTGCGAGAGTATCAATTCGGCGACCATTGCGGGTATGGCAGGCATCTCTTCTGCGGCCCAATCCCGAAAACTTGAACGAAGTCCGTGGACCGTCGCATGGCCCCATCCTTGTGCGAGCATTGAGTTGCGAAGGGCTCCGTTATTGAGCAAAGCACCGCTGCGCCCTGGGAATACCACGTGCGATTTGCCTCTCAGCACTGCGGCCCGGCGCAAGATGACGAGCGCTGCTTCACTTAGCGGTATGCTGCTTGCTCGACGCGATTTCATGATGTGCGCAGGCTTAGACCAAATTTTAGTGTCGAGGTCGATCTGGTCCCAGGTTGCCTGACGCACTTCCCCGCTGCGTGAAGCGGTCAGCGCTGCAAAGGCAAGTGCGAGCCGTCCGGAGCTTTCGGTTCCGCCAAGCAGGTCATGCATGAACAAGGGCACCTGTCGGAATGGGACAGCCGGATGGTGCTGACTTTGTGATTGGCGCGCGAGGCCCCGGCGAACGACCTGTTTTTGCGGGACGTCCTGCGTGCGCAAGCCGGTCGCATGGCAATAGGCCAGCACCTGATTGATGCGGGTGAACACCTTCTTTGCGGTAGACGGTTTGTCTGTCCATACCGGAGCCAGAGTGGCCCGGATCATGGCGTGGTCGATAATGTCGACGCTGTGGCTGCCAAGTGTGGGTATAGCATAGCTGAGCATGGTCGATTTGAAATCGGCCGCATGCTTGGCGGTCCACCCCCTCGAGAGCTCCGCGTGCGCCAGATCGACGGCTTGTACGAAAGTGGGAATGCGCCGCACCTCGCGGTCGCGCTCGGCCACCGGATCGAGTCCAGCGAGCGTCAGCCGGCGCAGGATTGCGGCTTTGTCGCGAGCCTCGGCAAGGGTGAGCACTTTCCTGCGCAAGATTTCTACCGCATGGACCGGATCATCCTGGCGGCGGCGACCAAGATCGACTGACCCCAGGCCGATATCGCGCCGCCGTCCCTGATGCTGAATGCGCAGCACCCACGAGCGTGCGCGATTTCCATTGACCATAAGGTAGAGGCCGTCGCCATCGCAGTGACGCCCGTTCTTGGCTGCGCGGACGTGAAAAACGGTCAATTTTCCCATCTCGATGTTCCCTTCGTTGTTCCCTCACAAAGCAGCCCTTGCTGAGGACTGCGGGCTGCAGCCGGAAAAGCCGCCGCCGTGAGGGCCTCGGACACTGCACTTCGCCTGGTGATGAACAGTGCAAGCAGCCGCTTGCCGGAGCGGAATGGTGCAAATCCCTGCGAACTCGCCGCCCCATCACGGTTCTCCCAGTAGAAGCCGGGGTATTGTCGCGCAGTGCGCAGAATTCAGCGAGATCCTGTTTGGTGACAGGAGGGGCCATCCCTCACGCGTTCCTGCGACAGGCAAGCGGCCGGCCATAGTAGCGGTTCCGTAAATCAGGCGTGGCGGCACCGCAAATGGAAGCACAATGGCTTTCGCAATTGTAACTTCAGATAGATATGCATTCGCCCCTACGCTGAAGGCCGATGATATCCGGAGGCGGTTTGCAAATGGACAATGACAGCGATTGCGTGGGAATCGCGCAGGTCAATCGTGCGCTAGACAATGCATTCTTCAGCGGCTGGCCGCAGGATGAATTCGAGCTGCTGGAGTTCTTCGTCCAGCTTAGAAAATTGACCATGGCAGACGCTTTGGCGCAGGAGCCGATCGAACTCCCGTTGACCCGGCAGTAAGTGCCGTCCGTGTGAGCCCGCCTGCTTCGGGGCAGACACTACACCGCGTCATCAGGCAAGAATGCCGATGCAGGTGCTTTCCTTCTCCCATCCGCAGCGCTGAAGCTTAGCAGGGGCGCCCCCGGCCCCAGGGCCGGGCCGGGCTCTGCTTTCGCTGACGCTCCAGTCGAGCCGCCTGGCGGCGTCTCGCCGGCAAGGCCGCAACGATCCCTGGCGCGAAAGTCTCGTCCCGCATCGCGGTTCGCTCGGGATGCCCTGGGCATCCCGGATGCGGGCGCCGCGCGGGCGCGCGGCGGTGCTGGGCCTTGTCGGCTTCAAAGTGGCGGGGGGCGTCGCTGCCCTGTAGCCCCGCCTCGCCGGGCCGCAACCCGTCCGCTTCGCGCCCGGCTCCTCCATTTCATTTCGGCCTTTGCAGGTGCGCCCCGCCTTAAACCGGCGGGGCTGTCGAGCATGCTCCTGCCGCCCCCCGCCACCCTGGCGCCGGTCAATGGCGGTTGAGAAAGGAGCAGAGAAGATGAGCCATCACAGCCTCTATGGTGAGGTCACCGCGCGGATCATCGCCGAGCTGGAAGACGGGCGCCTGCCTTGGGTGAAGCCGTGGGATCCTTCGCGTTGTCCCTGCATGATGCCGAGAAATGCGGCGTCGGGCCGCTACTATTCCGGGATAAATGTGCTCATTTTATGGGCAGCGGGAGCGGGTAACGGGTTCTCCTCGCAGCGCTGGCTTACATACCGGCAGGCCGAGGCGGCTGGTGGCAACGTCCGGCGCGGCGAGAAGGGCACCACTGTGTGCTACGCTGACAGGTTCGTCCCCAGGAATGAGGCAGCACGGGCCCAGAGCGAGGGCGCACAGGCGAAAACGATTGCGTTTCTGAAAAGGTTTGTGGTTTTCAATCTGGACCAGTGCGAAGGTCTTTGCGATGATCTGACGGCGCCGGTTGAACTGCCCGATCCGGTTCTGGCGATCGGGCAGGCGGACCGGCTCATTGCCGACACGGGCGCGGATTTCCGGGTGGGCGGCGTAGACGCTTTCTATGCGCCGGGCTTCGATTATGTGCAGGTGCCTCCTCAGGCAGCCTTTCCCGAGCCCGCCGACTGGTACCGGACGGCACTGCACGAACTGGGCCACTGGGTCGGCGGCAAGGGACGCCTGGAGCGCGATCAGACTGGTCACTTCGGATCTGAGGCTTACGCCCGGGAGGAATTAACGGCCGAACTCACATCAGCGTTCACTTGCGCAGCGCTGGGTATCGAGCCCAGCGTCCGGCATTCCGATTACATTGCGACGTGGCTTCACCTGATTCGCGCTGACGAAAAGGCGATTTTTCGCGCCGCGAGCGCAGCAAGCAAGGCTGCGGACTGGCTGCTCTCATGCGGGCAGCGGCTGGACTAGCTTTCCTGCCCACTTCGGCTCGCAAAGGCGGTCCCGCTGCGCCGCATGCGGCGGGACCGGCCGCGGATTGCGGACGTCTGCCGGCGCTCCCCATTGCGTCATCGAACGCCCCGCGATGGGTGTGCAGCAGGTCTCGCCATGCCCTTATCCAGGGCGTGGCAATGTCCGACGCTGGCATGGCGATCAGCGTCTTTGTTGTGGGCAGGACACGGTGACTATGAGCATGACGATGACGAAGAAGGCCGGGCGGACAGGCAGTGAAGTGGTTCACGACATGCTCGAAGAGGGCGGCTGTTCAGCGCGCTCCCATGAGGTGCGCCTGCAGTTTCCAGGGAACATCAGGACGCTTGCCACCGGCCCTCGCCGTGCCACGTCATCAAGGGCCTTTGGCGCGGCGAATTGCCGACTTTTCGCTGCATCGAGGAACTCGGCGCGGTGCTGAAAGCGCCAGTGCAGCGACTTTGCAGCGACCTGACCCGGCGCCAGAAGAAGCGAAGCCAGGCCTTCCGGCCGGCTCGCCTCGGCAGCGGATCGAACGCTGCGGATTTCGGCCGAAATGGCAAAGCTCCCTGCCAGGAATTACGCGAATTTGGGAGGGTGACTTAATCAATGGCGCGTACCAAATCGATGTTCCCGAGCGGGCCTGCAAGCCCGCTGACCGGGCGCCGAGATGCGCGCGATGATGGCCTGCACGTGCGTGCAGATATCGTGCCAAGGTCTGGTCGCTGCGACCCTCCGCTCGACACGACTTTCAGGCGCGTAGGTGATCATACCCGGGTCAATGGACACTCAAAATGATGCGGCCATGCTGTCGGACAAGTGCCGGGCCCATTGCCAGGTTTCGATAGGCCCATCGGCGAAATCCCGTACAGGCCAGCAAGTGGCAGGCATCGATAATAGCGGTTCCAGCCTCTGCCTAGGCGACAAAGCGAAACCGACGAATGTTTGGGGAGCGCACCGACCACCGCGCTGGTCGCTCTGGACTACGCCGGCGCTTTGCCGGTGGCGGTATGGCTCCTTCGCGATGGGCACTGCTGCGGACCAGTCCTTGTCACCGGATTTTGGCCGCACCACCTCTTCGGGCGATGCACGGCGCGGACGGCGTCGCTGCGCCCAATTTTCACACCCAGATACCGATTATCTGATGCGCCCTGCGCCCGCCGGCATTGAACGGCCCGGCGTGGTCGAATTTACCCCCCGGACGTTTTCGACCCTGCCGGCGGACTGGCGTTTGTTTCAGATCGAGGGTCCTCAACAGGGCGGCGGCGGGCCGCCCCGGGGCGAAGAGGACCTTACCGATGAACATCCCCGATGACGTCGAAAGGGCGCAGCGTGCCCGGCGCGGCTCCCCCTTCCTCAACACCGATCAGGCAGCGGCTTATCTCAAGGTTTAGCCGCGTCTCCTCAAGCGACTGCGCCGGCGCGGTGACGGACCGACATATCGGCGCCACAGCCAGCTGGTGCATTACCACATCGACGATCTGGAGGCTTGGAGCGAGGCCAACGCCGAACGTGAGCTGAAGCGATGAGTGCGCCCGACCTGCGTGCGCACAGCGCCGCGATCGGTGCCGGGCCACAACCGCGGCGCATGTCTGCGCCGCCCCAATGCCGGCCAAGACGCCACACTATCGCAGCGGGAATACTCGCGGCAGGTCTTGCCCTGACGAGCGCGTTTCCTCCCACACCGCGCCTGGTGTGGAATGCGAGTTCGAGTGCCCCGCGCGGGCTCTATGCGGTCTCGCCCGGCGCCAATATTAGCACCGTGCAGAGGCACGGCGTCCGTGACCAGCACCGCCAGCGTCAATTCCTGCTCGTGGACGGTGTCGATGGGCAAATGCACTACCTTGATCTTGGAGTGATGAGATCCGGCCGCGAGATTGCAGAGCAGGCTGTTATCCGGGCGGTGTCGGCAAAGGAGAGCGGGACCGTCGGCATCGATCGCATGATCGGGGTGGTAGCAGCGGCCAATTCGGGCCAGTATTCGCAGCGCCTCCATCTTCGTCACGATCCGCACGCGAGCTTGGCTCAGACCCTTGCTCATCAGCAGCGTCTGGAGGCCTTTCGCCGTGCAGGTCTGATCAGGCAACGAGATGCTGCGCGCACATGGACGATTCCGGGAGATTTTCTGGAGCGGGTCGGCGGCTTGAGGAACGACGATTGCGTGACTGCCCGGTGGCGATCGAGGTCCTGGCGAAGCGACCGCTCGCGCAGCTGGCGACCTTTGACGACGTGACGTGGCTCGATCACGAACTTTCCGATTCCCATGCATCCGGCGCGCGTGACCAGGGCTTCGGGCGCGAGCTGCGCGGTGCTCTCGCCGTCCGGCGGCAATGGCTGGTGGAGGAGGATCTCGCGCACGAAGATGCGCACGGATTCAGGCTGCGCCGCGGTGCGCTCGCACAGCTGCAGCGCCGTGAGCTGTTGCGTCTGGCTGAGGAAGTATCCCGCGACCTTGGCAAGACTTATGTTGAGGCCGCATCCGAGGTGCGCATAGAAGGGCGCATCGCGCGCAGGATCGAAGCGGAGGCGGGCGGTTATGCGGTGATCGAGAACGCGCGTGACTTTACGCTCGTCCCCTGGAGCCGTGATTTCGCGAGGCAGGTCGGCAAAGCGGGGGCGGGGATCGTTCGAGATGACACCATGCCACACTGGACCTTGCAGCGGGGTCGGCAGGGGCCGGAGATCGGCTAGCGTCTTCGTACTCCCGATGCCGAGACTTATTGGCTTGGCCACGAGGCAGCAGGCACTGCTGCGAAAATCGTGAACCCGCACGGCTCATCAGCTGCGTGGTTGCACCGCACCATAGGGCCATCGTACATGGGTCCATCGCACGCGTGACAATCTCTCTTTCTTGCTCATTAGGTTGTGGTGGAAAATCATTGCAACCTTACATGTCTACAATATGCCGAGTGGGCATGTATGCTATCTGCCGACAACCGTAATGCGGTATAGGCAACGCTGAAGGAAAACCCGGGTGGATCGAATGGATCGAATGGATCGAATGGATCGAATGGCATCGTGAGGCCTATCGCGCGCTCATCCGCGATCTGTTCAATTCGATAGAAGTTCGTAACAGGATCGAGACATTGCGCATCTAGTGCGTTAGCTCTGGGTCTTCCGCCACACTCTCAACGACCCCGCTTTATCAAGGACATTCATGACCACCAAGCATCCCGTCCTCGTTACCGGCGGCGCCGGTTATATCGGCAGCCATGCAGTGCTGGCGTTAAAGGACGCAGGGTGGTCCGTGGCGGTTATCGACAATCTGGTCACCGGTTTCCGCTTCGCCATTCCCGAAGGCGTCGCCTTCTATGAAGGCGATATCGAAGACGCAGACCTGCTCGCCCGCATCTTCGCTGACCAGGGCATGGGTGACGGCAAAGGTGCGATCATGCACTTCGCCGGTTCGGTGGTGGTGCCGGAATCGGTCGAGAATCCCCTCAAATACTATCACAACAACACAGCCAAGAGCCGCGCCCTGATCGAAGCGGCAATAACGGCGGGCGTACCGCACTTCATCTTCAGCTCGACAGCAGCGACTTATGGTATCCCCAAGGTGTCGCCCGTGACCGAGGATGCGCCGAAGGAGCCGATCAACCCCTACGGCATGTCCAAGTTGATGACCGAAGCGATGCTGGGTGACGTCAGCCGCGCTCACCCGTTCAACTATTGCGTGCTACGCTATTTCAATGTGGCCGGAGCCGACCCGCAGGGCCGCACCGGTCAGTCGACCGCAGGTGCCACGCATTTGATCAAGGTGGCGGTGGAAGCGGCGCTGGGCAAACGCAGTCATGTCGGCGTATTCGGCACCGATTTCGACACACCCGATGGCACCGGTGTACGCGACTACATCCACGTCTCGGATCTCGCCAGTGCGCACGTTCTGGCGCTCGAGGCGATCATTGCCCAGCCGTTGCAGTCGCTGACCATGAACTGCGGGTATGGTCGCGGCTTCTCGGTGCTTGAAGTGCTGGATGCAGTAGACCGCGTGACCAACCTCACCATCGACCGCCGCTTCGAGGGGCGCCGCGCGGGCGATCCCGATGCGCTCATCTCCAACAACGAGCGCATCAAGTCGAGGCTTCCGTGGACGCCCCAGTACGACGACCTAGGCATGATCGTGGAACATGCGTTGGCGTGGGAACGCAAACTGAGCGAAATCCGCCCGGTGTAAGGGGGCGCATTGCCTTGAGCAGAATGTTACCGGTAGGATCGGCGTCCCGACGGAGATGGAGACTGTTCTATCGTCCGGATTCGGGGAAGTCGATGGTCGGGCGGATCAGCATGGCGACACGATCGGAGTTGGTTGGAGCGATCATCGAACGGTATCGGTCATGCTCCCAGTCGAACAAACGGCAGATCCTGGACGAGTTCGTCGCGGTTACCGGTTATCATCGCAAGCACGCGATCCGAGTGCTGGGTCGCCGGGAGACGAAGCCGCCTCGCAATCGCCGACAAGCGATTCGGTACGGTGCCGATGTCCGGCAGGCGCTGGTGGTGCTGTGGGAGGCATCCGATCGCCTCTGCTCGAAGCGCCTGAAGCCGCTGATCCCGGTGCTGCTACCAGCGCTCGAGCGGCATGGCCGGCTTGACGTCGGCGCCGAGCTACGCGACAAGTTGCTCACGGTCAGCGCGGCGACGATGGACCGGCTACTGTCGGAGGTGCGTGTGGTAGCGCGCGGCGGACAGCGCCGCCGAGCCGGTATGAGTTCCGCGGTGCGGGGTTCGGTCCCGATCCGCACCTTTGGGGACTGGGACGATCCTCTGCCAGGTTTTGTCGAGGTCGACTTCGTTGCCCATTCCGGCACCTCGTCATCCGGCAGCTTCGTGCAAACGATGGTGTTGACCGACATCGCGACGGGCTGGACCGAATGCGTGCCGGTCCGCAGTCGCGACAGCAGCCTTGTGGTTGGGGCGATCCGGCAAGCGCATCAGCTCTTTCCGTTCCCGCTCCTAGGCGTCGACTTCGACAACGACAGCGCGTTCATGAAAGAGCTGGTGGTATGCTGGTGCCGCAGTCAGGGCCTGGAAGTGACGCGGTCGCGGGCATGCCGCAAGAACGATCAGGCATGGGTTGAGCAGAAAAACGGCGCCATCGTGCGGCGCCTGGTGGGCTACGGCAGGTTCGTTGGCGCGGAAGCAACGGCGTCGTTGGCGCGTCTTTACGACGTGGTGCGGTTACACGGCAATCTGTTCCAGCCCTCGTTCAAGCTGCGGGAGAGGACCCGGATCGGCGCGCGTGTCATCAAGCGATATCATCCGCCGGTTCCGCCGGCCGCGCGCGTGCTGGCGCATCCCAATGTCGCCATGGCCGACAAGGAGCGGCTGAGCCGGGTGCTGGATTCAGAGGATCCCGTGATGTTGTTCGCCGCAATCCGGGCGGCCTAGGACGATCTGGGAAAGCGCGTCGATCGCAGAGGGCTGAATGCGAAGCTTGAGGAGCCGGCCGTGATCGACCTGCAGCGCTTCGCCGCAAATCTGGAGACCGCCTGGCAGGCAGGTGAGAAGCGCGCGACACATCGACACCCCTACCGGCGGACCAAGCCCTACCCGAAAAGGGGGGCACATGCTCGATCCGTTCGAGGCTCAAATCCGCGTCTGGCTCGAGGCTGATCCGGCAATCTCGGCCGCTGCGGTGTTGGAGCGGCTCATGAACGCGGATCCATCGCGCTTCACGCTGAAAAGCGCGAGGACGGTGCAAAAGGCAGTGAAGGTATGGCGTGCGGAAATAACCGGACAGATCATCCTTGGCGGGGACTGGATGAAGAGCCTCGCCACATCACCACCCGCCGCGGCGGGTGGTGATGTGGCGCATCTTGCAGTCGCTCAACTCGGTAACAATCTTCGGTGAGGCAACACGGGGGGTCAGTTTCTCAGTTCGCCTGACAACCGCGATTACCCGAGGTCCACACATGAGTCACTTCACCCCCTCAGACGCCACGAGTTTTTCGAGGTGTCCAGCTTGCGGATTCGGGCCAGGCGTCCGCGGGGAAAGACTGGGTTCATGTGTGGTGCCGCAGAATCGCCTCTGGCGGTCTTGCATCGACGGGCCGCCCCTAAGGATCAGGAGTTAGGCAGCCGCTGATGTTTAAACGTCTCAAAACCGCATTCGCAGGGTCTTCCCTTTCGTGGCTGGCCGTTCTAGGCGCGACAGCCTGGGTGGCAGAACCTGTGGAAGCCGCTCCTCCCGCACCTGCGAGGCAGGCCGGCTATGCCCAGCGGACATTCTCCGTCGCCCGGTTCGACAACTCTGCGGTGGATGTCGGCCGGACATACGCCAGCGGGTACGAATTCTACGTTTCGAACCTGTTCTTCAGGCGCGAGATTCCATCCATATCGATCGAAAACGGCATTGCGATCGCAAGCGGCAACAACGGCGCCATGACGTCCGCTGCATGCGCCAATGCAAAATGTACGCAATTCGTCGGCACGGCGTTCGGCGGCGGGGCCTATATCGAGGTCGAAGTCGCGTACGATGCTGATAAGGTGGAGCAGTCCACCGGCTGGCCATCGGTATGGGCGCTGGGGGCGGAGGGCGTGTTCAAAATGCCGGGCTATCAGTGGTCAGGCCAACCAGCAGGTTTCCACCATAGTATCGAGGTCGACATGCTGGAGCATCACCTTGCATCCGGCGATCATGCCTATGGCGCGGCCGTGCACGATTGGTTCGGTCACTACGACAAGTCATGCCCCAAGGCGCACTATTGCCAGGTCGTGAAGGGCGGGCGTGTTCCGCTGCGGCCGGACGAGCGGACGACCGATTTCCACAAGATCGGCATGTTGTGGGTTCCGGCGAGCGACGCCAGAAGTGGCTCGATCCGGTTCTATTATGACGGGCGACAAGTTGGTCCATCGCCGACATGGGAACGTTTCGTTCCCAAGCGGACCACTCCATTAACGCTGGCCAAGTCGCCATTCGCCTTCGGCGTGATCGACCAGTCGCACTTGGTGCTGCTGGTCGGGGCGGGCAAATCCACCCCGATCAAAGTACGCTCGGTCAATGTCTGGCAGAAGAGTTCCGCCAGCAATCTGGTGCATTAGGCACTTTCCGTAAATCCTGACGCTGGCGGAGGACATTGTCCTCTCCGCCAGAGTCGGATATCAACGGCTTGCCAAAACGAATGCGTTGACGAACGGCGCCGCCTTCAACACGCCTTGCCAGAACCCTGCGGCGGAAGAATAGCCGACCGTGACGATATCGCCGTCACGCAGCAGCGGATTGGGAGCTGCCCCGCCACGGATGTCGCGAAGATCGAAGCGCGCCGCCATCTGTTGGCCATTCACGGTGCGAAGCACGATGACCTGATCGATCTTGGCGACGTCGGTCGTGCTGCGCGCCATGGCGATCGCGGACAACAAGGTGAGATCGCGGTTCATCTCGAATATGCCGGGCTGCTCGACTTGGCCTTCGACGGTAACGTACCGCGGTGCCTGTTCCACCACTGAAAGGTTAACCTTCGGGTCCTTGAGGAAGCGATTGCCGAGCTTGTTCTTGATCTCGGCCGTCACGTCGGGAACGGTACGGTCTGCAACCTTGATTTGCCCGATCAGCGGAACCTGTAGGTTCCCGAGCTGGTCGACCCTGATCTTTTCGAAACTCAACTCCGGCTCGCCGAAGACGCGCATCTGGAGCTCATCGGCAGGGGCCAGTAGGTACTGGTCCGGCGGCGGCACGTCGGCGAGTCTGATGGCCTCGTAAGCCGCGCTACCGGCAGGAATCGCTGCTTCCTTGGTGGAAAACGACGCGCAGCCACCCAGTACCAGGACTGCACCGAAAGTTAGAAGTCCAGCGAAGGTTTGCGTTCGATGCACTGCGTAAAATCTCCAACCGGGCACGGATTTTTCCGTAGCCTGTCAATAAAGTGTTTGACCGTTAGGCTTGCGCAGATCAACCCTCGACTTGAATTTCCGCGGCATTGCCAAAGCCCCGCCCCCGGCCCCGCCTCTGTGGCAACCGCAGCGGCGGCGTTACCACCGGCATGGCGGCGACCAGCAGGATGGGAACCCAGACGCTGCGCCGGGAAAGGCCCGGCCCCGTCAGGTAACCTGTCGCAAACACTATCAAAATACCAAAGAATGTCCCCTTGAGGGCAAGCCACCTTTGATGCGTCGCGCGTCTT
The DNA here is from genome assembly GCF_001742225.1 of Novosphingobium resinovorum. Classification (NCBI taxonomy): domain Bacteria; kingdom Pseudomonadati; phylum Pseudomonadota; class Alphaproteobacteria; order Sphingomonadales; family Sphingomonadaceae; genus Novosphingobium; species Novosphingobium resinovorum. The sequence goes on along the minus strand of NZ_CP017075.1, from coordinate 2,549,161 downwards.
ATGGAAAAGACAATCAGCATCAACTGACTGATAAATCCAAGCAGACCAAAATAGTAAAGTGCCGCAACGAATCCATTATGGATTTCCATCCCCATTGGGGTTGTCTGCATGTCAAAGCTCTTGCCTATAAGAGCCGACGGAGCATCAATTTTCGAGATCGCCAAAACTATCTGTTTGGATCGCGACTGCACAGTACCATAATTGCCGCCGGTCTGCGCCAAAGTAGACAGGCGATTACCGAGCTGGCTATCGCTAATGTACGGAAGCACAACGCTCAGTACCAGCAGCAGGGCCGGCACAACCCCAAAAAGCCAATGCGCGCGTCGTGCCACAAGAGCTTGGATAAGAAGCGCCGTCAACAGTCCGAACCCGGCGGTCAACGATGCGCTGTACGTCAAAGAAATCAGGCATATTGCCGTGGCAGCGACCAGCAGCAGAAAGCGCCTTGCCGTGCCGGGGTTGTCGAACAGCAAGTGTACCGCGCAGAGGATTCCAACAGCCGTGCTCATCCCTGCCTCAATGGGATGCTCCGCCAAGCCAGTCGCGCGCGACCATCCCTGCCACTCCTGGGAAGACAATTGCAGGAAAAGACCGAACTGACCCTGTGCGATCACACACAGGCTGTGCAGCGTGGCAGACAGGACAAGGGCTTCAAAGGCCAGCTTCGGAGCAATGATTCGCCCGGCAAAGATAAAATAGATGTTCAGGGCCGTGAGCGCCAGCGTGATGCCGACGAAGAAACCCTTGAAGAGATTCGACTCCAGGTCCGTTGCCACCAAGGACGACAGCAAGGTCGCCATCATCATCAGCAACGAACTGACGATTGCGACCACAGGCATTCTGTTCCCGCGCGTTCCACCTTGGTGCAGATATTGCAAATATGAATATCCCATCACAGGAAAGAGTACGATCGACAGGCTGTCGAACAACGTAGCCGGGCCGATTCGAAGCGCACTCCAAGCGAAAGTCGCAAGATACAGGAATGCAAGTTTTCGCAAATTCATCTCAGGAACCAATACTTAAAGGCGAGGCGACATCAGCCTCTTGCAAGGCCGAAGACGCGGTCTTGTCGAAGCGGAAAGCTTGCGACGCTCTGAGCGACCAGGCCTCGATAGTGCGGCAAAGTATCAGCGCCGCAATCAAAGCAATCGCGCACCCTGCCAAAACCGACACATACAGCGGCGTCCAGTCAGCCAGCTTTACGACGCAATAGATAATCGGGAAGTGGCATGAATACAAAGAGTAGGATACGTAGCCGAGCCAATCATTCTTTCTGCTCTCAAGAAAATTGAACGCCTTGTGGCCGGATATGGCGAGAACGACAGCCAATATCGCGCCGCCTCGCGTAGTGAAATAGGACACATAAAACGGAGACGGTGTGATAAATCCTGCTGTCAGAAGCAATATTGTCACCAGGATCAATAAAAATGCTGGCGCAGCGCTAACATATTCGAAAGCCGATTCGATTCGCTCTCTGCTTTCCGCGATCCATGCGCCGGCCATGAACAACCAGACCACCGAAACGGTATCGGAAAGATTCGCGATATCCGACCCTGCGTTCGGGAACTTAAGCCTAAATATGATAGCGCAAGCGCTAATGGCAAGAGATCCGGAAAGAGTGAGGAAGCGATTACGGCGATAAGCGAACATGAGCGCCGGGAACAGGATCGAAATCCGCGCTTCATGTATGATGCTCCACAGAGGCGAATTCAACTGAAGGAAATCACTTTTCATAAACAGAAGCGCACGAGCCCAATCGCGTGTGTCGATATCGACATGCCAATTGCGCTGGAACCATGCGCTTGTCTGTGGATCATTGGTGTCTCCGACGATCTGATAGAGGATGTACGCGCTGAGTAGGCCCACGAAATAGACCGGATAAAGTCGAACCATTCGCTTTAAGGCGTATTTGCCTATGCCGATGGTCTTGCCGCCATGGAACGGCAAGCTAAGCACGGCGCCGCTCAGGACGAAGAAGATAGAAACCGCTGCGCCCCCGGACCAGAATATCTTTAAGGGCGTGAAGGCCACAACCCCCACCCATGTCGGGCCATCGAACGCCCCCCAGGAGCGTGCTGCAAATGCGGCCCAGAAAACCGGGAAAACGAGCATCGCATGCTCGCCGACAACTGACATGGCCGCCAGCCCCCGCAGACCATCCAATGAAGCTATGCGCTTACCGCTTCCCGTTGGTATGCCCACAATCTCTCTCTGTCTAAGATAGCGAAAATCGCAAAAACCGGACGCCTGCGGCGTGCGGCGGTGACATTTGGTGGCCCAGTCCCTTCAGCCCGTTTGGACGCCTTTTCCAGCTTCATGCGTCCACACATCAGCGGCAAGCGCCTCGTCCAGTGTTCGGCACCAGGAGGCGCTAGCCTCATCAAAACGGGAATGGCGCGTCGTGTCGGACAGCAGGTAACCTCCGTCCATTTTACTAAGTTGACTTCTGGTGGATGCCGATCGTCAAATCTTGGCCGCTCGACTGCGGCGGGGCCAAGAGCCTCAGGTATTGGTGGTCGCATCCGCTCGGCACGGTGAACGAAATCGGCGCGCCGCGCGAAAGGCCATAGCTGCCGATGACGGCCGTCTTGCCGCCATCGCCCGTTGGGCAAGCTACTTCGGCGATCAGAATGGCGTCAGTCCGCCCTTCCCGGAGCCACACCGTGAGGGTGCCTGGGCGGGCATCGAACAGCTTCGTTCCCAATGTCCGTGCCCGCGCGCTCGGATTTTGAAACGAAAGGCTCCAGCCGGAAGCAGTTCGGGACACGTCGGTGATGCTATCGTATCGCCAGTTGTAAAGGTTCACACTGGCCGGATCGGTGAAGGCGATCTTGTCCCGCTCGGCATGAGAGTTCCCGTCGCGGCAGGTCGCGTCCCACAGAGCGGTCGCTGCGCCAAGGTCAGGGCGGGCAAGTCGTTCCTCGGCGATATTCAGCACCGCGGCACAATCAAGATGGCCGCCGGCGCGGCGATAGCCTGCCAGAACGGTCCGATAAGTCACTTCCGACAGTTCACCATCGGCATAGGCCATGAAGCTTTCGGCCTCGGCCGGAACGGCGGCGAGCTGTGCACCGTATAGGTCCGCAACTCCCGGAGCAGCCATGAGCTGCCTGACGCTGTCGCTCTGATAAGGCAGCCGGCTTTGCTTGGCCGAGGCGATCGCGAACAGCCGCTGCGCGGCAATCGTTGGCTCCTCACCGGCGATCGCCGCCTGCGCCGTCAATGTCTGTACCGGCGTGTCGCGCCAGCCCCTTGAGGCTGCGACCTGCAACACCGAGGGCACCGCCTCGGTGTCGCCGTCCCTTATCAATGCGCGCAGCAGGGCGGAATGGTTTTCGATCGGGATCGGCCCTTTGCGCAGCCTTTTGCGCGCGAATGCTACGGCATCATCCGTTCGTCCCTGCGCGATTGCCATGTCTTCCAATGGTCCCAAGGCAAAGTAGCGAAACGGCTCAGGCACCAGAGCGGCGAAAGCGGGGCTGTTCCGGGCCGCCCGATCGAATTCGACCACGCAGACCGGAATGGCTGCGACCAGGCAAAACGCCATCCATGCGGACCGGTGCCATCGAGGAGCTGTGTTGGCGCTCATGCCATTCAGCTCTCTGAGTGCGATCCGTAGCTGTAGTACTGGTAGCCGTAGTATGCATACTCGCCATCGGCGGACTGGGGATCGAACTTGGTGAGCACCATTCCCGCTACCTTGGCGCGAACTAGGTTGAGCCGGCGCAAGGCGCCCTTGACGGCACCGCGGCGGAAGCCGTCGGATGACACGACCATCAGCACAGCATCGACGTGGTTCGCGATCATCGCGCTATCCGAAAGCCCGAGCATCGGCGGACAATCGACGATCACACAATCGTACTTCGCCCTTACCTCTTCCATCAGCAAATGCAGTCGGGGGCCGGCCAGCAACTGGCTGGGCTGCTGATTCATCGGCAGCGCCGTGAGCACGTCGAGGTGTTCGACGCCGGAGCGCTGAACGACTTGGTCGAACGATGCCACGTTTGCCAGGATCGCGGTAAGGCCCTGCTCGTTTGCGTCAATGATGCGCTTGTGCGCGGTCGGCCGGCGCAAGTCGGCATCGATGAGCAGAACTCTTTTGCCAAGGCTGGCGATGTCGGATGCGACAACCTGGCAGGTCGTGGACTTGCCCACCGATTCCGTCGCGCTGGTGACCGCCAAAACCTGCGGCAGGCCGCCAGGAAGCGAGTACATCATGTTGGTGACAAGGCTTCGGTAGGATTCGACCAGCGAAGACCGCGAGTTCGACATCGCATTGTCGATATCCGCCTCGCGCGGGATCAGGCCCAGCAACGGCAGCCCAAACTTCGCTTCCACGTCGTCAGGCGACCGGATCGTATCGTCGAAGTAATCCCGTACAATGACGTAGATCGCGGCAATGCCAAGTCCGGCCAGCAGCGAAACAAGGATGTTCAGCGGCAGGTTGGGAGAACTCGGCTGCGTCGGGATTTTTGCACGATCGATGATGGAAATGTTGTTGGACAGCGAGCCGGCCGAGACGCTTAGTTCATTGTAGCGCTGGAGGAGCGCGTCATAAGTCGCGCGGTTGGTGTCGGCTACGCGCTTGAGGAGCTGGTACTGAACGCCTCGATCCTGCTCGTGGATGGCAGCACCCTGCAGTTCGGCGACTTGCGCCTTGAGCGTGTCCTCTTTCTGCTTGGCTACTTCGAAATTGAGACCCACGGAGCGCTTGATGGAGTTGCCGACGGCCTGAATGCGCCCGTTAAGCTCCCGGACCTGGGCGGAGAGTGCCTGAACGCTCGGGTAATCCTCAAGGTGCTTGGCGCGTTCCTGCGCGAGCTGTGCTTCCAGCGAGGCGGAATCGCGCAGCAGCTGTGCGACCGTCGTGTTGCCGAGAACTTCAGGAATGTTGGTGATCTTCTCGTTCGCGATCGATTCCCAGCGATTCTGCGCGGCGATCCGTTCAACGGTGGCGGTCGCCAGGGCGGTATTCAGCTGGACCAGGGTTTCATTGGTAATCGACAATGCGGATTCGCTCGCGTTACCATCCACCACGCCCGACTGACGGATCAGGCCCGCTGCGCTGGCATAGCGATTGAGATCCTGTTCCGACTGCTGAAGGCGCACACGTGCGTCCTGAAGCTGATCACGCAGGAACGTGCGTGCATATGCCGAACTCTGGAACTTGCGATCCAGCCCGGACTGCATGAACGCTTCGGCGAAAGCATCTGCAACTTCGGCCGAAAATGCCGGAGACCGGCTGGTGAAGCTGATGTTGATCACGCGGGTGTCGGCGGGCGACATGACGACGAGGCTCTTGCTTAGCAACGTCGCGGCGGCTTCCCTGCGATGCTTACTCAGCGCCTTCTTGTCGGGACGGCCCGGTAAGTCGTCGAGCTGTGGCATGCCCGCTCCGACGTTCTCGTAAAGACCTTCGTTGTCCGCTAGCTTGAGGCGATCGACGACCTGAAGGGCGAGCTGGCGGCTGCTGATGACTTCAATCTGCGTCTGGATGAAGCGCTCGGTGTCGGAGGCGCTGTTCACCGGTTGCAGATCGGAATTCTGGATGATCGGTGCAGCACTGTCTTCGACAAGCACCGAACTGTTCGTGGTATAGAGCGGTGAGCGCAGCAAGGTCGCGATGATGCCAAGGATCAGGCAGCCCACAACGATCGCGCCGATGACAACGATATTGCGACGAATCAGAACGACGACGCGCTGCAGGTCGATACCCAAAATGCCGTTTTCCTCGACGACAGCTGTGCCCTGTCGAGTGTGACCTTCACCCTCCCACTGGCTTTCTTCTGCCGGGTGTACAGTCGCCATATTCGTTCATTCCCATCTGGTTGACCTTGGGCGTCCGATACCCCAGCGCGGCATTTTTGGACTAACCTAGGCCGAAATTTCTCGTTCCACACTCGTGTTAGCAAGTCGCCTCACTAAGGCAAGGTGCGTAATGTAGGACGTCGAGCGCTGTCTTGATCCGTGTTCGTGAGGGGACGCCGGACTATATTTCGATCAGGCACAGCTCCCCAAAAGAGCGCCAAAAGTAATCCGGCGACGGGGAGCATCGCCGCTGACCTCATCGGATAGTCCAAGACGCTTTGTGCTGCAATGCACAAGAGGCCTGCAAATGCAGCAACCGCGTATATTGCGTTTCGGTGACGAATAGCCTTGATGCAGGCGATGAGATGTAGCGCCGCGAAGTACAAAATTGCTCCGATGCCGATAACACCAGTTTCGATCGCGATTTCCAGATACTCGTTGTGCGCGCGGCCGGCGCGGCCTGCGCGCACTCTTTCAAGCGATTCATCGACTTGGAAGACCTCGTCGAAGGTTCCCATCCCGGCGCCGACCGGCCAGAAGTGGCTTGCGCTCGTCAGGGCGTCTGCCCAGATTCCCGCCCGCCCGTCTTGCAGATCGGCAAAGCGCACGAGCGACCTTTCGATTCTGCCCTGACCCATTCCGGCTGTCACGACCAGACCCCCGATCGTGCACGCCAGCACGACTCCTCCAATCAGCGCCTTCAAGCGCCCGGCGGAAATTCCGCCGGGCTCGGTCTTGCGTGCCGCCCTGACGAAAGCCAGCCCAAGTCCTGCAACCGCGACGACCGCCAGCAGAACCATCGCCGAGCGCGATACCGTAAGAATGATTGCCACGGGGAAAATGATAACGCTGACCCAGGCGGCGTAGCCCCAGGAATGACGAGCCCCCGCCTTTGCGAACAACAGGCCCATCGCGCCGATCAGTGCGACATCCAAGAACAGGCCGGTCGAGTTCTTGTTCGCGAAGAGCCCGCGCAACATTCCGGAGGCATGATCCGATTCGAAAAGGGTGGTGTTGGCGCCGGTGGCGAGGCTGATCGCGCCGAAGGCAAGCTGCACCCAGCCCATCACGACCAGAAGCTGAAGCAGGCGGTCCCGGCTTTCGCGCTGAAACGAATAGCCCACTACCAAGGCGGCCATCAGCGGGATCAGTCCGATCAAGCTGAGCGATGTGCGGGCGACTGACACAGTGATCGGACGAAAATCATCTTCATGCCCGACAAGTTCGAGCGAAGTAATCAACAGGTCGCGACCGGGCAACTGCTTCCAGATGGATGGCGGCAGCGGTATGAGCTGGATCAGAGGAACGGCAAGAAGGCATATCGCCAAGACACGCAATGTGTGCGGCGCCTGAAGGGCAAAGCGGCGAACTGCCGCGAAATTGATGGCAAGAAGAGCAAGGCCGGCAAGTTGGACCAGCAGATTCTGCCATGCGGCATTTACGCCGCCACCGCCGAAAAGGATCGAAATAAGCAAAAATACAAGAAGCTGCGCACCCATGCCATGCGATCGGCTCAATCTGCTCACGCATCCCTCATATTCGGCATCCTGCTTCACGCCTCTTCAACGAGCGCCCAGCTGCAATAGAAAGGGGCCCGGCCTACAAGTAGATCCGGACCCCAAATTGTACCATCCTGCGACGTTAGTCAGCAGTCCGTACCGGCCGAGGCGCAATCGTTTCCTTTGTCGGCGATGGCCCAGATGCCGAGACCCAGCGCACCAATGGCGAGGATCGGAAGCACGACGCTTCCTGCAGCCTTGTTCGACTTCGCCACCGGGGGCGAAGCGTACTGCGCCTTGCCGGTGAACACCGGAATCGACTTCGCCGCCGAAGTACCAGCCGAAGCCGCGATCGGCGAGATCGCCATGCCAGCGGCAGCGAGGCTCACCAACGCCTTTCCAATTTTCATGCCGTCAATCCTTTCATCCTAGTGGACTACGTATTCTTATCGTTATAACGCAGTGCACAATGAGACACAACACTTTAAGTGTTTGCACGCATTTCGGAATGAAGCGCGCAATTCTGCCGACAATCATTGCGGTATGCGTCGGGTTCAACTCGGCTGCGCTGTCAGCCGTCGCACCAACTCCTTGGCCAAAAGCCCTTAGAGAGGCTCGAAATCATGTCGGAGCAGTGGATTGGCGAATCAGGCAGGCGGCGGCAGCGCTTTGCCGGGCTCCGGTCGCCGGATTCGGTCTTAGCTTCGACGATATCGAAGCTTACCCCGAGGGCGAGCGCGCCATGGTGACCCGCGTGCTGCGGTTGCGAGATGTGCCGCAGATATCCTTCGTCGCGACGGGGTCGCCAGCGGATCGGGCCGGCTTGAAGCCGGGTGACGAGGTTCTCGCTATGGGTGGCATTACCATTGATCGCATCGCCCAGGACGCGCCCAAAGGTTCGCCGCTTTATGACTGGCTTGCCGTCTGGATGGCGCGCGCTCCACTCGGCCCGGCCATGAAGGTCACCGTGCGACGCGGATCTGCGGAGATATCTTACATACTGACGGCGCAGCCGCTTTGCGGCTTGCCGGTGGTCATGGAGGTCAATCCGGGCTTCCAAGGCTGGTCCGACGGTACGCGCGCCGTCGTCACATCCGGCGTGATCGAGCGGTCGCAATCTGATGACGAAATTGCGATGTTTGCCGGTCACGAATTGGCTCATGTCCTCAACGGCGACGTTAAGGCCAGTGGTCTGCGCGAACGCCTGCAATGGGAAAACGACGCCGATCTGCTCGGCATGAATCTGGCGATTTGCGCGGGATACGATCGCAAGGCGGTGCTTGCCGGATGGCGCCGCTCCGACGACAAGAATTTCTTCAGATGGCTCGGCGACCCTACTCATGGCTCGCTGAAGACGCGTATCCGCACGCTTGAGGCGATGCCCGCCCCCCCTTGCCCTCTTGCCCCTGCATCTAGGCCAGCAGGGCTGCGTAGCGCTAGCTGACACGCTCGGACGCCTGTTGGCGCGGCGAAGGCTGCCAGCCAGTTCGCGGTTGGTTCTGGCTGGCTGTTCGCATGTGCGGCAGCGCGTAAAGTCACGGATTCTCAAGTTTTATGGCGATACGGCGTCTATTCGCTGCTGCTTTGCAAAATATGTTGAATGACCTGCGGTTTATACTTACGGGAATATCGACGATCGGGATAATCGAAAGCCAGCTTGGCTTTTCTCTTACAGTGCAGGAGGCAATCATGAGCGGCGCGCCGCGTATCGGCATTCTCACCTATCAATTCAGTGAGAACGTCGGCGCCCTGATGCAAGCTTACGGGTTGCGAACTTGGCTGCGCCAGCAGGGCGCGGACGCAAAATTCGTCAACTATCGCCCTGATTACGTGGAAGGCGGTGGCGCCCTGCGCAATATCCTTTCTCCCGCCAACGCCAAGGCCAACGCCAAGGTGATGTTCCTGAAGCTGATGGCGGCGAAGCAGGCGCTGTTTGAGGACAAGGCGCAGTACCGCATGTTTCAGCGGTTTCAGGCCGAGAAGCTGGGCGTTGACGGCCCGGTGCTCAAGACGCTGGCCGATGTCGATGCCTTTCTGCGCACGCCGGCCGGCAAGTTCGACATCCTGATCTGCGGCAGCGATCAGGTGTGGGCGCCGTCGCTGCAGTTCGGTATCGATCCTGTCTACTATCTCGCCTTCCCTGGCGGGGCGCAAGGCGCCCGGATTGTTTCCTATGCCCCCAGCTTCGGCAAGGCTCAACTGGATGAGGGTTATCGCGACGAGGCGGCGCGTTACCTCGCGCGCTTCGACAGCATTTCGGTGCGTGAACGCAGCGGTGCGGCCATCGTCGAGCGGATTTCGGGCCGCAGCGCGAGCGTGGTGCCTGACCCGACGATCCTGCTGGGCGATTACGGCGCGCTTGCCCATGATCCGGCTGAGCCGGTGTCGCAGGGCCACATATTCTGCTATGCCCTGCGATCGAGCGAGGGCATCCGCGACGTGGCATCGATGGTATCCCGACGCTTCGGCACCGAAGTGCTCTCTCCTTACAATCCGCACCGGCGCTGGGCCGAAATCGGCAGGACGATCAAGCCTTCTCCGGGGGGATGGGTGGCGCACATCGCACAGGCTGGATTCGTGGTGACGAACTCCTTCCACGGCACGGTGTTCAGCATCCTGCTGCGCAAGCCTTTCCTGACCGTCGGCCTAACTGGCAAGCGCGCGGGAATGAACGAGCGTGCGAGGAATCTGCTCGAAACCGTCGGGCTGTCGCATCGCTTCGTACCTGGTGAAGAGCCGGCAATGGCCACAAGGCTGATGGACGAGCCGATCGATTGGGACGCGGTGGCCCCGCTACTGCAGAAGCTTCAGGACGACGGACGCAACTTCCTGAAAGCCGAGTTGATGCGGACGAACCGACAGGATTCGTTCGTGTGACCTCGAGCATATGCGAAAACCCTTTGAGCGCAGGTGGCGCGTTGTCTTTGGGCAATGCCTTGCCGGACCAGCATGGCTCGCTGGCGCTAGGTAACGGCGGCCAATTAGCCCGTCCAAGCCGCAAACGGAGACTTCGATGAAAGATACGATGGCGACGGTCACTGAGGCCCTTCGGAGCGCCGGCATAGAATATTGCGAGAATCTGGATCTCTCGACTCACACCTATCTGCGTACAGGTGGTCGCGCGCGGCTGGTTGCCTATCCCCGGTCGACCGAGGACGTCGTCGCGATCTTCGCCATGATTGCGCACTCCGGTCTCCCTTACAAGGTCATCGGCAATACCTCGAACCTCCTGTTCGAAGACGGCCAGGACTACACTTTCTTGATCAGTATCATGAAGATGGACGCGGTCAGCCATGATCCGCAGTCTGGAGTATTCGCCGCACAGGCCGGCGTGATGATGCCCGAATTGGCGCGTCAAGCTTTATACGCCAGCACTTCCGGGTTTGAAGGTCTCGAAGGTATTCCCGGCACCGTGGCTGGCGGCCTGTTTATGAATGCCGGAGCCTATGGTTACGAGTTGAAGGACGTGCTGACTCATGCCGAACTGGTCCATCCCGACGGTTCTATCGAGCAGTTCACTACCCAGCAGCTGGCTCTGGCGCACCGCACTTCGGTGCTGCGCCAGGAAAAGGCGGGGAGCATCGTGACGCGGCTGTTCTTCAAGGGCAAGCCCGGCGATCGCGACAAGATTTTTTCGCGCATGGAACTGTACCACGCCAAGCGGCACAAGTATCAGGACTTCATGTACCCCAATCTTGGTAGCATCTTCTCCGGATCGCCTTACCGCGTGCTGGGCCGCAGGGACAATATCTATCGCATCAGGTCGGCGATCTACTTTCTGTTCCGCTACAAGCTGAAGGTCTTCCACAAGGAATCGCCGATCAATCGCCGCTGGCTGAATAATCTGGCGATGGCCCGCTTTCCGGTGCTGCGCTACGAGATCCAGCCATTCTCGGACAAGACGCTCAACTGCCTTGTGAACCGCGGGCAGGGTACCGATGCCATGATCAAGTTCATTCGGGATCTAGAGCATATGGCGCAGGGTGAAATTCCGCTTGAGAACGAGATTGTTGAGCCGTTCTGATCGGATGAATGGAATTAGCATAATGCCAAACCAGCCCCAGGTCGCCCGGTCCGGTCAGCGTGTCTATGTAGACACCATGCCCAAAAAGCTGCGCGCAAAGCGGCTGATATGGGGTTGTGTCTACACCTTCCTGTTCCGCCCCACACCGCGCTTCGCCTGTGAGGGGTGGCGCCGCTTCCTGCTGCGCTGCTTCGGCGCGAAGATCGGGTATGGATCGCGCATCGCACCGACTTGCTTCATATGGGCGCCCTGGAACCTCACTATGGGCGCCTATGCTTGCCTTGGCGACGGAGTCGACTGCTACACGCAAAGCCCGATCAGCATGGGTGACTATTCAACCGTCAGCCAGCGCAGCTTCCTGTGCACCGCATCACACGATATCCGCACGCTGGCCCGGCCACTGATCTCTCAGCCGATCCGCATCGAGAACCACGCCTGGGTTTGCGCCGAAGCCTTCGTGGGTCCCGGTGTCACCATCGGGGAAGGCGCGATCATCGCCGCTCGGGCAGTCGCCATTCGTGACGTTGCCCCCTGGGCCATCGTCGGTGGCAATCCTGCGCGGCATATCAGCCAGCGCACGCTGGACCCGCAGGCATAACCCCGTCCGTCAGGCCATGAACCTGAGCCCTGTCAGATCCTGAAGGCGGGCGATACGCGCGGCATTGTCCGGGCAGTCTTTCAGGGAAAGCTCGAATTCATAGACCTTGCTTTCGACTAGAAGCCGATACCACAGTCCCTGCATGAAATGGTATATAAACCCGGATCGGCCATCCAGGAACCCCAGCTGGACGATATAACGGAAAAGGAAATAGAAAATCGGCCCGATCCCGAACGGAATTCGGGAATAGATGTTCTTCTTGATGAAACGCTTCATCTTCGCCTGCCGAGATAGCTTGTCCGAATCTTCGGCGCCGAGGGTTATCAGCCCGTAGTTTGTGTTCAGTACCTCGAACGCCTCGCGGGTCGCATATCCGTTGTGCTTGGTCACGAAGAAGGTGATGTCACGTTCGCAGGCATCGGCAAATTCGCCCTGCATATGAACCGTGCGACCACCTTCGACGATGACGTGTTCATCCATCCAGCGGTTCTCCACCCGACCCTGTCCGTTGCGCCAGATGCGCAGCATGTGCAGCGGGTAGCGTCCGCCATGGCGGACCCAGCGACCCATCCAGATATGCCGCCGACTGAGGAGCACGCCAGCCACATCCGATGGCATCGCGGCAAGCTCGTCGCGCATCCTTGAGGCAAGATCCGCGCCGATATATTCGTCGGCGTCGAGGCGGAAGATCCAGCTTGTGCGGATATCGCCGTTGTCTAGGCCCCAGTTGAACTGGGCCGCATGATTGACGAAGGCATGCTGCAGCACCCGGGCGCCTGCGGCTTGGGCCAACGTAACGGTCCGGTCGGTTGAGAAGGAATCGATCACAAGGATATCGTCGGCGACGCCCCGCACGCTCGCGATCGCCCGTTCGATATGGGTTTCTTCGTTATATGTGAGGATGACGCAGGTGATCCCGAACGCTTGTCCGTGGCCTTCGGCAGTCACTGGTTACCTGCCGGATCGGCTGAGACCAAGGCAGATTCGACCATGCCGATGTGGCTTGCTTCGCCACGCTCATCCAGCCGCCTGCGGATCAGCTTTGCCGGAACGCCGCCCACGATCGTGTAAGGTTCGACATCGCGCGTCACAAGCGAGCCGGAACCGACCACCGCCCCGGCACCGATCCTGACGCCTTCCATGATCGTGACACGCGAACCGATCCACGCGTCCAGGCCGAAAACGGTCACGGGCCTTGCCGCCGAAGGAAAACCCAACCGCGTCGGCGTTCCGACGATGTCGTATAAATGATCGGCCCCGACGATCTCTATGCCGGATGCAAGCATCGCCAAGTCGCCAACGACGATCGGGCCCTGGGATCTGAAACCCATGCCAATATAGGCATAGCGCCCTATTCGGCTGCCTGCGCCAAGGATCATGTCGCTGTGCCTGGGGTTGTGGAAGCCTTCGCCAAGTTCAGCGAGCCGGTACTTGCGCTTCCAGTATGGCAGCAACATCGCGCGTACCTTCGCCTTGAGGCGACCTTCGATTTCCTGACGGCAGCGCGCGATTATGACATCGTTGGCGCGTTCCGGCTCGGGCAGGGTCATCGCCTGCGCTTCATTGCGGCGCTTACCCACGATCGGCTACCGCCAGAACGGCCTTCTCGATCAGCCGCGCCTGATTTTCAGGGTTCCACTTTTCCCTGATCACTGAGCGGCATTCTTCGCGCACGGATGCGCGGCTGCGTTCCGAACCCAGCCATTCCTGAATGGCCTTGGCAAGACCCGTTGGGTCATTGCGTCGAAACAGCAGCCCCGTGCGGCCGTCCTCGATAGCCTCCACTTCAGGCATCTGCTCATCAAGGTCGTTGTGGGTGATGGCGGGGGTGCCGTACATCAGGCTGTGCATCGCCGTCAGACCGATCTTGCCGGGCGAAACGGTGACGTCGGCGTGGTAGATCAGTTGGCCGGTGATATCTTCGTCGTAACAGGCGCCGACGAAATGCGTTGCCACGCCCAGACGTTTGGCCTGATCTTCAAGTGCCTGGCGCTGCGGACCATCACCCACCAGTACGACGTTGACCGGCATGCCGTTTTCCGACAGCAGTGCGGCCGCATCGATCAGCAGATCGAACCGGCACTTTTCGGTGAGCCGGGCCGAGCAGATCAGGACCGGCCGGTGCGGATGGGCGAAGAAGGACTGCGGCCTGAGCGAGGCTAGTTCGCCTGCTTCGATACGGCCTACGACTGCATCGGCCTTCACGACATCGAGGCTGTTATAGATGACCGAGAGCTTCTTTTCCGGGTAACCGGCCTGGATACCCAGCGCCATGCCTCGCTCGGAATACGTCATGAAACGGTCGGCAAGCTGGAAGAAGGCGCGGCGGCTATACGACTTTAGCCTGCTTTCCCTCTTCAGCCAGCCATGCCCCCAGAACAGCACCGGAATCCCCTTGAGGCGCGCCAGCAGAGACGCGATCCAGGTCGAGGCGAAATTCGGATCGGCCAGAAAGATCACGGCATCGTAGTCGCCCTTGCGCACGGCGGCGATGGCACCGGATTGCCAGGTAATGCCGCGCTTGACGCGGAACGGGGCAACTACGAAATTGCGCACCGCCTTCACATTCGAATGCTTGATCCCGGCCATGGGCGTACCGCTGCCGTAAAAATCGTACTCGATGCTGCGAGTGCGATCCATGGCCGTCATTACTGCCTCGCGGTAGTGCGGCCAAAAGTGATAAATAACCGCAACCTTAAGCGGACTGACATGCGATGGCATAGAGGAGCTTTGCTTTCTCATCTGCTTGTGCGGATACCAGACATCGGTACGTCCGCATTTTATCCATTCTCGAAGTGTTTTAACGCCCGCCTAGGAAAAGGTGAAGCGTATTGTGCAGTGCGAAATGACGCTATGCTGCGGCAAAGGGATTAGGCTGAGGCGCGATACTGGCACGGTTTGAAAAACGCCGACGCAGCCCCCGCGCTGTTTTCGCGACCTTTGCTTTCATGCCGAACAACACGGTCCGCGCGCATAACACGGATATCGACGCATGATGGACACCAGCTGGAGACCCGCAAAAACCGGGTAATTTCTGGCGAAGCGGGCTGGCTTGATGACGTCGAGGCTTCGGGGCGCACCAAGGGGCATCGTTCGGACCGATTTCCATGATGCCCGGCGTTGATTTCGCCGGTTTGGCCGGCTTGCAGACAGAGTCAGCCTGCGGTTCCCCGACGCTCGTGGAAGATCAGGCGGTTGAAGTTGTAGGCCAGGTTGCAAAGGGTCAGTTTCGCCTCAGCGCGGGCCAGGCCGATGGTGCGGATGAACAGATTGAACCGGTTCTTCTGATGCGCGAAGACATGCTCGACATGCGCACGGATCGAGGATTTGGCGGCATTGGCGCGCGCGGTTGCCCTCGACATCGGCTTGCCCGTGGGTTTGCGCCGATGAATGCGGGACGTGAGCATCTGATCCGACAACCACTTCTCGTTGCGCCTGGATCGATAGGCACTGTCAGCATAGACCTCGGAACTGGTATTGTCCGTGCTGACGACCTGCCGGAGAAGGCGCCCGTCCGCCGCTGACGCCGAAGTCACCGCCATGCCTCGGATGAAGCCGAAGCGTCGGTCGATGCTGATGTGGGATTTGTAGCCGAAGACGGGCAGGGCGATCATGGGGAGCGGCGTTCCATCCGCCCGATACCAGATGGGGTGGATGGCTCCCGCTCACGGCATCGAGGTGCCAAGATGTGATTGCTGTCAGGCGATCACGAGCAAATAGGAGCCACCCACATGGAGATTACCACCATCGGCCTCGATTTGGCCAAGAGCATTTTCCAGGTTCATGCAGTTGATGCTGCGGGCACCGTCGTCGTCCGCAAGGCATTGCGTCGATCGCAGGTGGTGCCGTTCTTCACGAAGTTGCCGCGGTGCCTGGTCGGCATCGAAGCGTGCGGCACCTCTCATCATTGGGCACGCGCTCTGGCAAAACTCGGGCACGAGGTTCGATTGATGCCGCCTGCGTACGTTAAGCCGTATGTGAAGCGCGGCAAGACGGACGCGAATGACGCAGAGGCGATCTGCGAGGCAGTGACGCGCCCAACGATGCGGTTCGTGCCCGCGAAGTCGCCGGAACAGCAGGCGGCGCTGGCGCTGCACCGGACGCGCGACCTGTTGGTCAAGCAGCGTACTCAGCTCGTGAACATGATCCGTGGCCTGCTCGCAGAGTTTGGCATCGAGATCGTACGTGGGCTGCATCACGCGATCGAACTGGCCGCGCGGATCGCCAAGGGCGATGCGCCCGAGGTTCCTGATCTCGCCGTGCGCGTGATCACTGGCTTGGCCGGACAGATCGGCGACGTGCAGGTTCGGCTTGCGGCGTTGGAAAAGGAGTTGCTCACTTGGCACCGGTCCAACGAACTGTCGCAGCGCCTCGGTACGATCCCGGGTGTCGGCTTGATCTCCGCGACTGCGCTTGCCGCGTCGGTAACCGACCCAGGGCGGTTTCGCTCGGGTCGGCAGTTTGCCGCCTCGCTTGGCCTGACACCGCTTCAGAACTCGAGTGGCGGCAAGGAACGGATGGGTCGGATCTCGCGCATGGGCGATCGATACCTGCGGCGCCTGCTGGTTATCGGCATGACCTCACTGGTGCGCCGCGCCCGGGCCAAACCGGACTCGGTCGATCCGCGCATCGCTGCCATGCTGGCGCGCAAACCCGCGCGGGTCGTAACCGTTGCCGCTGCCAATCGCACGGCGAGGGTCGCCTGGGCGATCATGGCGCGTGGCGGCACGTACCGTGCGCCGATCGGCGTGGCAGCATGACGGATTAGCAGCTCGACACCGAGCGGCTTCAGGAGGTTGTGAGAGCGAAGAGAAGTGATGGCGTTACCGGTCGACCGGGAGCCGGGACACCCCGCCGAAAGTCCAAGGCATCATAGCCTGCATAGCAGAGTGGGACCTAGCTCGCGGATACCATCAGGGCCAGCAGTCACGAAACGGCTGCACCAACAGGCCGGACACAAGACTGCACCCGACCAATACGCCAGATCGTCAAATCGCCACTTGCAACGCGGGAGCCATCCACACAGGACTTTCCCGCCGATCTTGAGGGTCCAGCGGGCGTCGGTATTTTTCTGTGCTGCCTTGTTCGGCTCGTCCGGCCAGATATCTCTGGCGCCCTTGCCCGATTTTATCGCTTCGCGTTCGCCCTCGGTGTTCCGCTGTCTTGGTGCAGGCACCAGCGAGGCGTCCACGAGTTGCCCGGACATTGGAATGTAGCCTTTCTTCTGGAGTTGCCAGTCAAAGGCCTTCATCACCCGCTTGAGCGTTCCCGTCTCGGTCAGGCGACTGCGAAAATGCCGGATCGTGTTCTCATCCAGCGTCCGGTCCCCAAGCGACAGTACCAGAAACCGCAGCCAACTCAGCCGATCGCGGATCATGAACTCCATCTGGGCGTCTGACAGATGATGCTGCGCCTGCAGGATCAGGGCCTTGAACATCATCACCGGATCGGAGGGTGGGCGCCCGCCTTTGGCTCCAGCGCCATAACCAAACCCTTCGACCAGCCACACCCGGAAATACTCGAAATCCACCGCCTCCTGCAAAACCTCAAGCGGATCGCCCTCCTCGCTCAATGCCTCAAGGTGATCGCTCAAACTGAACAGGGACTTGGGATCCATAGCTGGCCTCCGTGATCGCGCGCCCTCTATGAATCATCATCGCCGTCCAAACGCTATCGGTTTTTGCGGGTCTCCAGCTGCAGTTTACAAGAAGCATGTATCGTCGATCGCGAAGTGGTCTACGACGGTTGGTATCGGCTTGAACGCCTGCGCATCCTGATGCCGGACGGCGCTGCCGTCGAGCGGCATCTGCTGGCAACGGGTCGGCCGCCGCCGCCCTCCTTTACGATCGCGAACGCCGCACTGTGATCCTGATCACCCAGCCCAGAGCGAGACCGCTTGCGGGGCGGGAGCCTCCCCTGCTCGAAGCCGTGGCCGAAAACCTCGACGCGGCGTCGGCGAAAGACCGCATCCGGGAAGAGGCGATGAAAGAACGCCGGATACGGATCGGCGAATTGATTCCAGTCGCCAACATCTGGTCTCTGCCGCCTGTATCTACTGAAAGGATCGCGCTGTTCCTTGCCCCTTGTGCAGCCGACGATATGCTTGGCGAAAGCTACAGCACGGCCGGCGAGCATGAAAATATCACGATATGCGAGATTTTCTGCCGTGCTCTGGCGGGCCTGGTGCACAAAAAGGGGGGGTTGACCGACGCCAAGACCCTTATTCTCGCTCAGGCGCTGATGCTACTCGAACCCGGACTGTTCGACACCTGACGCTGCCGAATAATTTGGGGGGGAAGGGTGCCTGGCCTAACTGGCCGCGTCCCTGCGAATTCGCCAAGCGCGCCTTGGAATCAGCCCGCCGCCGGCGAGGCCGTCGGGTCGTGCATCAGTTTCTCGATGGAGATCATGTTCGCCAGCGCCAGAGTCAGAGTCAGGCAGATCGCCACGCTGGCCAGTGCAGCGAGAGGCGTTGCGAACATCTGGACCAGGGCGCCGAATCCGATGGCGACCAGAGCCGCGATCGACACTCGCCAAGCCAGCCGTGGTCCCCGGTAAATGACGAAATAGATCGAGGAAAACGCCCTGTAGCCGATGATGGCTCCGAACTGGACGTACAGCGGAATCGCGTAAACCGGCTCGATCCGGAACTCGAAGGACATCGTGGGGCGAATGAAGGCCACGTCGAGGACGTAAAGTGCTAGGGCCGCGAGCAGCCCGTAACCCAGAGCGCCCAGACGAATGGCGCGCATCATGAACTGGCGCCGCCTGGTCTCCCAGTTGGCCCATTTCAACGCGACGAAGCTAGCCACGGGAAGTACGACCAGCAGCACCGGTGCAAGCAGTGTCTGGAAGAAGCGCACCAGCGTTCCATACCATGCCGCAAATTCTGCGCGTGCCGTCGCTTCCATCAACACCACCGAGGAGTTCAGCACAGCCAGCAGCAGCCCATCGGAAATCGACAGCAGCAGGCCGTCCTTGATCGTGGTCGCGATTTCCTCGGACCTGCCACGCAGAAGATAGGGGCGGGCGCGGATCATCTGGAAGCCGGTCGCAAGACTGGCCAGCGGCATGTGCAGTTGCAGACACAGTGACGCCAGCACGATGTTGGTCCGGGTAGCCGGCACCAGCAGGGCAACCCCGACCGCCAGGGTCTGGAAGATGATCTGCAGCGTCGCGGTCCAGTAATGTTCGTTATAGGCGGCGCGGGCGTTATCGAACGTGGCGGCAAGAGCGCTCACGACCCCGACCGCGGGCAGGATGACTAGCTCGGTCGGCATCCCTCTGTAAAAGATGTAGGCGACGGCGATCGCGCACGCACCGAAAGCGAACAGGCCCTTGGTCACCAGTGCGTCCGCCAGGGCATTGGCCTCGGCCCGCTCATCGCCGGTTGCATGCGCGCGGCCGATGCGGCGCCGCACGATCGTATTGGCGCCGCCCTGTGGTAGCGAAAGCAATGCGCCCAGCGACATGAGCGCCAGCAGCGTTGCATAGTCCGCGTTGCCCAGGCCCTTCTGAATCATCGGCAGCAGGACGACGAGGCTGAGCGCTCCGGGGGCCCGCGACGCCAGATTCAGGATCAGCGACAGAACGAGCTTAGCGCGGCCGTCGAAACGGATTCGCTTCATTTCAGGAGATTCGCGACCGCTGCCAGTGCGCTGACGTTATCACCGATAACGATCTGCTTGCTGGGGTCGGAGTTGAGCGGCTCGACCCGGCTGGCCGTCTCGTACCAAATCGAGGGCTGATCGCCGAGATAGGCACCCCAATAGGAGAACGTCGACAGGGAACCGACGAGCAGGCGACATTTGGCCAGTCCCAGCATGTCTTCGAGATCGCTGCCGCCGCGCTTTAGCGCCACGCCTTCGATGTTCAGCAGTTCGGCAAGTTCGGCTTCCCGACCGTCCGAAAAGACATCGATACGGTACTGCGGGGCCAGCCGGCGCAGTTCGAGAATCATCCGACGATACCAGTTCAAAGGTATCCGCAGGTTGTTTCGGACGCCCTTTTGCAGATCCGCTTCAGACACCGCCTGGAAATCACCCAGACGGACATGCACGGCGATGTAATCGCCGTTGCCCCAATCGCCGCTGGCGATCGGAGCGCACGACATCTTCTGTAGCCTTTCGCGAACCACGTCCTTGTGGGGATAAATGTTCTCGAAGATGTATTTGCGGGTCTTAACGACGTCTATCTTGCCATTGCTTTCCAGATCGGCGCTCGACGACAACCGATGGCGTGTCCAGGGGCCGGTCAATTTGTGGCGCAGGGCAAACATCTTCGCCAACCCCTGCAATTCGTCAGCAGGGACTTGGAAAAGGCCGTTGTACAATCTGTATGACTGTTCGCGGCGGATGATCGGACCGATCTTCACCGACAGCCATGCCGGTGCGATCAACTGCGCCCCGATCGCCCGTGCATGAAGATAGGCTTCGAAGTAGTTCAGCATGGAGTTGCCAAGCCCCGCCCCGGCGATTCGGACCGCGCCGAGATCCAGCTGCGAACTGAGGCGCGGGTATACATACGCGGGTTTCGCGTTATCGGGCATCGGACGCTCCTGCGCGCATATATTCTGAATGGTGGAAGCGAAACATGCTAGCTGCAATTGACCGCAATTCCACTGCCCCCAACCGATTTGCCGCGAAACTTCGGCCATTACGAACGGAATCCCGCTTCATGAACAGCACTCACCTTATTGGGCCTGACGCAGTGTTACAACAATCGACACTCCACGAGTGGGGGCGCAGCGAACACCACGTTAGGCGCCACAGAATTGACGCACTGCAACATTTGCCCGGTTACGGGATTTTCCGGTATTGGGTCAAGCTGCGAATGTTGGCGGCAGCGCAATCGAAGTGTTTTTCGATCCGTCGGTAATGCACGCGGCCAGCATAGGGCGCCGTAAGTCGCAATAGTTGACGCGGTGAACTCGATGTCGCGATTTGCCGGCAGGGTGAAGGGCGATCGCAGTGCGTCGGATTTGCTTTGTGTCGTCGGCCGTCAGGGTCCGTTGCGGGCTGTCGAAAGGGGGGAGCGATTCGGCGCATACCCGCCTCGCGTCAGCGCGCCGCTGTATTGCACGGCGGCTCGACCTGGCAAGCGTGTCCCGCTTGTCAGGAGACGGGTCGAATTGGCCGACGCATCGGAAAATCGGTTGGTTCCGGGCAGAAACGCTACCTCTGAGGCTGTGGGAAAACGCGAAGGAAAGGTCGGCTTGGCTAGAGGCGAAAAGCGCGAGCAGGCGATGATCAGGCCCGGATCATATGGATAAGTACTGGGTTCCGAAAATCTACTGAATCCTGTCGGTTCGCGCTTCTGGGATTTCGCTATCCTCACGTGATGCTTCCGTCATATCAGCCAGCTTTGGAAACTTCTCACGCAGGGCATCAGCAATACGCTCCCACTGCTGATGTGCCGCCTCGACCGTTTCCTGCGCGAAGGTGGTCTTGATCATGGCAATGACAGCGGGCCTTTGTTCGGCCGCGGCATGGGCAAACGCGTTGCGCATCCAGTGCATCCGGCAGCGCTGCTGGGTTGCGGCAAGTATCTTGCTGGCGGCGGCGCGCAGCCTTTTGTGATCGTCGGCGATCCCAGCTTCACACCGCGCAACCCCGGGCCGCGAGAGAGCGTAGGAAAGCTTTCCAGAAGGGTTCGGCTTCCGGTGGGCCGGTGGCGACACCCAGAACCTCGCGCCGGCCATCGGTATTGACGCCCACCGCGATTATCGCCGCAGTCGAGACAATCCGTCCGCCATCGCGCTCTTTGAGCGCCAGCGCTGCCGGAGATGTCGGCAGTGGTCAGATTGACCATGAGCAATCGGCCATCGGTATCGACGGCAATGTGCCGTTTACGACCGAGGACCTTCTTGCCTGCATCAAAGCCCCGTTTTTCTGCCGCTGGCGCCTTGATCGACTGGCTATCCACGACGGCCGCCGTCGGGCTTTGCTCACGCCCTTCGCGTTCACGGTCCAGCATGAGGGTAACGTCGTGGATCGTGCGGAACAGCAGTCGGCGCACGAAACGGCGAAACCACCAATACACCGTCTGCCAGGGCGGGAAGTCGTTCGGCAACATTCGCCATCCACCACCTGTTCGGGCCAGATAGCGCAACGCATCGAGGACATCACGCAGGTCCGTTTCTGGCTTGCGACCGCGCTTGGCCACGGGCGGCAGAAACGGCTGAATGAACAGCCATTCTTCGTCCGTCAGATCGGTCGGGTAGCGCTTCGATCGCTTTTCAAATCCTGCCATCCGGCTACGGCTCGCTCGGCTCCACATGCCAAGCTTGAATCACGCCCGCGTTGCCGCATCAACCCATTCTCAAACGGGCTCTTAGGGAAACCTTCCTGCACCCCCCGGGGGAAACGACCGAAATCAATGTGCAGTTGCAGCATAATCGGATTGACTATCGCCTCGTACATCTTGATAGCAGGCAAAAGGAAGTTCCGTCCTGGATCATTTTTCGATGATTTCTGTTCGAGGGCAATTTCCGCAAAACCAAGCTGAAAAGCTGTGAAAGCGAGTTGAGATGAAGATTGCCGTGTTCGGCCTGGGCTATGTTGGGTTGTCCAACGCCGTTCTTCTGGGCCAACGCAATCAGGTCGTCGCGGTCGACGTATCCCAGGAGCGCGTCGATCTCCTCAACGCGAGGCGGTCGCCCATCATTGATGCCGAGCTTGAACACTACCTCGCGGACAAGACGCTTGACCTGACGGCGACCACCGATGCAACGCACGCGCTGGCGGATGCGTCCTTTGTGATCATCGCGACACCGACGAACTACGATGTCGATACCGACAAGTTCGATACATCCTCGGTCGAATCAGTAATCCGCACGACGATCGCCGTAAACAAGGACGCCATGATCGTCGTTAAATCGACCATTCCGGTCGGATTCGTCGATGACGTACGAGCCCGCCTCGAAACCGACCAAGTCGTTTTCAGCCCCGAATTTCTGCGCGAAGGCAGCGCGCTGTACGACAATTTGCATCCATCGCGTATCGTCGTCGGCGAACATTCGGACCGGGCTAAGCAGTTCGCCGACCTGCTTGTCCAGGGCGCAGTGTCGAAGGACGTCCCCGTCCTGTTCACGGATTCGCGAGAAGCCGAGGCGATCAAGCTTTTTGCGAACACCTACCTCGCCATGCGCGTGGCGTTCTTCAACGAACTGGACAGCTACGCCATCGCCGGCGGGATGGACACGCGGCAGATCATCGATGGGGTTTGCCTCGATCCGCGGATCGGCAGCCATTACAACAATCCCAGTTTCGGCTATGGTGGCTATTGTCTGCCCAAGGATACCAAACAGTTGCTGGCGAACTACTCCGACGTGCCGCAAAACCTGATCCGCGCCATCGTCGATGCGAACCGGACCCGGAAGGATTTCCTTGCCGCCAGGATCATCGCACGCAAGCCAAAGAGGGTTGGCGTGTTTCGCCTGGTGATGAAGTCCGGATCGGACAATTTCAGGCAATCCTCGATCCAGGGGATCATGAAACGGATTAAGGCCAAGGGCATCGAAGTCGAAATCTACGAGCCGGCTATGAAGGAAGATGAATTTTTCGGGTCGAAAGTTGTGCGCAGTCTGGAGAAGTTCCGGGAAAATTGCGACGTCATCGTCGCGAACCGCATGACGTCGGAACTGGAATGTGTTCAGGAAAAAGTATTTACGCGCGATATTTTTGGATCAAACTGAAGCGTAACTCCGCAATCATTACGCCGATTGTGAAAGGAAGCGAAATTGAGTAAGAAAAAAGTAGCGCTAATCACTGGCGTTACCGGGCAAGATGGCTCCTACCTTGCGGAATTCCTGCTAGAAAAGGGCTACGAGGTCCACGGTATCAAGCGTCGCGCCTCCTTGTTCAACACGCAGCGCATCGACCATATCTATCAGGATCCGCATGCGCCCTCGCCGGATCTCAAGCTGCACTACGGCGACTTGTCGGACACGTCGAACCTGACGCGCATCATTCAGGAGATCCGGCCGGACGAGGTCTACAATCTGGGCGCCCAGAGCCACGTCGCTGTAAGCTTCGAGGCGCCGGAATATACCGCGGATGTCGACGCCATCGGCACCCTGCGCCTGCTTGAGGCCATTCGTTTCCTTGGCTTGGAAAAAAAGACCAAATTCTACCAGGCATCGACCTCCGAGCTTTACGGTCTGGTCCAGGAAATCCCGCAGCGGGAGACGACGCCGTTCTATCCGCGTTCGCCCTATGCCGTGGCCAAGCTCTACGCGTACTGGATCACGGTCAACTACCGTGAATCCTACGGTATGTATGCCTGCAACGGCGTCCTCTTCAACCACGAGAGCCCGCGCCGCGGCGAGACTTTCGTAACGCGCAAGATCACGCGCGGTCTTGCCAACATCGCGCAGGGGCTGGAGCCCTGCCTTTACATGGGCAATATTGACTCGCTGCGCGACTGGGGTCACGCTAAGGATTATATCCGCATGCAGTGGATGATGCTGCAGCAGGACAATCCCGAGGATTTCGTGATTGCGACCGGCGTTCAGTATTCGGTGCGCGAGTTCATCACGTGGTCGGCCGCCCACCTAGGCATCACCCTGCGCTTTGAAGGCGAAGGTGTCGACGAAGTTGGCATCGTTGACGCCGTCACCGGTGCGAACGCCCCCTCTGTCGCGGAAGGCGACGTGATCGTGCGTATCGATCCGCGTTACTTCCGTCCCGCCGAAGTCGAGACCCTGTTGGGCGATCCTGCAAAGGCGAAGGAAAAGCTGGGCTGGGTGCCGGAAATCACTGTGCAGGAAATGTGCGAGGAAATGGTCGCGGAAGACCTCAAGGTCGCGAAGCGCCACGCCCTGCTCAAGGAGCACGGGTTTGAATTGCCGGTGTCGCTCGAATCCTGAGCAGGAGAGCCCAGATTATGCGTGTCTATGTAGCAGGTCATCGTGGCATGGTCGGCGGAGCCATCAGCCGCAAGCTGGCGGAGCGCGGTGATGAAGTCGTGACCCGCACGCACGCACAGCTGGATCTCACCGATCAGGCCGCAGTGCGGAACTTCTTCGCGTCTGAAAAAGTCGACGCGGTAGTTCTGGCTGCGGCCAAGGTCGGCGGCATTCATGCCAACAATACGTATCCGGCCCAATTCATCTACGAAAACATGATGATCGAGGCCAATGTCGTGCACCAGGCCTATGCCGTGGGCGTCACCAAGCTGCTGTTCCTCGGCTCCTCGTGCATCTACCCGCGGGCCGTGGCACAGCCGATGCGCGAGGATGCGCTGCTGACCGGCGTCCTTGAGCCTACGAACGAACCGTATGCGATCGCCAAGATCGCCGGCATCAAGTTGTGCGAGAGCTACAATCGCCAGTACGGTACTGACTATCGCAGCGTCATGCCCACCAACCTTTACGGCCCGGGCGACAATTTTCATCTGGAAAACTCGCATGTCATGCCGGCCCTGATCCGCCGCTTCCACGAGTCGGTTCGCGACGGCATCGATACGGTCGCGATATGGGGATCGGGCACGCCGATGCGCGAATTCCTTCACGTCGATGACATGGCGGATGCGTCGATCTTCGTGCTAGACCTGCCGTCTGCGCAGTACGAGGCAAATACCCAGCCCATGCTCAGCCACATTAACGTTGGTTACGGCGAGGATGTCTCGATTGCGGAACTGGCGCATCTCGTCGCAAAGGTAACCGGCTTTACCGGCGAGATCGTATTCGACGCCTCGAAGCCCGACGGCACTATGCGCAAGCTCATGGATTCCAGCCGCCTGAACGCAATGGGATGGAGGCCTTCGGTCGCCCTCGAAGAAGGTATTGCGGAAACCTATCAATGGTTCTGCGCCAACGTGGTGCAAGCCGCAGAGGTCTGAAACCAACCGTCCATTCTCGACTTGCAGCCCGATCTCGGTTTGCAGGCCGATTGGCCGCGCGAATTGTTATGTCGGGAATCCGAACAGCATGAATATCCTCGTCTTCGGAATCAACTATGCTCCCGAAATGGTGGGCATCGGTCCCTATACGGCGGGAATGGCGGAACATCTGGCAAGCGCGGGCCATCATGTGACGGTGATATGCGGTAAGCCTTACTATCCCCAGTGGAAGGTGGAGCCTGCGTTCCGGGGCGGGGGTGTACGAATAGACACGGAACGCGGCGTGCGGGTGGTTCGGGTGCCAATCTACACGCCCGAAGTGCCCGATGCAAAACGGCGCATCCTGCATCACATGAGTTTCGCGGCGCGCGCGGAACTTGCGATGCGGGCCGAGATCCGGCGAATGCGGCCCAATGTGGTCATCGGCATTGCCCCTTCGCTCATCTCGATGGTGGCGGCCCGCCGTGCCGCGCAAAAGACCGGGGCGAAATTCTGGCTGCACATCCAGGATTTCGAAGTCGAGGCCGCATTCGCGACAGGGCTGCTGAAGGATGGCGGCAAGCTAGCAACGGCAGCCCTGAACTTCGAGAAATGGGCGATCCAGGCTGATGTAGTCAGCACTATTTCTCCCCAGATGTGCGCGAAACTGCAGGAAAAGGGCATAACCGAAGCGCGTGTCGTGGAGTTCCGCAACTGGGCGAACATCGACGAAATCCAGCCGTTGGAGGAACCTTCCCCATACTTGGCCGAGTGGCAGATCGACCGCCCCCATGTAGCCCTGTATTCCGGCAACATCGCCAACAAGCAGGGCATCGAACTGGTGGTCGAAGCAGCCCGGCGGCTGGCGCATCGCATGGATCTGATGTTCGTGGTCTGCGGCAACGGGCCGAATCGTGAAAGACTGCTGCGCCAGGCCGGGGACCTCGACAACATCCGGTTTCACGATCTCCAGCCGCGCGAGCGGCTGTCGGAACTGCTGGGCATCGCAACGGTCCACTTGTTGCCCCAAATCGCCGAGGCGGCTGACCTGTTGCTTCCCTCCAAGCTCACCAACATGCTGGCATCCGGGCGACCAGTTCTGGCCACAGCCTTGCCTGGCACCGGACTTGCCGATGAAGTCAAAGGGTGTGGCTGCATCGCGCCTCCCGGCGATGCCGCCACTTTCAGCGACACGCTTGTCGCTATGCTGGATGACCCGGCCATGCGGGTCGCGGCGGGATCGGCTGCCAGGCAGCGAGCGGTCACGCGCTGGAGCCGGTCGGCCATCCTCGAAGCTTTCGAAGCGAGCCTTCGGGCTGTCGTCGCACCATCTTGAACGAATTTACATGGCGCGGTGTGTTGGTTCAATCGACTTGCGGCAAAAGCTAGTCGGGGCTTGAATGCCCCGGCATCGCCGCAGTGCTCCGGCGTCAGGATGTCAGGCCGATTGTGGAAAGCGCGGTTCGGATCGCATCGATCACCGCTTTTAGGGCTGCCGTATCGGCGGCTGGTGACACAATCTCCGGCTGCCTGGTCGTCGGCTGGACCTCTGTCCATGCCCTCGCGCGGTTGGTGAGCAGCAGGCAGCCCCCTGGGCCATCAAAGGTGGACGCCTTCTGTGGTTGCCGCCCGTAGTGCAAGATGATTCTGTTCTGCGAAGGGAGTGATCGAGCGCGCGCTTCTGTCAGACCTTTTCGTGCGGCGTGCTGCGGATTCCGAACGTCTTCCACGACGCCAAGATGACCACCGCGCTTCTCGATCGCATCACCCACCATTGCGACATCATCGAGACAGGCAACGACAGCTGGCGGTTCAAAAACCGAAACTGAGCCCCAAACCCCTTCCTGCGGATTCCGGGGTCATCCCGGCCACCATTCCGATTTGATCCCGGCCGGGATTCCGAGATGATGCCGGCCACCATTCCGAGCAATTCCCGGCCACCCGGGAGGGAGTGAGAAGTCCGATCGTTGGGTCCATCCCATCGGCGCAGCAGCCGGAGGATGGAGATGCCGACGAGGAGGCCAAAGATGCGCCATGTGCGCGAAGTACTGAGAATGCATCGGGAGGCTTGCGTCCCGATGCGCGAGATCGCCCGACTGACCGGCCTTGCTCGATCTACAGTGCGCGACATGATCGTAACCGCTGCTTCGACCCCACGTGGGATGTGGAGAGGCTTCAGTGTACGGTCAAAGTTCTTGCAAAGGCACACTGGTCATGGATGAAGGAGATGATCTGGGGGATCATCCGCCAGGTATCTGCAAGAGCCTGATTTGCGAGAGGATCCTGGAGCTGGTCGATCCATGATATGCCATCGATGATCGTGCTTTGGCCAAGGATAGCTGCAAGCGGCAGGCCGAAGTCTCGATCAGACACGAAGGGCTTCCATGCGTCCATGTCCAGATGCATTGCGGTGAAGAAGCCATTGGCAAAGTCTTCCAGCAGGACCTCGCCGTCCTCGGTCCGCATATAGATCGGCGCATAGACCTCAGGGCACTCGGCAAGCTCGATGCAGATCTGGTTGTAGCGCTTAAGGATCGTTCGGCGCGCGGGTGCCGATCGGGCGCTTTGGACGTGTTCGCGCAGGATGCTCTTGAGCCATATGTCCGGATTGATGATGGACGGGCCGGCAGCCAACGCCGCGAGGAAGCCATCGATCGAGGAGACACCGGCGACCGGCGGATCAAGCGTATCGAGCCAGATTTCGAGCTGCTCTAATGAGAGCGTTCTGCCGGATGCGGTTTGACGTTTGAAGCTCATGCTGCCAGCGCTTCTAGCCGATCAGTCGCAGGGCGCCAGTTCCATGCCAACAGGCTGTGCAGATCGTTGATCATCACCTCCTCATTCACGATCCGCTCGAGCACATCGTTGAGCCAGGTGTAGGGATCGAGGCCATTGAGGCGAGCAGTCTGGAGAAGCGAGGCAAGCACCGCCCAGGTCCGGGCTCCTTCCTCGCTCCCCGCAAAAAGGCTCGACTTTCTACCTTGGGCAACATTTCTCATCCCTCGCTCGACGGTGTTGGTATCGACCTCGACACGCCCGTCTTCCAGGAATAGCGTCAGGCCCTTCCAGTGGTTGAGGGTGTAGCGCATCGCCTTTGCCAGATCGGATTTGGGTGAGAGCCTGGGCAGCATGTCGTCGATCTGCGTTTTGATCGTAGCCATCACCTTACAGGTTTCCGCCTGGCGGGCCGCTAACCGATCTGCGGCATTGCTGGCGCGCACCCGGGCCTCGATCGCGTAGACCTCGCCGATCAGGCCGATGATCGCGGCGGCCACCGGCGACGGGGATTTACGGTAGGCGTCCACGAACTTGCGACGGGCATGGGCAAGACAAAAGACCAGCACGATCCCTTCCGCCCCCTTGCGGACCAGCGCCTTGTAGGCGCCATAGCCGTCGACCTGGAGGATGCCCCGATAGCCGGCTAGCTGCTGGCGCGCTTCGGCATGCCCGCGGCCGCGCGCGTGAATGTATGCCACCGCCGGTCGCGCCGGGCCTGACCAGGGACCATCATCGCAGGCATGTGCCCAGAACTGCGTGATCCGGGTTCGTTTTCTTCCTTTCTCAAGGACCGGCATTCGCGTCCCGTCACAGAAAATCCGCGATTGCGCGTGGATGTACGCGAGTTGCAATTCATACAGAGATCTCAGCCACCATGCGATCTTGCGCATCCAGCGGCTTGGTAGGGCGCGATCGAGGATGGCGCCCTGTCCGGCCAGCATCTGAAGCTGCCGGTTGAGAGGGATTGACCATGCAAATCGCGCTGTGGCCATCCAGGCCAGCGTCGAGGTGGTAACCATCGAGCCCGGGATCGCACGCCGGGGCGCTGGTGCCTGAATAACCCCCTCACGGCAATTGCGGCAGGCATAGCGAGGGCGAACGGTACGAATGACGCGTACGATGGCCGGAACCCAGTCGAGGGCCTCACTGGCATCCTCTCCGATTTTGTGGAGTTTGCCTGCGCAGCAAGGGCAATCCAATGTCTGCGGATCGATCACCTGCTCTACCCGCTCAAGATGGGCGGGCAGCGCCATTATGCCGCGCTTCGCGCGCGGGCGCTTGATCACAGGCTTGTCTTCTGGCGCTTCATCGTCATTGGCCGCGACCGTCGGCGTGCTCACAAGATCGCCCAGATCCAGTTGCCCCTGATCTCCCAGAATGACGCTGGCGCGTTCCGATCGATTGCCGAATGCTTGTTGGGCCATGCCTTTGAGGAGCGAGCGCAGTTGAGCGTTTTCAGCCCGGAGTTCCCGCACAAGGGCGGCCATCTGCTCGAGATTGTCAGGAAGATTATCGGCTTCGGCAGGCATGCGTGACTATACCACACAGCCCTCATTATACTACAAAAAACCGCAGAATTCAGCCAAAAATAGCGGGCCGCCGCGCCGCCTGGAATGGCAGTTTGTGCCAATCCAGGCCTGACAGAAGGGCCACACATTGAGCTCCGGTCAGAGCAAGAGTGCCGCCTTGCACTGCAGGCCAATAAAACTTCCCATGGTCGAGCCATTTTGTCGCCATAACCGCGCCGGAGCCGTCATGACGGACCAACTTGATTTTGTCAGCAGCCTTATTGCGGAAGACAAACACATCACCGGCGCAGGCATCATGGCCTAGAACATGTGTCACCAGTCCCATCAGCCGGTTGATCCCGGCCCTGAAGTCGATGGGCTGCGTCGCCACATAAATCCGCACGCTTCCATCGATCGGGATCATTCCCGGATCGCCGCCAGAACGGTGCGCAAGTGCTCCGACTCGACCGCGCCGCAAATACGAACTGTCACATCGCGCACCGTCAATTCCATGCTGGGTGGCGATGCCGGGATGGCCGGCATTTGCGCTTGCTCCTCACGAACCACCGTGACTGGCACAAGCCGCAGTTCTTCAACGGTCCCCGCCGCTCGCGCCTGCCGGCGCCAATAATGCAGCAGGCCAAGGCCGACGCCGTTATCCCGCGAAACCTGCGCTACCGTTTTTCCGGAGGTGAAGCTTTCCGCAAGAATACGATCGCGCTCATCATCCGGCCATCGCTCGTGCCGACGCCGGACTGCCTCCAAACTAACCGTCAAACGCGAACTTGCACTGTGCGACGCACACGTCAAACCAACGTTTGGCACCCCATCAATTTCCTCAACCACTGCCCGAGCTCCTCAACGTCTCGCGCAGATCTACCCCTCAAAAATCAACCAGAATACGTGGGGTCGAAGCAGCGGTTACACATGATCGTGCGCTTCCACCGGTCGGGGTTGGAGTGGCCGGTTCCATCCGAGCTTGGCGACATAGATCTGGAGGGACGTCTGTATGGCGCCTCTGGGGTCAAACCTGGGCGGCGTAAGCTGCCCGAGCCGGACTGGCCGGTGGTGGCGCGCGAACTGAAGCGCAAACACGTGACGCTGCAGGTGCTCTGGGAGGAATACCGCGCCGAGCATCCGGACGGGTATCGATACTCGAGATTCTGTGATCTGTTCCGCCGGTGGGAAGGCCGCCTGCCGCTGGTCCTGCGCCAGAACCATGCCGGAGGCGAAAAGCTGTTCCTCGACTACGCTGGCGACACGGTGCCGGTCGTGGTGGACCGCAGGACCGGGGAAGTCCGCGGTGCCCACATCTTCGTTGCCGTAATGGGCGGATCGAGCCTGTCGTTTGCGCTGGCGACATGGACCGAGCAGTTTCCCGATTGGATCGCGGGCAACAACGCCGCCTTCGCCTTCTTCCGCGGCGTTCCCCAGTTGCTGGTGCCCGACAACGCCAAGGTGGCGGTGATCAAGGCCTGTCACTTCGATCCTCAGGTGAACCGAAGCTACACCGACATGGCGCGGCATTACGGTACGGCGATCCTGCCGACGCGGCCGCGCAAGCCGCGGGACAAGGCCAAGGTCGAAGCCTGCGTCGTGGACCACTGCTGCCACGCTTGGAACCGCCTCATCGATCAGCCATGGTGCATCATGTCCATCGGGTTACGCAAATGGGCGCATGGGTCATGATCAGAGAGTCTTGGTATTATACGTCGCCAGCAGCGGGACTCTCCCGCCGCTACCGTGGTGGAATATTGCTCCACCGTTCTCAGCCTGCTCATCTCCAGTGAGATGTAAAAAGCGTCGCATTCCGGGCAAAGCCGTTTGGACCGTGTCCAGCCCATTGACTATTCCCAGCGCTTTAACGACACCTGCGCTCACCAGTGTCGCCCGGCGTACCAATCGCTCAGTCACATCCTTCGCCGATTGACCGTACCCCGTCGAGCTCTGGTTAATGACTTCCTGCTATCTCGGTGGCACCTAACTTGGCCGATTCCTCCTGCGCGGCGAGTTCTGGGTCAGCGGCACTCGGTCCGCCGTCCGACTTAAGCGCACTGCTGCCCTTTTCCACGCCGGACAATGCAAGAACGTACTGCTTCAGCCAGTGCAGGACGTCCATTTCCTTCACGGAAGCGAGCAGCGCAGCATGCCGGCGCTTACGTTCCTTCAGCGGCATATCCAGGGCGCGGCTGATCGTCTCGGCGACATGTTCCACCGAGTGCGGGTTGACCAGCAGGGCGTCCTTGAGTTGGGTGGCCGCGCCGGCAAACTGTGAAAGGATCAGCACGCCGGGATCCTCCGGATCCTGGGCGGCCACGTATTCCTTTGCCACAAGGTTCATGCCGTCGCGCAGTGGGGTCACCAACCCGACATTTGCCGCGCGATAGAACCCTGCAAGTTCAGCCCGGGGATAGCCCCGGTTAACGTACCGGATGGGTACGAAATCGACATTGGCATGAGCGCCGTTGATGTGCCCTGTCTTTCGCTCGAGGTCCTCGCGAATCTGCTGATAGCTTTCAACGTCGCCCCGACTTGGCGGCGCGATCTGGAGCAGGACTGCCTTTCCCGCCATATCGGGGTGATCGGAAAGAAAACGGCTGAAACTCTCGAAGCGCTCACCCAGCCCCTTGGAATAGTCCAGTCTATCCACGCCGATGAGAATTTTCCGGCCTCTGACGCTATCCCTGAGCCGCTGGTGCGCTTCCTTGGCAACCTCGCTCTTCGCGGCTTGCGAGAATTCGGCGTAGTCGATCCCGATGGGAAAGGCGCGGGCGATCACGCGCCGGCCCTGGTATTCGATCGAATTGTCGAGGTTGACCGTCAGGCCCATCTCCTTCTGGACATAATGAAGGAAGCTTTCCAGCCATTCGGTCGTTTGCAGGCCAATCACGTCGTATTCGAGCATCGATGCGACGAGGCGCTCATGGAAGGGCAGCGACGCCAAAAGCCGGGTTGGCGGCCACGGGGTGTGCAGGAACAGGCCGATGCGGTTCTTGATGCCCTTGCGGCGCAAGATTGAGCCCAGCGGAAGCAGATGGTAGTCATGCACCCAGACGAGATCATCGTCTGCGATCAAAGGGTAGACCGAATCCGCAAATCGCTCATTGACGCGCTCATAACCTTCACCGAAATTGCGATCATATTCTGTTAGATCAATTCGGTAGTGAAATAACGGCCAAAGAGTTCTGTTGGCGTAGCCATTGTAGTACTCTTCCACATCTTGTGCTTCGAGGTCGATTGTCGCGGTTGTCACGCCCTCATTGCGTTGCATATCGAGGTGGCCCGTAAATTCCTCTGTTTCCTGACCGGACCAGCCAAACCAGATGCCGCCATGTTCGCGAAGCGCCGAATTCAAGGCGACAGCAAGACCACCTTGCGCCCCCGCCGCGCCCGCGGCGCTTGGCACGCTTACGCGGTTCGAGATGACGATCAATCGGCCCATGTTCTGTCCTTCGTATTACGCGTCGCACCTTTCACACGTTCCCATCGAACGCTTGAGGGCTCGCAGCAGCTGCGGGTAGTTTGTGCGCGTTAACGCCAGTCCCGCCACGACCGGGACAATTGCCCGGCGCAATTTATGATACCTACCAGCGAGTAGGTTTGGGGAAAGTTCCCCCAAAGCTCTGAGGTTTCGAAATCCATATCCTCGGACAAGAGGCCGGAGCGCGTGCGGTGAGCCAGCATCGCTTCGAAGAGGCGCCGGGCCTCCTCATCCTCTCCGCTGCGGTGAAGCGCCTCGATCAACCAGAAGGTGCAGATGTTGAAAGCTGTCTCGGGAAGCCCGAAATCGTCTTCGCTGTCATAGCGAAGCATGTGCTCGCCTCGGCGCAAGGCCTTCTGAACGGCTTTCAGGGTTGCGCGGAACCGTGGATCTTCGGGAGGCAGATAGCGAAGTTCCACCATCTGCAGCAGGCTCGCGTCGAGTTGCGACCCGCCGAAACTGGCCGCGTAATGACCGCCTGCGTCATGACCTTCCACTTCGTGCCACGCACCCGCGTCAATGTTGGCACGTATGGTGTCCGCCCGGTCGCGCCAGAAGGCAGCGCGATCGTCCAGACCGAGATACTGCGCGGCGTTGGACAAGCGGTCGCACGCGGCCCAGCTCATGACGCTGGAATAGGTGTGGACCGCAGTTCGGGTGCGCAATTCCCACAGGCCGGCGTCGGGCATATCGTGAGTCTTCCATGCCATTTCGCCGACCTGCTCGAGGCTGCGAAAATCGTCCTCGTTGGCGATGCGCAGCAGGCGCTGGTCGAGGAAGCTTTGGATCGAAGGCAGCACGATCTGGCCGTAGCAGTCGTTCTGCACCTGGTAATAGGCCGCGTTGCCGACGCGGACGGGCCCGGTGTTGCGGTAGCCCGGTAGGTCGGCGGCCTCCCACTCGATGATCTCCTTGCCGCCGCTGACCGCATAGAGGGGCTGGATGACCCCGTCAGGTGCATCGGCAACGATGTTGCGCAGATAGGCAAGGTACTTCTCAAGGACGTCCAGGGCACCAAGATGGTTGAGGGCCTGAACGGTGTAGTAGGCATCGCGTATCCAGCAATACCGGTAGTCCCAGTTCCGCTGGCTGCCCGGCGCTTCGGGGATGGAGGTCGTCAAGGCCGCGACGATCGCGCCGGTTTCCTCGTGCTGGCACAGCTTAAGCGTGATGGCTGCCCGGATTACCGCATCCTGCCAGTCGAGCGGAGTGGCAAGGCCGCGCACCCACAGGCGCCAGTAATTGCCGGTCCGCTGGAGCATCGTCTCAAGATCATGCTCGACGTTTCCGGCAAATGGCTCATCCGGGCCAAGGAAGAAGTGCAGCGGCTTTTCTAGGCGGAACCAGCGCTCGTCGAGCACGTAGCCGACCGGCGCATCGGTAGTCAGGCGCAGGGAATTGCGCTCCACCAGATAACGAATGTGGTTCGAACCCTGTGTGATCGGGGCGAGTTTCGCGCCATATCCGCTCATCGGCGTGAGGATAGTGCGAATGCGCGGGGCTCCGGATACGGGCCGGACGATGCGCGCGAAGGCCACCGGGCGGTACATGCGGCCAGATCGTTCGAAGCGGGGCGCGAAATCGTAGATTTCCACCGCCCCTCCGCTCGCGTCTTCAAGCCGGGTCACGAGGATGGGTGTATTGCGCAGATAGTGTTGCTGGACGGAGACTTGGTTCTCCAGTTCAAAGCGCCAAGTGCCAGCATCCTGCCCCCCGTCTCCGCGAAGCAGGGCACAGAAAGTGGGATCTCCGTCGACGCGCGGAACGCAGCCCCAGACGATGGCGCCGGACACGTCGATGAGAGCGCTGACCTGGCAGTTGCCGATCGGCCAGAGTTCCAGCGAAGTCGGTACGGGCGACGTCATGGGCGGAAATCTCCTTTATGAACGGCCTCGAGGCCGGCTTCCAGCCATCTGTGCACTTCGGCGACGCCGTCGAGGCGAGAAGTAGCTGCGGTGGGTCGAGGGGCGCCAACCAGCACGCCCTCGCCATCGTACCGGCGCACGGCCGCAAATGCGTCCTCGTCGGTCACGTCGTCTCCTATGAAGATCGGGATGGCGCCATCGAACGCCGGAAGGGCCATGAAGCGCTCTACGGCCGAACCTTTGTCCGACCCGGGCATCGTCACTTCGATCACCTTTTTGCCGTGCTTGATGGCCAGGCCGAATTCGGCAGCCAGGCTTTCTGTGCAGGCACGAAGATTAGGCAGCACTTCAGGATGATGGCGGTAATGGATTGCCGCGCTGAATGGCTTGGGTTCAACCAGAAGCCCGCCGCTTGCCCGGGCGAAGCGGTTGAGCTCGTCAACAACTGCGCCGGGCAGCGGGGCGGCGAGGGGCTCGATCTCGGCATCTGCGGCGGGCCGGAATTCGCCGCCGTGCGATCCTGCGATAGCTAAGCTGATCGGCCCCAGCAAAGCCTCGAGCGCAGCGATAGACCGGCCGGTGACGATCGCCAGACGGCCGTCGAGCTTACGGGAAAGCTGCACGAGAAGCGGAGGCAGGAATTCCGAAACGACGACGTCGTGCGGGTGATCGGCGATTTCGACCAGGGTTCCGTCGAAATCGAGGAAAAGGGCCGTCGATTGCGAAAGGCACAGGCATGGAGGCCGGCCGAGGACAGTATCTGTGGTGAAAAAACAGTCTCGATGCGCCGCCTGTGACGGACCGTCGCTCGAATTGGTCATTTATATTTCAGCCTTGCACCAAGTTCATGCCCTTCTCAAAGGGCTGCCAGATGGTTCAATCACATGCTGCGCCGCAATTGCTCACCGGTCAACGGACAACAAGCCGTTCTGTTCCAGTCCGACATGGCGGCGCAGGAGTTATTTAGCACGTTCCTGTTGCATCGCAGCACGTGACAGGTATTACCGGTTTTCCCAAAGTACCCCGCATCCGTGAGTGACCTTTCGGCCATGTCTATAATCGTACCGGTGATCCTTTGCGGCGGTAGCGGCACGCGGCTGTGGCCGCGCAGCCGGGCCGCGATGCCCAAGCCGTTCCTGCCGCTGGTCGGCGACAGCACCCTGTTCGAAGCGGCGCTGGCCCGCTGCCCGGGCGCCGGAGGCTTTGCAGCCCCGGTCGTGGTGACCGGCCACAAGCACCTCGCCCATGTCGAGGCGCAGCTCGGCGCGGTCGAGGGGGCGCAGGTGATCGTCGAGCCCTCGGCGCGCAATACCGCTGCCGCCATCGCACTCGCCGCCTGCCGCCTGCCCGAAGATGCGGTGATGCTCGTGTGTCCGAGCGACCACCACATCGGCAATACCGAGGCTTTCGCCGTCGCTGCGGCCGCCGCCGCGAAGCTGGCGCAGCAGGGCTGGCTGGTGTCCTTCGGCATCGAGGCGACCCGGCCCGAGACCGGCTTTGGCTACCTCAAGCGCGGCGATGCGATCCCCGAGCACGGCGGTTTTCGCACCGCGCAGTTCGTCGAGAAGCCGGATCTGGAGCGCGCCAAGGCTTTCCTTGCCGAGGGAATCTACGCCTGGAACGGCGGCATCTTCGCGTTCCGGGTGAAGGATTTCCTGGCCGAACTGACCGCGCATCGGCCGGACGTTGCCGCCAGCGTCGCCGATGCGGTGGCGAAGGGCGCCGAGGATGGCCAGCGCTTCCATCCGGACGCGGCAACCTTCGCCGAGGTGCCCGGCGTCTCGGTCGACTACGCGGTGATGGAGAACACCACCCGCGCGGCGATGGTGCCCGCCGACATGGATTGGTCCGACATCGGCAACTGGCAGGCGCTGCACGAGGCGCTTGAGACCGATGCGGACGGCAATTCGGTGCGCGGTTCGGGCACGGTCGAGATGGTCGATTGCCGGGGTGTGCTGGTCGACAGCGACGGTCCGCGCGTCTCGGTGATCGGGCTGGAAGACGTCATCGTCGTCGTCGACGGCGACGATATCATGATCACCACGGTTGCGGGCGTGCAGAAGGTCGGCACGCTCGCCGGTGCGGTCAACCAGTAGACGTTGACCGAAAGGCGCTTGTGCCTGACGTAAATCTTTCCCAATGGCCGGGCATGTGAGTGTACGGGCGATTGGTCATCACAAGGTCGGCTTCTTCGCTAACACGGGAACCGATTTATGGACTTTCTGATCATCGGGTTTCTCGCCGATTCTTGAAGGATGTGGAATGAAGAAAATCGTTGCGTTCGATCTCGACGGTACGCTGGCGCTGAGCAAGCAGCCGCTGACGGAGGAGATGGCGGAGCTTCTCGCGCAGTTGCTCACGGTCGCGCAGGTGGCCGTCATTTCGGGCGGTGACTGGCCGCAGTTCGACAAGCAGGTCGCCAGTCGTCTCCCCGCGCATGCCGATCTCTCGCGCTTGTGGATGATGCCGACCAGCGGCGCCAAGCTCTACCTGCATGGCGAAGGCGCGTGGTCGCCGGTCTATGCGGAACTGTTCACCGAGGAGCAGAAGCAGGAAATCCTCGACGCGTTCGACGCCTCGCTCGCCGCCACCGGGTTCACGCCCGAGGAGACCTGGGGTGAGCGCATCGAGGATCGCGGCAGCCAGATCACCTTCTCGGCGCTCGGCCAGCAGGCGCCGCTCGAGGCCAAGGAGCACTGGGATCCGGACTTCGCCAAGCGCAAGGTTATCCAGGCCGATCTCGTCAAGCGCCTTCCGGGCGTTTCGATCAACCTCGGCGGCGCGACTTCGGTGGACGTCACGCAGCCGGGCGTCGACAAGGCTTGGGGCCTTCGCCGACTGGCCGAGCGCAGCGGGGTGGCGGAAGCGGACATGCTGTTCATCGGCGATGCGATCTTTCCGGGCGGCAACGACTATCCGGCCAAGGCCATGGGCCTCGACACCGTCTGCGTGCGCGATCCTGCCGATACCGCCAATGTGATCACCGCGATCGTCGCCTGCCAGAAGGCGAGCTGAGAGGGCGCGCCCGGAGTGCCGGAAGCGGACATGGTGCAGGCCTGATGCCCGCTTTCTACCTCACCTTTCTGGCCGTCCTGCTGGCGGGGCTCGGCGCGCGTGATCAAGTCACGATCGCCGGGCTCGCGCTCGGTCAGGGACGGCGTCCGGCCGTGCTGGTCGTGGCAATCCTCACCAGCATCGCGACAGCGACGCTGGCGGCCTATGCAGCTGCGCTTATGCTCGTCCAGTTGCCGCCGCCCGCGCGCACCATTTTCGCGGCCATCGCCCTCGGCATGGCCGGGCTAGAATCCATGGTGCTGGCGCCCCGCCGCGATCCGCGCGAGCCGACCAGCTCGCTTGGTGCACTCGCACTGGTATTGCTGGCGCACCAGGTCACGGATGCGCCGCGTTTTCTCGTTTTTGGCATGGGTGTGGGACTTGCCGGTCCATGGCCGGCAGGAGCCGCCGGAGCTATAGGAGGTACGGTGCTTGTCGCTTTTGCTTGGGCGAGGCCCGAGCTTCTGGCGACGCCGGTGGAGCGCTGGATGCGCCGGGTGGTCGGCGTCGTACTGCTGGTCACGGCGATCACCGTGTTCCTCCGGCAAATCGGCATTCTGTGATCGATTTTTGCAATCGAACCTATGCTTTCCAATCGCGTTGCTTGGGCTTAGTTATGTTCACAACACGACAAATCGAGGGAATCCGCTCATGACTTCCAAGGACAACTCGCAGGCCGCGCTCATCGATAGCCTCAACGGGCTTTTGGCGGACACTTTCGCGCTCTACGTGAAGACCAAGAACTTCCACTGGCACGTCCGGGGGCCGCAGTTCCATGACCTGCACCTGCTGTTCGACGCGCATGCGACCGAGATCTTCGGCCTGACCGACCTCATCGCCGAGCGTGTGCGCAAGCTGGGCGGCAAGACCCTGACCTCGATCGGTGCGATCGGCGCGAAGACCAGCATCAAGGACGAAGACGACACCAGCCTCGACGCGATGGCAATGGTCAAGGCCCTGTTCGAGGACAACACCGCCTATGTCGCGACCCTGAAGGCGACCAAGGAACTGGCCGGTGAAGCTGGCGACAACGCCACGGACGGGATCATCGACGACTGGACTGACCAGGCCGAGCAGCGCGCCTGGTTCCTGCGCGAGATTCTCGCCTGACTCATTCCGCAGTGGGCACCGAGACTAGCTCTATCGGATCATCAATGACAGAGGTGGCCTGGGGAATCTGCGCACTGAGATAATTGGATTTTCTGCCTGAGAGCAGCCAGTAAGGCTGCGAGACAGGAGCAGAGAATGAGCAGACGACCCCGGCGCAACCACAGCCCGGCATTCAAGGCGAAGGTAGCACTTGCCGCGATCAAGGGCGAGAAGACGCTGGGAGAGCGGGCGCAGGACTATGACTTGCATCCCAACCAGATCACGACGGGGCGCACGCAGTTGCTCGAAGGAGCGGCCGGCGTATTCGGGTCGGAGAAGTCCTCGGACGAGCCCGCCGTCGACGTGAAGACGCTGCATGCCAAGATAGGCGAGTTGACGTTGGCGAATGATTTTTTGGAAGGCGCGCTCGGCAAGGCAAGACTGTTGCCGAGCGCAAAGCGATGATCGACCGAACGCACACCTTACCGGTGAAGCGTCAGGCGAAGGAACTCGGGATCAGCCGGGGCAGTGTCTATTATCTGCCCCGGCCGGTTTCGTCGAAGAATCTCGCGATCATGCGGCGCATCGATGCGTTGCACCTGGAGTTTCCGTTCGCGGGAAGCCGAATGCTACGTGATTTCCTGCGCCAGGAAAGTATCGAGATTGGCCGCTGCCATGTCGCGAGCCTGATGAAGAAGATGGCGATCGAGGCGGTCTATCGACGTCCCAGCACCTCGAAGCCGGCGCCAGGGCACAAGATCTACCCCTATCTCCTGCGCAAGCTTCCGATCGTGAGGCCCAATCAAGTCTGGGCGACAGACATCAGTTACATCCCCATGGCGCGGGGCTTCGTTTATCTCGTGGCCATCGTCGACTGGTTCAGCCGCAAGGTTCTCAGCCATCGGATTTCGATCACGCTGGAGGCCGACTTCTGCGTGGAAGCGCTCGAGGAAGCCCTGGCGCGCTATGGCAAGCCGGAGATTTCCAATACAGATCGAGGGAGCCAATTCACGAGCCAAGCCTTCACCGGCGTGCTCCGGCGCGAGGGTATCGAGATTAGCATGGACGGCCGCGGCGCCTGGCGCGACAATGTCGTGGTCGAGCGGCTGTGGCGCTCGGTGAAGTACGAAGAAGTCTACCTGCACGCCTACGCTTCGGTCAGCGAAGCGCGCAACGCGATCGGCCGATATCTGGGTTTCTATAACGCCCGGAGACCTCACTCGAGCCTCGGTGGGCGTCCGCCCGATCAGACCTACTTTGACAATCTGCCACAGGCCGTGGCAGCGTGAATTGGCCGCGACTTGCGGGGCGTCACTCCGGCCGGGCTACGCTCGACCTCCATGACGCCCCGCAGGCGGCAGCTTGAACAACCAACCCGCAGACGATCCACTTATCAAACGTCAAAGGCTGTTCTGACGAGCCGGGCCACTTCTGATCTACGCGCACCCACTGGTCAGCGAGGATCACCGACAGGATATGGTTGAGCTGCTGGGCGCCAAGTGCACAACTGTTCCAGTCTTACTGCCGCAAGAGAGTCGATTTTCGGCATAACTGTTTGATTTTAAACAGACCATAATACTGCCATCAGGAATAGCATCTCGGCGGATTTTTCGGAACGCACCCAAGTGTAACGTGTCCGACACTAACGTTTCGCAGCTCTTCGCCGGGACCTTTCGTGTTATCCGTTCTTGCTTTGCGCCGATTCCAATCGCGAGACCTCGCGTTCAAGAACATCCCGAATGAAGGCAGCACGCCTCTGCCGACCGACTAGCTTGTCGATCCGTTCTCCCAATCCGACAGGCAAACGGAGATTGGTTGATTTCAAGTTGAGCGGCGGTCTTCCCATGCAGTCGTCGTAACTCGGCATGACGCCGGTTCAACTGGAAGTGCAATAACCGGCACCGCTTATTGCACTTTTCCTTCTGCAGTGCTATAAGCGGTGCCGGTTATGCTGCGGCGCAGCCCGCGGCTCTTTCCGGGTGGCTCAAGGAAGGCAGCCTGATGACACGCTTGGTCTCCTATGATTCGCAGTTCAGCACATCGCGCTGCGCATTGGTCTCTGTCCCCATGCATGGCGTCTATAGGGTAAGCTTAGTACCTACCGCGATCACTCCACCTGATCGTGCCCCGCTGGACCGCGTGGATGAAGCGATTAGTTCTTCGTGCCTAACGTGGCCCCAGCGCAGCCGTTAGGGGAAATTGGCATGATGTTGCGCGCCGACGCCGATCACATACCCGCTCCGGTCCACAAGGAGCTTCTTCGCGTCGCCACGATCCTGTTTGAGGAATTCGAGGAAACAACTAAAGGCCGATGCTCCAAACATCTCAGGGCGGGCCGCGTCCTCGCGCTGGTCCTCCACCGCCCCCATGCCGGGACGGATTGGGGTGAGGTCGCGCCGGGAGAAGCATTCCGCTTGCTGGTGATCGTCAATTACCCTCG
Source organism: Novosphingobium resinovorum (assembly GCF_001742225.1). Lineage (NCBI taxonomy): Bacteria > Pseudomonadati > Pseudomonadota > Alphaproteobacteria > Sphingomonadales > Sphingomonadaceae > Novosphingobium > Novosphingobium resinovorum. The sequence continues at coordinate 2,507,196 of NZ_CP017075.1, read as the reverse complement.
GCTGGCGCGCAGCGATCGCGACTGGCGGCACGTGCGCGACCGACTGCGTCGCGCTTGGGAGCTCGGCGAGATCACCCACCAAGTACGCCTCGACGTCGAAAGTCTGGAGCGGATCAACGCTGCTCTTGCCGAGGGCGTGCCGCATTTCGTTAGCATCGCCAGTCAGGGCATCGCGCTGTATCAGTCAGAGGGATTGCGCTTGCAGTCGCCGCACAGAATGCCCGCCCCGGATCGCATTGCCGCTGGACGCGCGGAATATGCCCATTGGTACGCGCGTGCCACCGACTTCCTGAACGGCGCAGCTTTCTATCAATGGCAGGGGAATGCGCCGATGGCTGCGCTGCTCCTGCATCAGGCGTGCGAGCATTCCTATCAGTGTATACTATGGTCGCTCACTCTGCACGGGCCACGCACCCACGCGCTGGACGAACTGCGCGAGAGCGCGGAGATGCTGGTCGGCCGATTGCGCGAAGCATGGCCCCGCGAAACGCCGTTCGAGCGGCGCGCTTTCGGCTGCATCCGCCGGGCCTATGTCGAGGTGCGCTATGGGCGCCGCTACCGCATCAGTCGGGAGGAACTGGCATGGGCGATGGATCGTACCAGAACCCTTCACGCGCTGGTGGCCGCACACTGCGGCGCGGAGCTGGAGCTTCCGACGCCCGCCAGTGACGAGCTATGCCGTGCGTCGTAAGCGAACCGCCGACGCAGAAATCTGCACCGAGTGCAGAGCCGTGTACACAGAGGCGGTATATCGGCTCCCGCCCTTGAAGCGGAGCGTGTTCCTGCTGCATCGGGTGGACGAGCTTGGCTACGACGAGATTGGCAGGCAACTGAAGATACCCGTCGCGGAGGTGCAGAACTGTCTGCGCGATACCTTGCTCGCCATCGACGCGGCACTCGACGCAATGCTCCCCACCTGCCTAGAACACGAACTTATCATTGGGGCTGGCACGACCTTGTCCAAGCGCCACTGGTGCTGTCGGGCAAGCTGCATACGGCGTTCTCATAATTATTCGTAGGACAGCGGCGCCATGCCGAAGGCGGGCGCGACGACGCTGTTCCAGACCGTCATTCCGGTGCGACCTTCCGCATCCAGTTCAATATGGGCGAGGCTCTGAGCAGGTTGCCGGATGGCGACCGGAACGAAGCGCATCCGCAACCCGGACGCGGTGAACTCCCGTGGCGGGAATGTTCGCCAGAGACCCGCCAGCCCCGGGTCCAGTCGATGATGAAGACAGGGATCTCTCCAGCCCTCCGCCGAAGCGAAAAGGGCCCTGACCGGTTCGCTGACGCAGTCCTCCACGGAGGGATAAAATCGGCGAGCAGAGGCTTCGGCCAGAACAGTCTCGGGTAGGAGGCGGGCGAACGCCGGATCGCAGTGCTGAAACGCCAGGGATGGATCGACGATGAGAAAAGGCGGCGCACAGGTCCAGGCATGGCCTGTAATCTTGAGTGGACCGGGCTTCAGAGCGATGGTCTGCATCTCCCGCCGCAATCCGAGCGCGGGGGCCTCAAGGATCACCGACCCACAGACACCGAAACTCCAGACCCCGAGGCGATCGAGCATGCGCGTCATCATGCAGGATGCGGAAACGCACCGGCCCCGTGCATCGTAACGGGCGAACGCCTTCGCGAGCAGACGCGTCAGCTTCGGGACTGTCGGCCTGACATGGGCCTCGTACTCCGCGGAGATCGGGCGCGTCATGACCCATTCCCCGTATTGGGCGAGATAGGAAGGGTTGGCACTCTCCCGAGCGAGGAATGCCGACTGGTCGTAGAATCCGAACCGGCGCGTATCAATGCCGGATGCCGCGAAGTCGGCGGTCAGCAGGTCATGCTGTCGTTCGCCGGGCGACGGTTGCTCCCGGACGCCCGGCATCGCCCGATCTTCATCGCGGGTCATGACGGGTTTCGTTCCCCCGCGCCCTTCCGATGAGCGCGCGCAGGCTGCTGACGGGTATAAGGGTCATGGAGCCGATCTTCACGATTTCGAGGTCTCCGGAAGCGATGAGCTCGTAGAGACGAGAGCGTCCGATGCCGGTGAGCTTTACCGCGGTGGGGATGCGGACCGTGAGCGGCTCCATCGGCAATTCGTGCGCCGGGGTCCCCGGATCTTTCGCCTGCGTGTGGGAGCTGGCGTTGTCCCGGGGCGGGCTCGGCCTATGCGCCATGACGATGCTCCAATCCCGCAAGGATATGGCTGACCAGTTCCTCGGGAAGCCCCCAACCGCGGAAGAGATCGCGGGCGGCTTGGGTACCCGGCTCGAGGAGGTGCGGTGCGCGTGCCTCTATGTCTAGCAGGAGGAGCGAAAGCGTGCAGGCCATGATGCCGAGCTGGGCCTGCTGGCTGGCGGCATCGGAAACACGGCCGGGGTACGCCAGACGCTCGAGCGTGGGGCGGACGAGATCGGAAAGGGTGATGTTGTAGCGGCGAGCCTGCCGGAGCAACTGATCGTGCAGGCCGTCTTCGAGACGCAGGGATATTCGTGCCATAGAAAGTCCTAATTCGGACGCCAGCACGTGGTGAAGCGACGCTGTTCTACGCTGTCCGCCAGCCTGCGTAAATCGCTGGCTGACATGTCCGACGGCCGACCGCCGCGAACTGCCACCGGCAGCCGGAAAATGCCAAACGAAGACAGCGGCTTGATGTGATCGACGCGACGCTCTGGCTGCCGCGGCAGACGATCTGTGCCAGCTCGGCAGCCGCTCTGTGCCGCGACATAACCTCGCGATATCAGCCTGTTATGCGAAGCAGCACCCGTGCGTGGGGTGCATTACAAAACGCCCTCGGGCGTGCGTCCGGCCTTCGCGTGAGCGTGCGAATGCGCCCCCCGAATTCTCGATTCGGCGGGCACCATCGATGTTCTCTGAGAACGCCGATTCGATCTGAAGCGCCGGAAGCGCGAAAAGGGCCAGCGAGTACGCTGGCCCCCTTCCTGTTGATGCAGGGCTTCACGATGGATGATAGGGGGAAGAAAGCTTCCGTCCGGGGCACCCGGATCGATGAAGCTTCAGGCACGACCCGCCAGTTCCGCAACCGCCGCGCACGTCGCGGGATGCCACATGCCGGTGATGGGCACGCTTGTCCCAGTTCCTCGAGGCAGGCAACAAGCGAGGTCAGCTCCTCTTCGCCGAGCGCATGATGTGTCGCGCGGCGTGCGATGACAAAGGTGACTTTGGGCTTGACGCGCCTCGCCCGGTTCCGGCGTTTATAGGTGCGGAGAGGACTTAGGCAGACCGGCGCTCCACGGGGAGCCCACCAGCGACGCCACGGTCCGCGCCTGCATCGTTGCAAAGGGATCAGGCTTGCCCCTGCTCGCCTCCCTCGGCGCCTTTGAGGAGATAGTCGGCGCCCTTGCTCGCGGCGCTTGCCGCGCGGAAGATCGCCTTGTCGTCGGCGCGTAGCACCTCCAACCATGCCCCGATGTAATCGGCGTGGCGAACGGTGGGCTGGATACCAAGCGCAGCGCAGGCGAAAGCCGCCGTCATCTCGGCATTGGGTCGGGACGGTCGTGCCTCGATGAGGACACGCCTCTCCCGCCCACCGAACCGGACGTGATAGTTTCCCATCATCCGGCTCTCCGTGCTTGCATGTCGCCGCTGTCGAGCGGTTTGAGTTGTCCGGCGTGGAGTGCCTTGTGGCAACCGATCTCTGCGCGGTGCGGTGTTGCAACCATCGCTGCGCCGCTGTCGAGGATAAAACCCTGAGGACTGGAGTTCAGGCAGTGTAGCTTTCGCCGTACGCACCTTGCGATGACCCGCCCGACCTACGATGGTTTCGGCAGTTTGGGCCTTTTCCCGACATGCTATGGTCCCGTTTCCCTTTCGGGATTTCAGCCGGCTCATCACCGGCACCGGTAAGTCGGGGACGCATGGATTTTCCCAGCTATCCAGAAGACATGTCTTCACTCCTTTATTCGCGCCGACACGGCGCACAACCAGTTCTTCCCGGGCGTACGAAGCCGAACCGAACCGCCCGGTCTGATCCCGTTCCAGCCGCCCTTTGCCTCCGGCGAAATGCCCCAGTTCGTGGAGCGCGGTGCGATACCAGTTCACCGGATGATGGAACGCCGCCTGCGGCGGCACCTGCACATAGTGCTGCGTCGGCGAATAGAAGGCCTTGCTCCCGCCGATCCGAAAATCCGCCCCCGATGCGGCAATGACGCGGTCGGCGTCGGCGATGGCCATGACCGGATCGGGGAGGATCGCGGCGGCGGTTAGGTCTTCCGCTAGCCCCTCGCATTGATCGACGTTGAACACCACGAAGCGCTTGAGGAAGGCGACGGTCCTTGCGTCCCGATCCTTGCCCGCTACCCGCTCGGCTTCGGCCTTGGGAATGAAGCGGTCGGCATAGCATACAACCGTTCCCTTCTCCCCGCGCCGGACATTGCCGCCCGCTGCCGCCGCCTGCCGATAGGTAAGCCAGCGCTGGGAACTGTAGCCCCCGCCCACACCTTCGGCCCACAGGATCAGCACGTTTATTCCGGAATACGGCCTTCCGGTCACCCCGTTGTGCGGCATGGCGCAGGGACACCGCGAGGCATCCCATGGCTGCGCCCATGGCAACCGGCCCTCTTTCAGTTCGGCGATGATCTTGGCGGTGACTTGCGCATAGAGGCTTCCGCGTTCGGTCCTGCTCATCTTGGTCTTCCTTTCCTCAACCGCCATCGACCGGCGCCAGGGTGGCGGGGGGCGGCAGGAGCGGACCGACAGCCCCGCCGGGTGAGGCGGGGGGCACCCGAAGGGCTGCAACGAAGTGGAAGACGCGGTCGCGCAGCGGACGGGTTGCGGCCCGCCGAGGCGGGGCTACAGGGCAGCGACGCCCCCCGTCACCCTGGAGCCGATCAGGCCCAACGCCGCCGCGCGCCAGCGCGGCGACCGCCGGAGGGATGCCCCGCATCCCGACCTCGCGACGCGCAGCGGAAGCGACGTGCGACAGCACAACGAAGAACCGGCGACACGCCTCATGCCGCCGGTCCAGCAATCGGAGTTACGCCGCCTGTAGCATCCCATTCTCACCCTCGACGACGGGAGTATCCTCCGCATCGGTATTGACAGGGTCATCCGGCTCGACCTCCTCCGGCTCTTGCCCCATCGCCAGCTGCGCCGCCAGCCGCTGTGCGCGCTCGGCGCTGCCGACTCCGCCCCGGTCCGTGTAGCTCGATGCCGGGAAAGCCATCCAGCGCGGCACCCAGCTATCGCGCTTTACCCGTCCGTTAGTCCCGGAAAGACAATCGCGCACGATGCCGCGCTGCACCTTGGTGGTGGCCTTGGCGTTCTCGGCGGCAACCTGTTCACCCACCACTTCGGCCAGCAGATGCCTGGTGATCTCGCGGGTGCTCATGCCGCGCGCGTACATCGACACGATCTTGTCGTCGAAGCCAGGAAAGCGGCGTTGATACTTGGCGATCAACTGTGGGTCGAAGCTCGACTGGCGGTCGCGCGGCACGTCGATCGCCAACTTGCCAGTGTCGGTCATCACCGTCTTCCGACCGTAGCCGTTGCGCATGTCGCCGGCGCCGTCTTCGCCAGCGAGGTAGTGTTCCATCTCCGCATTCAGGGCACACTCTGTCAGCGCCTTCTTCAGCGAATCGAGCAGACCGCCCTGCTCGAAGGCGGCGCTGGCAGCGCCGCCCGCCAAAAGCTGATCGAGAAGCTCATTCGGTATGGCAGGCTCTTTGCGTCGTGACATAGTGGGACTCCCTTTTTACCCGTTATGCCCGCCCAGACACGGAAATCATGACACTCCCGGTATTGGGGACAGCGCTTCAGGCAAAGGGGCTATTTCTCGACCACCTCCGGCAACATCACCGATGACATCATCATGCGGTATCTCGATGAACATGCCCACAAGGATGGCTTCAGCCCCGCCCCATGATCCTACCGTCGTCAGCCGGTCAGTCATTTAGGTTATAATCTATGGTAAACCTCTTAGTCATGTCAGTCCGCGCTTGGACGCTTCCGTGCTGCAAAGTGGGGCTCGAGGATGTTGGCTCCAACGCGAAGACGTTCTAGCTCGTCAGACCAAAACTGCATCAGCGCGACTCGCTCGTTCCAATATTCACCGCGCGTGTACGCGCGGCGCACTCCATTGTTTTCCATGTGTGCAAGCTGACGTTCAATCGCATCGGGATTGAATTGCCCGGTCTCGTTGAGGAGCGTGGCGGCCATCGCCCGAAACCCATGCGCAGTCATCTCCTCCTGACCAAAGCCAAGAGCCCTGAGCGCCGCATTGACGGTATTCTCAGACATAGGGCGCTGGCCTGTCCGGAAGGAAGGGAAGCAATAGCGTCCGCTCCCTGTGAGGTCCCATAGCTCTTCGAATAGCCCCACGACCTGAGCCGAGAGGGGCACGCGATGCGGCCGCCGCATCTTCATCTTCTCAGCAGGAATGTTCCAGACGCTGCGATCGAAGTTGAACTCCGCCCACTCAGCCTGTCGCAGTTCACCGGGACGCACGAACAGATGGGCTGACAGTTTCAAGGCGAAAAGCGTGATGGCATGACCGGAATAGCCTTCGATCGCTCGCATGAGGTGTCCCGCCCGATCCTCGGTGGTGATCGCGGCGAGGTGCTTGGCCTTTGGAACGGTCAATGCGCCGCGAAGGTCGCTCGCTGGATCTCGCTCGGCCCGCGTCGTTGCAATGGCGTAACGGAAGACCCGGCTGAGTACGCTGCGCATGCGCCGCGCGCTCTCATGCCGACCCGTTGCCTCGACGGCGCGCAGAACGGCCAGAACCTCCTGCGCAGTGATCTTTGCCACCGGGCGATCACCGATCCGGGCGTAGGCCTTGTCCAGGAGCCAGCGCAGTTTTCTAAGCGTGACCTCGGCCAAACCTTCCCGCTCGTTCTTCGCCACCCACTCCTCGGCCACGAGCTTGAATGTGTCGTTCTCCTCGACGCGGGCACGAGCGGCATCAACTTTCTGTTGATGCGAAGGGTCGGTCCCGGCAGCGAGCAGGCGTCGGGCATCGTCTCGCCGATCCCGCGCATCAGCGAGGCTGACCTCGGGCCACGCCCCGAATGCAAGCGTACGGTGCTTTTCAAGATAGCGGTAATTGAGACGCCAGAGTTTCGTGCCATTGGGACGGACAAGAAGATAGAGACCACCGCCATCAGACAGCTTATAGTCCCGCTCGCGCGGTTTGGCGCTGGCGACGGTAGTGGCAAAAAGGGTGGCCATGGGGGTATCGTCCTAGCAAAGGACGAAGATCGATACCCTCGGATATACCCGCATTGTTCCCGATTGGTGCCGAATTCGCCCGGATTTGAGCGGACGATCATAACACAAAAAGTGAGGTTTTTCAGCCTCTCCGCGGACGTCTGTGGACGTCCGCGGGAGAACAAATGGTGCCCAGGAGAACACTCGAACCTCCACGCCCTCGACCCTCTGCGAATTCCAATTGAAGCCGGCCATGGATTCCGACGCGAAGCCGGCGACCATTCCGGGCTGAGGCCGGCCACCAGAGTGCGTACGAGCATGCTGTCAAAGGCCTTTACCAAAAGGCGGCCTCGGCAAGATGAGCTAGACCGTCAGCAACGATCGCGTCGGTCTTGTTGCGCGCCCTATCCAGCCTCTTTTGGCTTGACGCATATCGATACAGATCGCCGGAATGCCGACCGCTGTGCGCTCCTGATAGTACCAGGTCGATAGGGGCCGGTCTCAAATGCGACCCTCGCGGCATCGGGTGCGCGTTTGCGGATCACATCCGCCAACAGCTTAGGATCTGATGGGCTTCCCGGCCAGTGACGCGCCTCTGCCTGACGGCCCCCGCGCCGCTATGGTAAAGGAGCTGGACATCAACATCGCCGCGCAGGCAATATCCGCCCAATGGGGTACGCCAAGATCAGTTGGGGCGAGGCGCACTTTGCCTCCCAGACGATCCCCGCCGCACCTTTCAATGCCCGACGCCGGGGCAGCAAGTCTGATCCGCACGCTCGACGGAGTTGGCTCGGCCCGCGGCGCTTCACGAACGCGAGCGTAAGGATCTGAGAAAGCCCATCAGCCTGTGCTTGCGTCGATGCGTCGTCATCAACTCGTCGAGATAGTGATGCCACTCGGCGGTTCTGCCGAGCGTTATGAACCCGCACGCAGCCCGCTCGAGCCAGAAAGCGGCAAGGTCGTATCGGCTCGAGCGCCCGCTCTCGATGATGGGGGACGCCATCTTCACCGCAAAACCGGCAGCCCATTCAGGGCGGGCCTTGAGCGCGGCATTGGTTAGCCTGACGAGCGCCTCGTCGCGGGCATAATGCAATCGTGGATGGGCGTGTTCGATGCTTGCGATCGCGTCATCGAGCCTACCTTCATCAAGCAGGATGTCGATGCGGTCGACGGCGTAAGCGGCGGCGATCAGGCGACCGAGCAGTTCTTCTCGCACTATGTCCCACTGATGGGGCTCGCAGATTTTCGCAGCCGCTCTAAAATCCTCGCGGGCCAGGCTCGTTTCAAACGCGCCGATGGCGGCTGACAGCGCCTTTGCGGGCTGACCTGCGAACGCCGCCCGATCTCGCACCCAGCGACACAGCGTCAGCCATGCGTGAGCGCTTGTGTGGACCGCCGTATCGGGATCAGGCGGCATCGATATGCCCCAGCCGCCAAGATCGAGCGCGACGTCACACCGCCCGGTGTCCCACACGGCCTTGGCAAGTCCGAGAACATCTTCGGGCGCGCGCAAATGGGTTCTGGCAACGTCCATGGCGTCCTCGATCCGGTCAAGGCGTACCAGCATTCCTGCATGCGCTGGGAAATGCTTCGCGGCGAATGAAAAACGCAGGAACTCCTGATGGCGATCCATCACGTCCAGCGCCGACAGCCGGGCTGCGGTAAGCCGCTCCTCATCGGCATCGCTGCTGCCGATCAGCGGCCAGGTCGAGCCACGACCGGCCAGGAGATCCTCGAGGCCGGGGTCATCCCATCGGCGCGAAGCGGCGGCGATGGCCAGTTCGAATGCACCGCTATCGCTGTATTTGGCAATTTCGTGCTGGCAGCGGCTGAGCGAGTCGCAGGCATCGTCGCAGGACTCCCGGGTGACGCTCTCGAGAAGAACGGCAACCGCAATCCGCTCGTTGAGAATCGCCAGCAGGTCCTCGAAGCAGCCATCGCGCTCGTCGCAATTGCCTGCAACCTCGGCAAGCCCTCGCGCCAGAGGGATCAGGATCGCCAGCGCACTGACACCGTCTTTCGCGGTAAGCAATGTGTTCGCCTGCGCAACCAGTTCATCGAGTGCTTCGTAGTCGACTTCGAACAGGGTATCGTGCCGATAGCCTCCTCGGAACCCTACAAACGGTGGCGCGAGCAATGCGGCAATCCGCGCTTCGAATGGTGCCGGATCCAGCCCGGCACCGTCATTCAGCGCGTTCTGGATAGCCAGTTGCGTCGCGAGCCAGGTCTTGAACCGGTCGTCGTCGCGTGCATGGCCGTCAATGAGGTCAATCAGTGCTGCGTGGCTGAGCCTCTCGAGCTCGGTCCTGATATCGCTGCTCAAGCGGGTTCACCTGTCGTTGGCGTTCTTATTGTCGGCCTGCCCACCGGTGCGCCGCGAAGGGAAGACCGGTGCCAGGGATTTCATCGCCGCGTCGAAATCCTCTTCCATGTCGATGCCCATCGCGATGGCGGAGATCATGGGTTCAACGGCGCGCATGACCAGATCCTCACCCATCAGGTGCGACTGGTAAATCAGTTCATGCAGATCGTGACGCTTCTCCTCGATCTCGTCGGGACCGCCATCACTTGCGGAAAGTGCGAGCATGATCGCAAGGCTTTCACTTTTGCGCAAAGGAACGACGATCCCGAAGCCGACATACCAGGGGCCAAGGTCCACGAAGCGACCCGCTATCAGCACTTCGCCAATCACTTGTACCTGCTGGGCTAGCGCATGATCCATGATATGGATGGGGCGCTGGCGATCCAGCAAATCCAGTGCGTGTACACCCCCGTCCTTGTGACGACCGATCACGCGAAAGATCGAGAAAATGGCTGCAGGCAGGCGCGCAGCGATCGCGGATTTGAGCGGATCGCGCTTGACCGGCAGCTTGCCGGCGATCCTGTCGATAGCGCGGCGCGCGCGTAGCGGGTCGCGCCGCGAGAACAGAGCGGTGTCGCTCAGCATTTCTATGGCCGCCGTGTCATCTTCATCGAGGCCGGCGAGATCGAGGACCTCCCACGCGAACCTGCGATCAGCCTGCGTCAGTTTGACGACACACAAGTCAAGAACATCGTTGAAAGCCTCCCGCACTGCCGCATAGCCGGTCACTGCGATGACCTCGCTCTCGGTCTCCAAAGCCGCCACTGGGTGCCTTTCCTCGACTACGGCGTCGTTTCTGACCCGGAAGTTTCGTCATTTCCAGAGCTGAACAGCGATCTGAACGCTTTTTCCGCAGCGGCATCACCCTCCTCGGTGAACCACACCGACTTGCGTCGCCGTGCGGGGTCGGAAATGAGCCCGCGCTCGTGAAGGCGGTTCATCGTTGCCCAGTCGAAGCCTTTCCACGCCACGCCCGTTACGTGCTGGTTGAGCCAAAGCAATGCGAGTATGGCTTCATCCACCTTGTCCTTGGCAATCTCCATGCTTTTCGTCCTGGCGCGCGTACGGCTAAAGGCCGCATTGCCGCTCGTGCCTGATCGCGCGAACTTGGCGGCCACAAAAACTCCGTCGTCTGGCAATGAGACGATAGCATGACGACGTCAGGAGGGGAAACCTTGGTCCTGACGATTGCCGGAGCATCACGTGGCGCGGGAGCTCGTAGCTGGGGCGGCGAGGCGATGCATGATCCCTACGGGTAAGCGATACAACGAACTGTGCCAGGCCGGATCCGATCAAGCCGCACAGGCAACCAGATGTCGGGAGCTTCGCAAGGGTGCCGCGCGGCTTGCAAGGGATTCAGGAAGGGCGGGAGAAGCCAATCGGCCGGAGAAGCCGGCGATAACGCCACTGACGGTATTATCGACGACCGGGCCGACCAAGCCGAGCAGCGCGCCCGGTTCGTGCGCGAGAATCTCGCTTGGCCCATTCCGCAGCGAGCGGCGGAGTGCTAGGGCGCTCCCTATGCTCAACGTCGAAATGATCGAAGGCGCCGACGACGCTGCCATCGCCACCTGGTTCGCCGCGCGCCTGCGCAGTGCGCTGGCTATATCTACCGAGATCGCCGTGACCGCGCCGGGCGGCTCCACGCCTTTCCCGATCTTCGAGCGGCTTGCGGCCGAGGATCTCCCGTGGCCGCGCATTGCGGTGTGGCCGGGCGACGACCGCATCGTTGCCGAGGACCATCCCGCCAGCAACGTTGGCAAGATCCGCGCCCGGCTCGAGCCCGCCGGCGCGAGGATCGTCCCGCTGACCGAGGATGCGACGCCGCCGCATTTCGCCATCGCATGGCTGGGGATGGGCGGCGATGGTCATATCGCCTCGCTGTTCCCTAATACCGACCCCCAGGTCGATGATGTGCTGCCGGTTCGTCGGCTAACCCCCGATCCGCTCCCTCCCGAGGCGCCGTTTGATCGGGTGAGCCTCACCATCCCCTCGCTCATCGATAGCGACGAGATCGTGTTCGTCATCCGGGGTGCCGACAAGCGCGCGGTATTCGACGCGGCGATTGCCGGGGAGCATGACCTGCCCGTCGCCCGCCTGCTGCGTACGACTAGCGCGAAAGTCACTTGCTTCTGCTGATCCGTTTGCCCGCGCCGCTGCACCGGGCGCTCTACCGGGCGGCGCATGCGATACGCGTGAAGGTCTGGCGCGTATGGCGTCCGCGCCTCGACGGGGTGCGCATACTGGCGCTCGATGCGGATGAGCGCATCCTGCTGGTACGCCATTCCTATGGCTCAGACAAATGGATGCCGCCTGGAGGCGGCCTCAAATCCGGCGAGGACCCGGTCGCCGCTGCGGTGCGTGAAACTCTGGAGGAGACCGGCTGCGCACTCGTTGGCGCGCGCTTGCTGACAGTGAGCACCGAGGAACTGCACGGCAGCCGCAATGTTGTGCGGGTCGTGCGCGGGGCCGCCCGCGGCGAGCCGCGCGCCGATGGGCGCGAAATCGTTGAGGCGTGCTTCTTCGCCCTGGATGACTTGCCGCAGCACATGCCGCGTGGGCTGGCGGAGGAGATCAGGCACTGGGCGGCAGCTTGACAAGGCGTGCTGGCGACGCGCTCTTGCGCAAGGGAGGCTGCTGTCCCGGAGCTTCGCAACGCGCAGGCGCCGCAGTGCGAAGCCGCTGACTGGATGACATTCGATTTACGACAACGGTCATCATCGTCAGTTATCATGTCACCAATATACACACTGGTGATAATGCGATGAGCCCGCGCTACGGTCGCAAAACGGCAGTAACAGCGCGGTTGATTGTCCCAGTACCCGGTCATTTTCAGGGCTGGTATCCAGCGGGCCGGATGAACAATTTCCCGGCATCAGAGCTGATGAAGTTGCAAAGCTTGCGTTTTCATTTTGCGCGCCTTGCTCGGGAACTCGGCAGTCCGGTTTCCATCGGTACCCGTCGCTACCGCGTGAAGGGCTACCTTCCAAGCCAGTTTGCCGTCGACATGGGGCACGAGCCGTACCTTGCCAAGCCCTGGGCGCCGCGATGGCTTCGCAGGCTGGACCGATCGTTGATGTCGGAGTGAACGAGGGGCAGACGTTGCTGCGCATCCTGTCGATCGACGCGGACAGAGAGAATGTCGGATTCGAGCCGCAGTCTGCATGTTGCGCGCTCGCTCAGCTTTTCATCAAGGACAACGCCCTTCGTGACGCGACGGTGGTCGGCGTTGCGCTCAGCGACAGTGATTGCCTCCTGCCGTTCTACGCGGAGGGTTCTTACGATGAAATGGGGACGCTCGATGTGCAATCGAGGGCGCGGTATGTTGACACTGTGCCGCCCCAGTTCGTTCCGGCGCGCAAAGGGGACGGGGCGTTGCAGGATCTGAACATGCTCGCGCCGGCCATTATCAAGGTCGATGTCGAAGGTGCCCAACTGAGCGTATTCCGGGGCTTGTCCGAAACGATCGCACGCGCCCGGCCGATCTGCTTCGTTGAGGTATTGCCGAATTATATGGGCGACGATCGGGAAGCCATCGATAAGGATGTTGCCGCGGCCAATCGCGAGAAGGCGGCAGCAATTTTCCAGTTCTTTCGGGATTCAGGATACCGGATTTACCAGATCGACCTTGCGGGCGAGGAATCGCCGATCGATGCTTTCGATCTCGACAATCCGGACGCTTTTCTCGGAAGCGACTGTGTTACCCATCCTGTGTAACTGAAGCGAGGATGCGTGCCTTGTGATCGGCGCGAGCGGCCGCTTCGTGCACCTCTGACCCCGAATGCCGGACGGGAATGACTTGCGACGAACCGCCCGTGGCCAAGCGTGCAAGCGCAAGGTCTTCCATGTCGGCGCTGAGCCCCGTAATGTCACGCGATGCGTATTCGCTCCCTTCTGCTCGCCGGCCTGCTGATCCCGCTCGGTCCGTCCATTTCCGCCCAAAGTACGCCGCAGCCCACCCGCATCCTCGACGCGAAGAGCGCGCAGCGGTTAGCGGCGAACAAGGGACTGGCGCTGCAGTGGATCGACTGGAACACGCGCGGCACGGCAGTGGTGCGGCAGGACGATGGCGTCTGGAAGCTGCGCGGTGCACAGGCCGAAGCGGGCGGGGCGGGGCGTCTGTTCCTCGACGGCACCATCTCCGAGATTGGCGCAGACTATTTCACTTTCGAGGGCCGCATCGCCATCACCGATACGCCCGATGCCGGACGCCAGTGCGATAAGGCGAAAATCTGGCATTTTGCGATAACACAGAATCGCAGGTATTACCGGCTGCGCGAATTCGAATGGTGTGACAGCCTGACGGATTACATCGATATCTATTTTTGAGGTGCTGCGAGGCAGCATAGAAAACCCCGCCTGGATCGCGCCAGGCGGGGTTTTCGTTTCGGCATCCGACGCGCCGCGTCGGATCAACTCGCGGCGAGGTTGCGCAGCACGTACTGCAGGATGCCGCCGTTGTTGAAGTATTCGACCTCGTTGGCGGTATCGATGCGGCACAGCGCCGTGAAGGTGAACTGCGTGCCATCCGGACGGGTCACCTCGACTTCCACGTCCTGACCCGGCTTCAGGGTGGCCACGCCCTTGATGGTGAAGGCGCAGTCGCCATTCAGCGCCAGCGAGTGGCGGCTGTCGCCCTCCTTGAACTGCAGCGGCAGCACGCCCATGCCGACGAGGTTGGAGCGGTGGATGCGCTCGAAGCTTTCGACGATGACCGCGCGCACGCCCAGCAGGTTGGTGCCCTTGGCCGCCCAGTCGCGCGAGGAGCCGGTGCCGTACTCCTTGCCGGCGATCACCACCAGCGGGGTGCCTTGCGCCTTGTACTTCTGCGCGACGTCGTAGACCGCGCCGGGCTCCTCGCCAAAGCGGCTCATGCCGCCTTCGATGCCGGGGACCATCTCGTTGCGGATGCGGATGTTGGCAAACGTGCCGCGCATCATCACTTCGTGGTGGCCGCGGCGCGAGCCGTAGGAGTTGAAGTCCGCCTTGGCGACCTGGTGCTCCATCAGCCACTTACCCGCCGGGCTGTCGGCCTTGATCGAGCCGGCCGGAGAGATGTGGTCGGTGGTGATCGAATCGCCCAGGATCAGCAGCGGCTTGGCCTCGATGATATCGGTCACCGGGGCCGGGGTCATCTCCATGCCCTCGAAGTAGGGCGGGTTGGCGACGTAGGTGGACCCGGCGCGCCACTTGTAGGTTTCCGAGCCGACCACATTGATCGCCTGCCAGTGCTTGTCGCCCTTGTAGACGTCGGCGTAGCGGGCCTGGAACATCTGGCGGTCGACGGCGGCGGTCATCGTCTCGGCGACTTCGAGGTTGGTCGGCCAGATGTCCCTGAGGAACACGTCCACGCCGTCCTTGCTCTTGCCGATGGGGGTGGTGAGGAAGTCCTCCACCACGGTGCCCTTGAGCGCATAGGCGACGACGAGCGGCGGCGAGGCGAGGAAGTTGGCGCGCACGTCGGGCGAGACGCGGCCCTCGAAGTTGCGGTTGCCCGAGATCACGGCGCTGGCGACGAGGCCGTTGTCGTTGATCGCCTTGCTGATCGGCTCGGCCAGCGGGCCGGAGTTGCCGATGCAGGTGGTGCAGCCGTAGCCGACGAGGTTGAAGCCGATGTTGTCGAGGTGCGCCTGCAGGCCCGCCTTGTTGAGATAGTCGGTGACGACCTGCGATCCCGGCGCGAGGCTGGTCTTGACCCAGGGCTTGGGCTTCAGACCCAGCTCGTCCGCTTTCTTGGCGACGAGACCGGCGGCCACAAGAACGCTCGGGTTCGAGGTGTTGGTGCAGCTGGTGATCGCCGCGATCATGACGTCGCCGTCACCGATGTCGAAGTCCTTGCCTTCGACGGGGACGCGCTGCGGGGTCTTCTTGTACGTCGCGGCCATATCGGCGTTGAACACGTCGTCCACTTCGGGAAGGGCGACCCAGTCCTGCGGGCGCTTGGGACCGGCGAGCGAAGGCACGACGGTCGACAGGTCCAGCTCCAGCGTGCTGGAGAAGATCGGATCGGGCGCGCCCGGCTCCATCCAGAAACCCTGCTCCTTGGCATAAGCCTCGACGAGGGCGATCTGCTCTTCCTCGCGGCCGGTCAGGCGCAGGTAGTCCAGCGTCTTGCCGTCGATGCCGAAGAAGCCGCAGGTCGCGCCGTATTCGGGGGCCATGTTGGCGAGCGTCGCGCGGTCGGCGAGGCTGAGCGAGGCGAGGCCGGGGCCGAAGTACTCGACGAAGCGGCCGACGACGCCGTGCTTGCGCAGCATCGAGGTGCAGGTGAGCACGAGGTCGGTGGCGGTGACGCCTTCCTTCAGCTCGCCCACGAACTTGAAGCCGACGACTTCGGGGATCAGCATCGACACCGGCTGGCCGAGCATTGCGGCCTCGGCCTCGATCCCGCCGACGCCCCAGCCCAGTACGCCGAGCCCGTTGACCATCGTGGTGTGGCTGTCGGTGCCGACGCAGGTATCGGGATAGGCGACCAGTTCACCGTTCTGGTCCTCGCTCGACCACACGGTCTTCGCGATGTTCTCCAGATTGACCTGGTGGCAGATGCCGGTGCCCGGCGGCACCGCATAGAAGTTGGAGAGCGACTTGGAGCCCCACTTGAGGAAGTCGTAGCGCTCCATGTTGCGGGCGTACTCGATCTCCATGTTCTCTTCGAAGGCCTTGGGGTGGCCGAATTCATCGACCATGACCGAGTGGTCGATGACGAGGTTCACCGGGACCAGCGGGTTGATCTTGCTGGTGTCGCCGCCGAGCTTGGCGATCGCATCGCGCATGGCGGCAAGATCGACCACGCAGGGGACGCCAGTGAAGTCCTGGAGGAGAACGCGGGCCGGGCGGTACTGGATTTCCTCGCCGGTGACGGGGTTCTTCTGCCAGTCCACCACGGCCTGGATATGCTCGGTGCCGACGGTGAAGCCGCCGTCCTCGAAGCGCAGCAGGTTCTCGAGCAGCACTTTCATCGAGAAGGGGAGGCGGGAAACATCGCCCAGTTTCTCGGATGCCTTGGCTAGCGAGTAGTAAGCGACGGTCTTGCCGCCGACGGTCATGGTGCTGCGGGTGCCGAGCGAGTCCTGTCCGACCTGTGTCATGGTGGGCTTTATCCCCTTTTGTGTAGAGCCTGCCTCGGGGACAACACGATTTGCTGCGTCGTGTTGCAGTGCGACAGGCGGAAATCTCTAGTCCCGGACGTGGGCTCTCGGCGGCCCAAGGTCAAGGGTGCGCGAGGCTAGACTTAGGTGTTGTTTTGGGCGGGGCGCGTGCCGATCCAGCAACCCGTCACGATCAATGCCGCACCTGCGACGATCCCGAGCCCGGGGCGTTCGCCGAACACCATCCAGCCCATGAGCGTGGCCCAGAGAAACCCGGTGTACTCGACCGGCACGAGCACCTGCGCCTCGGCCCGCGCATAGCCCCAGGACAGGAACAGCAGCGCGATGGTGGCGAGCACGGCGCCGAGCAGCGTCCATGCAAGGCTCGCGGCATCGGGCATGGTCCAGTAGAACGGGGCGAACAGGGCGAACAGCACCGTGACATTGAGATTCTGGAACAGCGCGATCTCCACGGGCCCTGCGAGCAGGGCCTGCTTGCGCTGCATGACGAGGTTGAGTGCATAGAATACCGCGGAGAGCACGATGGCGGCGGTGCCCTTGACCGCTTCGGCCCCGTACTGCCCGGCTCCGAAGCGGTCAGCACCGATCACCACCATGCCGACAAGGCCGAGCAGGGCGGCGAAGATAGCGCGCGGCCGGATCGTCTCGCCCAGCAGCAGCGCCGCGAAATAGAGCGCGATGATCGGCGCGAAGAACGAAATCGCCATGCCCTCGGCCATCGGGATGCGCACGAGGCCGTAGAAGAACAGCGCCGCCATCACCGAGGTGACGCAAGAGCGCTGGAAGTGGAACAGTGCGACCTTGCGGGTCGGCGTCGGGCGGCCCTTGGCCAGCCACAGCGGGATCGTCAGCAGCGTTCCGAACAGGTTGCGCAGGAGCAGCGCCGTGCCGACGCCGAGAACCAGCGAGGCGGCCTTCATCGCGGCATCCATGACGCTGAATGCGGCGATCCCGGCGACCACGGCCAGGACCGGGGCAAGCACGGGCAAAGCAGGCGGGTTGGGGGTGAAAGCGGCACGCATAAGGCCTGCGCCTCTCGCCCGGCGCAAGGTTGTGCGCAAGCAATTCATCGCCGGGACATGTCGCATCCTTGAAGAATGGCGCGTAAACGGGCACATCTATGCGGCGTGGCGGCAACCTTGGAGAGCGCCGCGCGTCTTCCCCCCAAGGTCTCCATCGGGCAGGTTTCAAGGCAATATGGTGAGTTTCAAGCGCTTCGGTTCCAGCGTCGTGTCGGCGCTGACGCTTCTGGCTGTCGGCGTGCAGCCGGTTCAGGCGCAGAAGATCAAGACCGAGAAGTTGCCCGAGGACCTGCTCCCGCCGACCGTCGCGATGCCGACACCGACGGCTCCTGCGACCGCGAGGCCGGTGCGTCCTGCAGCGGTCCCGACCGCGCAGCCCTCCTCTGCCCCGGGCGCCGTGCCGGTACAGGCGCCGACTGTCTCCTCTCCCATCGTGCAGGAAGTGACGCTGGCCGAGCCCGTCATGCCCTGGACTGTGTCGGATGCGCAGGCGCTGCTCTCCACGATCGGCTACATCGGCAAGGAAGGCCTGATCCCGGCCGACTACCAGCCCGCGGCGCTCAAGGCCGCCATCGCCAAGGGTGAGGGCGATGCGCTCGACGCGCTCGCGAGCCGCGTCTTCGCCTGGCTGATCGAGGACCTGCGCGACGGCCGCACGCCGATGCCTGCGCGCGTCCAGTGGTTCGCGGTCGATCCCGACCAGGACACCATGCCCACCCAGCAGATCATGGCGCAGGCGCTGTCCGACCATGACGTTGCCGGTGTCGTCGCCAAGCTCGCGCCGACCAACCCGGATTATGCCGCGCTCAAGGATGCGCTCAACGCCACGCCGATGGCGCAGAAGGATCGCCGCGCGCTGATCCAGGCCAACATGGACCGCTGGCGCTGGCTCGCCCGCGATCTCGGGACCGTCTACCTGATGACCAACGTGCCGGAATTCCAGCTGCGCCTGGTGGTCAAGAACAAGATCCTGCGCACTTACAAGACGGTGGTGGGCAAGCCTGGTCGTACCGCCACCCCGCAGCTGGCCGAGACGGTCAGCGCGGTCGTGTTCAACCCGACCTGGACGGTGCCGCAGTCGATCGTCAAGGGCGAAGGGCTGGGCGCCAAGGTCATGAACAACCCGAAGTGGGCCGCCAACAACGGTTACAAGGGCTACAAGGCCGAGAACGGGATGATCACCGTCGTCCAGCAGCCCGGTCCCAGCAATGCGCTTGGCCTCATGAAGATCGACATGCCTAACCCGCATGCGATCTACCTGCACGACACGCCCGCGAAGTCCTACTTCAACTCCGACGTGCGTGCCTTCAGCCACGGCTGCATCCGCACCGAGCGCGCGGTGGAACTGGGCATGACGATGGCAATCCTGGGCGCCGGCATGTCCGGCACCGATGCCGCCGAACTGTCGCGCGCGGGCGAGTACAAGAAAGTGGCGATGACCCGGACCTTCCCGGTCTATCTCACCTACTTCACCTTCGCCCGTTCGATCGACGGGACGCTGCAGGCGTTCAACGACATCTACGAGCGTGACGCGCCGGTGCTCGCCAGCTTCAAGGCCGCGCGCCAGCTCAAGACCACCCAGCGTGCCAGCGACGAGGCGATCATCCAGCTGGATAACCCGCTGTAAAAGGCATGCCTGGCGAGCGGGAATGGGCCGCCGAGCGGCGCTGCATCCGTGAGCATGCTGGATCAATTCAGCATGGCACGGCCGCTGATGCGGCCCGCTATAAGCGTTAATGCCAGAACTGGTGCGGTGACACTGCGCGGGCGGAGCTTTTCCAGTTTTTGCTTCGCCATATGTGAAGCCTGCACGTCAGCGCTGCAGGGCGCAACTGCCCAGGGTGCGACCCCGGCCGATCAATCCGCGCTTCGAGCGGCGTATGAGATCAACGCCGCAGCGATGGGGCCGTCCCTTTGCTTGTCGGGCGCGCCGCCGGGCTCCTAAGGCTGAGACGCAAGGAGAGCTGCGATGACTGATCCGAACGACGCCGACCGTATCGATGCTGCTACCAGCCGTATCGTCGACCTCGAGGCTGAACTGGAAGCTTCCGGCACGACAACCCGCGAAGCTGAGGCGTTGGCCCGGGTTCGCGAGGTTCTTCATCAGTGGGTTGATACCGTATCGGCGGTGGTCGCCACACCTGGGGTCGGACGGGTCGTGCTGATTCATGAGAACGGAAGCGAATCGCGCATTGCCTCCCCCGAGCTGCCGTTCCTGCTGGCCGTCCCGGTGACGTTTGGCGCTTTCAGCCAACGGGACTAGCGGTGCCTTGCTCGCCTCGCTGGCACCGCAACAGCGCGCAATGTCTGCGCCGGATTTTGTGGTCCAGAAAGCGACGAGCGTCCCGTCAAACATGATCGATCGGTGTAAATGTTTTGGTGCTATCAATAGGGCGGCCATCGCCTGCGACGCGATAAGCGGCGTTGCGTATCCGGCCCATAGTTCCTAGAATGCCGCGGTGCAGCAATTACTATCATCAATGCGCTTTTTCGTTACGGCGATTGCATTCGCCCTTTGCGGGGCAGCCGCGCGCGCGACGTTCCAGTATGTTGAAACGCGCTGGCAGGTCGTGATTTTCGTGACAATGGCCGCGGTGATGGAGATCAGCGCCGATGATCGCGGTCGCCGTGCCAGCAAACTCCGGTTTGCCGTCAACGCAAGCAGCGCAGCGGCGGCGATCATTGCCGTCAAATGGTACATCGAGGGCGTATCACCGCTGGTTCTGACCTTGCTGCCGTGAACGGGCGCCCGCGTTGCCATTGCCGCGATACCGCTTCGGCAGCGACAATACCGGCTGCACCGAACGACACCTCTCATCGCGATCCGAGCCCCGGCAGGAATGAAACCAGGCGATCCAGGTTCATGTTCCCGTGCCCGTTTGCTGCCCCGGTGCAAATGTGAAGTGGGGCGGAATTACAGCGGTACTGACCCGTTTTTCCTCCTTAAGCGGTCTGGGCCGAATTTTCGTGGTTCTGGCCGCACGCGGCCGCTCGCTTCTGATGATACGCGATGCTTGATGGCAGAGTGCTTTGCGAAGCAAGATGCGAGGTGTGCCCACGTCGCCCAATGGAAAAGGTCGTTTGAAAGCCGCTGGCACGAGCCATTGCAGGGGTGGCCCGTATCTGCTTTGCCAATTGCGGTTTCTCGCAATGCGGCAAGGGCGCTATCATTTCTGGCGGTAAGCTTATTGCGGTAAAAATGAGATTTATGAACACCGGCATTCGAAGTTCCATGGTGCATCGCACCGCTGTCGCTGCACCGAGGCGGTTGCAACATCAGGTTTGCCGATGGGCCCTCGTCCTGCTGCCTCTTGCAGCAGGGGCGCTATCGAGCCCATCGGTTTTCGCGGCGCCGCCGAGCGAACCCTGGCCCGTCGCCTTGCGGGTCCAAATGGCGAAACTGACCACGGTTGGCTACAGACTGAATCTGGCCGCTGTGGATTTGTGCTCCAGCAAGGTCGCCGGTACCGGAATGAGCCTCGACTACATCGGCGCTTATTCCGAAAGTGACCGGCCGGCCGTCTCGCAGCTGCTGAGCATGAATGATAAGCCCCAGATCGCTGCCGTGGTCAAAGGTGGCCCTGCGGACCTTGCGGGTGTCCGCGTGGGTGACGAATTGCTGGCCGTCAATGGTGAAACAGCTGGCGCGATAATCGCCGCTTCACCTGACGCTGCGCTGATCGCCGATGAGATAGAACAGCGCTTGGCACAGCAGCCTGTAGCGAAGGTGATCCAGCTCGGATTGCGCCGTGACGGTAACGCCTTCGAGGTTCACATCCAGCCGCAACTGACTTGCGCAGCGCGCTTCGTGATCAAGACCGGTGAGGGGATCACCGCGTTTTCTGACGGCAGTAACGTCGCGATATCCAGCAAGCTGATCGCATTTGCCGTTAACGACGATGAACTGGCTTTGGTCGCCGGGCATGAATTGGGCCATGTCATCTACCACGACGGGACGGCGGGAAGTCTTGCGGAACGCAGGCGGATGGAGGATCGCGCGGATAGTGTGGGGCTGCGATTGGCCACGTGCGCGGGATTTGACCCCTCGACCGGATTGGAGTTCTGGCTTCGACGTGACGAGCAGGACATGCTCCGACTGTTTCGTGACCCATCGCATCGCTCCCGCAAGGCGCGCGTTCAGCTGATGCGTGATGAAATTCCGAACATTCAGTGCCCATATCGGCCTTGAGTGTAGCTCTCTTGCAGTAATCCCCTGTCCTCTCAGCCGCGCTTGCCGCACTGAGGCGCGAGATCGCAGGATCGGCCGCTCTGGCCGGCTCATTATCGATGGCCGGGCCTTCCGTTCGCGAAGAGCGGTTTGCGACCAGCACCCTTGGCCCAGCCGGATAGGAACGGCGCGCCATCGTGATCTCAGCAAACCAACGATTTCCTGGCCGGCATTCCGTTGCGTCGCCATGATGCGCTGAGCGCCACCGGCATGGAGCGGCGCCCGCATCACCCAGCCATTCTTGAAATGAATGTCGCTGGCCATCGCAAGCGATCCTTCTTGCCCGCAGCGACAATCCGCTTGATCCAGCGGCATTATGCCGCACCAGCGAAATGATCCAGTCTGCGTGTGAGGGCGGCACCGTGATGATACCAGGCGTGGCCACACCCAATGGCCATGCTGGCTGGCTGTTCCCGTTCGGCGGAGATGATACGCGTTAGCTCACCCAGTTAGGATACGGTCCAGTGCCAGCCGAAACTTCGCCATGTCCTCGGCCGAACCCACGGTGATCCGCGACATCCGCGGATAGGCGCTCCATGAGCGGCCGATCTGTACGCCCTGCGCCAGAAACGCCTCGCTCATCTGTTTGGGCGAACGGTCGTTCCATTCGAGAAGGAACATATTGGCGCGGCTGCCCGGCAGAACCTTCAGGCCCCGTTTCGCGACGTTCGCCAGCGTTTCCTCGCGCGCGGCCTCCATCTGGCTCCGCCGTGCGGCGATCTCGCCCGTCTGCGTCAGTGAGGCGGTCCCGCAGGCGACGGCCGTGATCGGCAGCATCATCGTCACCAGATCGCCGTCGTAGCGCATCATCCGCTTGTGCAGCGCAGGATCGGCCACCGTCAGGCCAAGGCGCATGCCCGCCATCCCGAACAGCTTGGAGAACGACCGCATCACGATCACGTCGCTGCGCGTCGCGGCAAGCGGCATCGCGCTGGGGGCGCCGGCGAAGTGGAGATAGGCTTCGTCCACCAGCACCACCGCGTCCTTGGGCTTGGCGGCGAGCAGCCACTCGATGTCGGCAAGCGGGGTCAGCGTGCCGGTGGGGTTGTTGGGCGTGCAGATATAGTAGAGCCCCGCGTTCGGATCGGCGGAGAGCATCGCGCGCACGTCATGACCGTTGGTCGGTGTGAGCGGGACTTTCGACACCTTGGCCCCCAGCCATTCGCCCACCTGCCAGATCGGCTCGAAGGTCGGGTCGGCGGTGACGATCCCGCGTGTAGGGGACGCAAACGTGACGGCGATGCGGGCGAGCGGATCGCTCGAGCCCGGCCAGGCGACGACGCGATCTGCAGGCACCCGTTCGACCATCGCGACGGTGTCGCGCAGCTTCTGGATCTCGCCGTCGGGTTCGTAGCGGTTGCCTTGCGTGACCGCCTTCATCGCGGCCTGCACCCCGGCGGGGAAGGGGCCGGTCCAGCACTCGTTGGCGCCGATCCGGACGGTCCCTGTCGCGGCCTTGGGCACTTGCGCGAAGGCAGGCCCAAAGCCTGGCATGACCTGCGCCGCCGCGACCCCGCCGCCGAGCAGCACGGCGATCCGTCCGAAGCTGCGCCGGTCGTAGCCGCGGGTGACGAGGTCGTGCTTCAGGTCGTCGTCAAGCGAAAGGGGAAGCGTGTCGGGCATGGGCGGCTCCAGCTGTGCAGTTGCAGCATGATGCCTCAGCAAGCGCGCAAGACAAGAGCGCCCACGCAAAAGGGCGGGAGTGCATCCAGTGCGCTCCCGCCCTTTCTGATTATCAACGCCGTGCGTGGATCAAACGTCGAGGTTGGCGACGTTGAGTGCGTTTTCCTGGATGAAGTCACGGCGCGGTTCGACGATATCGCCCATTAGGCGGGTGAAGATCTCGTCCGTCACGTCGGCGTCCTCGACCTTGACCTGCAGCAGCACGCGGTTTTCAGGGTCCAGCGTGGTTTCCCAGAGCTGGTCCGCGTTCATCTCGCCCAGACCCTTGTAGCGGGCGATCGACAGGCCCTTGCGACCGGCGGCAAGCACCAGCGCGAGGAGCTGGCTGGGACGGGTGATGACGTCCGCGCCCTGGGTCGGGCGGGCAGCGACGACGGGTTCGTCCTCGCCGTCTGCATCCACGGTCGCCTCGGGCTCTGCCTCGGCTGCGCTGGCGCGCACCAGGCGCGCGGTACCGGCGTAGACTTCGGCGTTCTCGGCGGCGAGGCGGGCGAGCTTGCGGGCCTCGGCGCTGGAGAGGAAGCTGCCTTCGATCTTGTGGTGATCGGTGACGCCGCGCCACAGGCGTTCGACCTCGACGGTGCCGTCTTCGGACAGGCGGGCCGACCAGCGGGCCTCGGTGTCGCCGCGATCGAGCCATGCCGCGGTGCGGGTGAGGGCGGCGCTGCGGGCCTCGATCGACAGGTCGGGCTCGAACACGCCGGCGAGGCCCAGTGCCTCGATGATGACGGGGTCGTAGCGGCGTGGCACGAAGGCCATCAGGTTGCGCATGCGGATCGCGTGCTCGACCAGCGCTTCGAGGTCAGGCCCGAGACGCGCGCCGCCCGAGGTTTCGAGCACGCGGCCGTTGAGGCCGGCCTCGACCAGATAGCGGTCGAGGTGGGCACCGTCCTTGAGGTAGACCTCCGAGCGACCCTTCGACACCTTGTAGAGCGGCGGCTGGGCGATGAAGAGGTGCCCGGCGCGGATGATGTCGGGCATCTGGCGGTGGAAGAACGTCAGCAGCAGGGTGCGGATGTGCGCACCGTCGACGTCTGCGTCGGTCATGATGACGATCTTGTGGTAGCGCAGCTTGTCGAGCGTGAAATCGTCGCGGATGCCGGTGCCCATCGCCTGGATCAGCGTGCCGACTTCCTTGGACGAGATGATGCGGTCGAACCGCGCACGCTCGACGTTGAGGATCTTGCCCTTGAGCGGCAGGATCGCCTGGGTCTTGCGGTCACGCCCCTGCTTGGCGGAGCCACCTGCCGAATCGCCCTCGACCAGGAACAGTTCGCACAGCGAGGGATCGCGCTCCTGGCAGTCGGCCAGCTTGCCGGGCAGGCTGGCGATGTCCATCGCGCCCTTGCGGCGGGTCAGTTCGCGGGCACGCTTGGCGGCTTCGCGGGCGGCGGCGGCGTCGATGATCTTCTGGACGATCGACTTGGCATGGGCGGGGTTCTCCTCCAGCCAGTCGTTCATGCGGTCCGCCATCAGGCTTTCCAGGGGCTGGCGCACTTCGGAGGAGACCAGCTTGTCCTTGGTCTGCGAGGAGAATTTAGGATCGGGCAGCTTGACCGAGACGATCGCGGTCAGACCCTCGCGCATGTCGTCGCCCGTCAGCGAGACCTTCTCCTTCTTGAGCAGGCCCGACTTCTCGGAATAGTTGTTGAGCGTGCGGGTCAGCGCTGCGCGGAAGGCGGCAAGGTGGGTGCCGCCGTCACGCTGCGGGATGTTGTTGGTGAAGCACAGGACGTTCTCGTAGTACGAATCGTTCCACTCCAGCGCGACGTCGATGCCGATGCCGTCGCGCTCGGACGAGATCGCGATCGGCTCGGCCAAGAGCGCGGTCTTGTTGCGGTCGAGATACTTCACGAAGGCCGCGATGCCGCCTTCGTAGAACAGATCGTGCTCCTTGACCTCTTCGTGGCGCTTGTCGCGCAGCTTGATGCGCACGCCTGAATTGAGGAACGCCAGTTCGCGGTAGCGGTGCTCCAGCTTGTCGAAGTCGAACTCGGTGACGTTCTTGAACGTGTCGGTCGAGGCGAGGAAGGTCACGCGCGTGCCCTTCTTGAAGCCGTTATCGTCCGGGTTCTGTTCGGCCTTGGGGGCGGGGCCCTTGACCACCAGCGGTGCCACGGCATCGCCGTGCGCGAACTTCATCCAGTGCTCCTGGCCCTCGCGCCAGATCGTCAGCTCCAGCCATTCCGACAGCGCGTTCACCACCGAAACGCCGACGCCGTGAAGGCCGCCCGAGACCTTGTAGGCATTGTCGTCCGAGGTGTTCTCGAACTTTCCGCCCGCGTGCAGCTGGGTCATGATGACCTCGGCAGCGGAAACCCCTTCCTCGGCGTGAATGCCGGTGGGAATGCCGCGGCCGTTATCCTCGACTGAAACCGAGCCGTCGGGATTGAGTTCGATCAGCACCAGGTCGCAGTGACCGGCGAGCGCCTCGTCGATGGCATTGTCCGAAACCTCGAACACCATGTGGTGCAGGCCCGAGCCGTCATCGGTATCGCCGATGTACATGCCGGGGCGCTTGCGGACCGCGTCGAGGCCCTTGAGGACCTTGATCGAATCGGCACCGTAGGAGTTCTGGTTCTTGTTTTCGGGATTGCTGGCCATGGCGAGCATATAGGGTCTGAGGGGGGTAAACCCAAGCGAAACCGGCTCTGAGGCCGGGGTTTTCCACAAGGGTGCGACAGTGGTTCGGCGAGGCTGCGGCGAAGCGATGCAGGCAGGCGGCGGGAACGACATGCGTGGGGGGTGACGCCCGTCTACCAGAATTAAATATCTGTAATTCTGATGTCTTCGCCAGTGCAATTGATTGTTACTTGTCTGCGGCTTCTAATGATTAACGTCGGAATAAATATATCTCCTTAGCTTCCTGCTCTGAACAGGGGGTTAGAGCGCATGATTACGGACGTTTCCCAGAGGGACCTTGTCTGGCCCAATTTTGCCAAGGCGGGATGTATTTTGCTGGTGGTGATGATGCATCTGGGTGAGCAGGTTGCGTTGATGCCATGGGCGAACAATGTGGAACTGGCGGCGGCTTGGCATGTCTTGAACGGTTTCATCCGGCCGGTGCGTATGCCCCTGTTCTTTCTTGTCTCCGGGATTCTCGCTTCTGAGTCGGTCATGCGGCCGCGCCTCGATACGCAGCGCAGCCGGTTGGTGAGGCCGCTCTACCTCTACTTCGCCTGGGGCGTGATTTACCAGGTCCTGGTGCCGATGGACCCGGCCGCGTCCTGGTTTGAATGGACGGCGGATAACCGCCTCCTGCCCGTGCTGCTTCTGACCCGCATGTCATGGTACCTGTTGGCGCTGGGCATGTATTACCTGCTGACCAGGATCACTTTGCCGCTGCCGGTCTGGGCGGCGCTGCTGCTCTGTGCAGTGCTGTCAGTGCTGGGGACTATGTTCGAAGGGCACCTGTCCGCACATCAGCCCAAGATGCTGCGCTGTGCGATTTTCTTTGTCGCTGGTGTGCGCATGAAGGACCAGGTCCTGGCGTTCGTCGAGCGCGCAACGGCTTCGCGCGTATTGGTACTGGGCGGGGCGTACCTTGTCGGGGCGGCCGTGGCTTTGAAGTCCGACACGTTTCTGCTGCCGGTGGATATTCTGGCGGTAGCGGCCGGTGCGATGCTTTGCATGCTCTTGGTGCGTCGGAGTTCGGCGCTGATCGCGCCTGCCTCCTGGCTCGCCAAGCGAACCCTGCCGATCTACCTCATGCACTTCCTGATGATGCCCGGGCTGGCCTTCCTCCTCGAGCGCTGCGCTACGCCTATCCTCACCAGTGTCTGGGCAGGAGCAGTCTATCCGCTCCTGGCTGTGCCGCTGATCGTGACAGCGTGCCTGGTGGCACATGGTGCGTTGTTGCGGACGGGAGCGGCGGACTGGCTGCTGGATCTGCCCGCATGGCGCTTGCCGGATACTGGCCGCAAGGCAATGCTTTCTTCGCGTGGCGGCGTGACCATGCCTGTGAAGATGGCAGCATGACGTTGGTACGAAAAAAGGCGGCCCTGGGGCCGCCCTTCTCATGGGTAATTCAGGGTAACGCCACCGGCGCCTGGAAAATCAGGCGAGGGTAAGCGCGAACGCCAGCGCGCTGGTGCCCAGCGCGGCAGCGAACCCGAACGTGCGGTGCACGAGGGTCATAATAAAGCTCCTGCAAACATTCTTATCGTTTCATCGCATATGCGGAGCGTTCCGGCGCTCCGCCTTGCGTGCGGCAGGAAGCGTTCCGGCGCCTCTTGCTGCGATGCGGCAAATAGCGATGCACAAATTTTGCGCAAATTCAAAAGGGGCAAGTTATGTTGCATGTCTTGCAACAGAGGCTCGATTCGGCGTGCATTGCGCTCAAGTCATCGCCGAAAATGACCGGTTTTCTCCTGTTGCTGTTATCGCTGTGTCGATCTGACTGACGTGGGCCTCCGGCAAGCCTTCAGCAGTCTTTAGTGGATTGCCTAAAAAATAGGCAATTATCGGTGCGACGCTAAATGCTGCAATGCGAACTCAAAATCGCGGAGCCTACGCAAAGAAATGGAAAACTGCCCTGACGGGTTGCCTGGCGCAGTAATGATGCGTCATCTGCCGCGTTTCGGGGGCTGGACAGCCAACCCGCGCGCGACTAGTGGCTCGCCATGAATATCCAGCCCACCGAATCCGTTCTGATCGTCGACTTCGGCAGCCAGGTGACGCAGCTGATTGCCCGGCGCGTGCGCGAGGCCGGCGTCTATTCCGAGATCGCCCCGTTCAACGCCGCTGAGGAGGCGTTCCGCCGCATGAACCCGGTGGGCGTAATCCTCTCCGGCTCGCCCGCCTCGGTGCTGGATGAGAACGGTCCTCGCATCCCCGACGTGATCCTCGAGAGCGGCCGCCCGATCCTGGGTATCTGCTACGGCCAGCAGTCGCTGATGCATCAGATGGGCGGTGAAGTGACCGGCGGCGATGGGGGCGAGTTCGGCCGCGCCTTCATCGAGATCGGCGATGAGTGCGCTCTGTTCAACGGCCTGTGGAAGGTCGGCGAGAAGCATCAGGTCTGGATGAGCCACGGCGACAAGGTGACCAGCCTCGCTCCCGGCTTCCGCCCGGTCGCATCGAGCGCAGGCGCGCCTTTCGCGGTGATCGCCAACGACGAGAAGCGCATCTACGCGATGCAGTTCCACCCCGAGGTCGTGCACACGCCCGACGGCGGCAAGCTGCTCAAGAACTTCGTGCGCCATGTCTGCGGTCTGACCGGTGACTGGACGATGGCCGAATTTCGCAAGACCAAGATCGAGGAAATCCGCGCGCAGGTGGGCGAGGGCCGGGTGATCTGCGGCCTTTCGGGCGGCGTCGATTCCGCCGTTGCGGCAGTGCTGATCCACGAGGCGATCGGCGACCAGCTCACGTGCGTGTTCGTCGATCACGGCCTGATGCGCATGGGCGAGGCGGACCAGGTCGTCAGCCTGTTCCGCGGCCACTACAACATCCCGCTGGTCCACGTCGATGCCTCGACGCTGTTCCTCAACGGACTTGAGGGCGTCACCGACCCCGAAGCCAAGCGCAAGTTCATCGGCAAGACCTTCATCGACGTGTTCGAGGACGAGGCCAAGAAGATCGGCGGCGCCGAGTTCCTGGCGCAGGGCACCTTGTATCCGGACGTGATCGAAAGCGTTTCGTTTACCGGCGGTCCTTCGGTGACGATCAAGAGCCACCATAACGTCGGCGGCCTGCCCGAGCGCATGAACATGAAGCTCGTCGAGCCGCTGCGCGAACTGTTCAAGGACGAAGTGCGCGAACTGGGCCGCGAACTGGGCCTGCCCGACGTCTTCGTCGGTCGTCACCCGTTCCCCGGCCCGGGTCTTGCCATCCGCATCCCCGGCGAAGTCAGCCGCGAGCGCTGCGACATCCTGCGCAAGGCGGACGCGGTCTACCTCGAGGAGATTCGCAACGCCGGTCTCTACGACGCGATCTGGCAGGCCTTTGCGGTGCTGCTGCCGGTCAAGACGGTGGGCGTGATGGGCGACGGTCGTACTTACGACAGCGTCTGCGGCCTGCGCGCGGTCACTTCGACCGACGGCATGACGGCGGATATCTACCCCTTCGACGCGGCCTTCCTCAGCCGCGTCGCGACCCGCATCATCAACGAGGTCAAGGGCATCAACCGCGTGGTCTACGATTACACCTCGAAGCCGCCCGGCACGATCGAGTGGGAATGATTTTTACCCCTCTGGCGGTATCCGATTGCACGCCATGTTGCGATCTAACCGTATGAGAAAAAACGATAAAAATATCATCATCTATCGTCGTCTATCGAGGGGCAATGCTCCGATTTGACGGTATAGCGGACGGTATGGGGGAACTTGTTCGGTTAGGGGTTTACCTATACCGTCAGGGCTAAGAGAGCTGCTGACGGTATAGTTTTTGACCATAAATATTTGAAATTACGAGATAAAATCGCTTCCAGCGACGCCTGTTTTGGCCTGACGGTATAATTGGCGCCTCTCTGCTGTTGTTTGGACAGAATTGGAGGCTCTCATGCTTACCAACACTTCTATTAAGGCACTGAAATAACAGAAAAAATTGTACAAGGTGAGCGATCGTGACGGTATGTAAGTCGTGGTCCAGCCGTCAGGGACCATCGTATTCCGCTGCGACTACCGGCTCAACGGACGGCGCGAGACGCTGACGCTCGGTCGATATGGTCCCGACGCCCTTTCGCTAGCCAGGGCTCGCGAGAAGCTAATCGACGCGAAGCGGGCCATTTCTGAGGGGCGGTCGCCTGCTCAAGAGAAGCAACAAGACAAGCGTCGACTGAAGGAGGCGAAGCGGTTCGGCGAGTTCGGCGAAAAGTGGTTCCAGGAATCGCGCATGGCGGACAGCACGCGGGCTATGCGGCGCTCCATCTACGAGCGCGACATTCTGCCGACATTCCGAAACAGGCTGCTGACGGAGATCACGCCGGACGATCTCCGTATGATGTGTGGGAAAAGTGAAGGATCGCGGCGCTCCAGCCACAGCCGTCAATGTGCGCGATATCGTGAAGCTGATCTTTGCATTCGCCATCCTGCATGGCGAGATGGTCGCCAACCCAGCGGATGAGGTTGGACCACGCGCCATAGGCGGCGCCCGGCGTCTGAAGCACCTCGCGAATGCCGGCGTCCTCGATATCCGCCACGTCCAGGTCGACTGTAGCGGCGTTGACGGGGCTGGCCGACGGTGGATCGAAGCTGTGAAGGAAGGTTCTCGTCATAGGGCCAGCGCCCGCTTGAGGTCGTCATGCTCGAAGGCGCTGGCCATGCGGTTTATCTCAGCCGGTCTCGCGCCGACCGCCTTTGCAGTTTCGCGCCAAGTTGAGGTCACGGTCGCCACGTCCTTGATGACCGTGCGAGCCTGCGCCAACGTGAGGGCGAAGAACTCCGAGGCCTCTTCCAGAAGGTCGAGCGAGCAGGTGCCCTCATCGAGATCGATGTTGGTCGTCAGCACTCGCGCTTTGATATCGGTCGGCACGGGATTGAGGTCATACGCTGGGGACAGTGACCATCCGGCCTTACCCAGCCAGAGGAAGCCGTGATTGCGCAGATGATCGTCGACATTTGAGATCAGCACATTGAAGACGACACGGCGATAAAGGGCGTGGGCATCGGTCTTCCCCTGCGCGCCATGCTCGGCCAGGGCGTCGACGATCTCCGGATAACTGCCGCGCTCGCCATCCTTGGCTCCCATCATCGCCATCGCCGACAGGAAGGGAATGCGGACCGCACCATCTCGATCGAAGCGCCGCGACAGCATGACCTTCTTGCCGGCGACATCGATCAGTTCGTGGAGCGGCGTGGCGATGCCGGCTTGGCCCGCCAGTCGTAGGGCGATCTCCTCCCATGTCTCCATGCTGTAGTCGTCGGTCTCTTTGGGAAACTTGGCGATGGAGAGATGACCGTGCTGGTCCACGACCGAGGCCTTGGGCCGCGCTCCGCCAAGTGACGAGCCGGGCGCGAAGATGAGCTGGAGGTCTTCGTCGGTTTCCTCATCGCGCAGAATGCGTTCGGTGATCTGAAGCAGTCGGCCGAGTTCGATCAGGGCGGGCACGCCGGCGCGGATCGGCGCTTGGAATTGTTCTTCGCCGACCCAACGGAAGCGAAGCGCGCCAAGTCGGGTCTCGTCGGCGACGCCGAGCAGATAATCGCTTTCGGCCAGACTGCGTACGGGGCGGCCATCGCGCTCGGCGCTGCGCCGCTCCGAGCGTTGCATGAGGCGGCGTCCCCAGGTGTCGGGCGCGGAATCGCCGATAGAGCCGAAGGTCGCCAGACCAGCGGGTGGCGCGAATGCCCCGCGCGTCAGGGCCAGAGCCGGCTCAAGCGAGAAGCGATCCGGGTCCTCAAGCCAGCCGCGATCATATTCGAACATGATGGTCTCGGCGCCACGGACGCGATTGCCCCGCGCCAACCCGATTGGGCGCGTGTGGCCATGAAGGTCGAGATGAACCTCGAAATCAGCCATCGCGCGACGCTCCGGTCGGCCGCTTCGGGTGGGCGTGCTTCGGCAAATCGGCGCTGGCCAATGCCTGGCCGACGCTGTCGTTGCCGATATCGGCGATCTGGCTCAATCCTTCCAGGAGACCGAGCGCCTGAAGGACGCCGGCATAGATACCGATGCTGACATTGGTATCGCCCGCCTCGATCTTTTGGAGCGTCGAACGCGACGTGAAGGCTCGCTCGGCCACAACTGCCATCGGCAGCCGACGACGGCGACGGGCATCATGGATGTCCGCGCCAAGCTTGCGCAGCGCGCGCCTCACCGCGGCTGGCGGATTATGGGGTGTCGGCATTTGCTACCTTCGCACTACAGACCGGAGAAATGTGTAGCACGAAGATTACAATTTTTCTATAGGGAACTGAGCCGATTGGTCCGTCGCCCGATTGGCAAAAAATGCCTATGACGGTATAGGCCAGAGAGGCGCGAATGCCGGCCAGAGTAACCTGGCGTAGAAACGGCGAATGACGCTGGGGAC
Organism: Novosphingobium resinovorum; assembly: GCF_001742225.1. Classification (NCBI taxonomy): domain Bacteria; kingdom Pseudomonadati; phylum Pseudomonadota; class Alphaproteobacteria; order Sphingomonadales; family Sphingomonadaceae; genus Novosphingobium; species Novosphingobium resinovorum. Next base: position 2,474,660 of record NZ_CP017075.1, on the reverse strand, counting down.
GAGCAGTTTGGACCCTGCAATTCCGTCGTCGGCGATAGATGGCGAAACCATTGAATTTGGCATATGGCCAAAAAGTCCAATGATTTCAAAAGCGCTGTTCTTTGTCGGTGTCGCTGACGGTATAGCTTTGGGTGAGAAATATTTTTTCCCTAAAAATCAATTGGTTAGAATTCTAGGAAATAATCGAGTGGGAGTAAGCGGCAAGCCCGGTCCGATGGGCTGGGGGTCGGCTTCCTGACCGGTCCTAGTGCGTGCAGACCTTGGGCCGGTTGGGGTCGACCTGCTTGAAGATGAGCAGCTTGCGTTCGAGCCAGGTCGCGGATTCCAGCGTCAGGCTGGCGGCCGTCGCCTGCTCGATCAACTGGCCGTCGTGAATATAGGTTACCCACTGGTCGGGATGACGGCGCAGGAATTCCTCGATCGAGAACAGCACGTTCATCCGGCCCTCGTTCGCCGTGCGGGTGAGCGAGGGGCTTGACGAGGCGACGACCTGCACCACGTCCCGCTGGTAGTCGAACAGATAGGGCGGGCGCGAGAACAGCAGGTGGTTGGTGGTGCCGCCTTCTGTGTGCAGGTTGCTGAACATGTTGATCGAACTTTCGGTCTTGAGCCCGAGGTAGGGTGACAGGCAACTGACGAAGTAGAGTACCGGGACGATCCAGTTCCATGCAGCATAAGGACTGCGACCGGCGGTTCCTCCGCGATAGGGCAGGTACAGCATCGCTGCGTAGATCATCGCGGTCATGGCCACGCCGCCGACCACTGCCCAGGTCAGGATGAAGATTGAGTGCAGCAGCATGAGCGCGGGGCGGCCCGGGTTCGCGAGCGCCAGCAGCAGCACGACCAGCGTGGCGATCGCCAGAAGCGCGGCTATCGGCGCCAGAATGCCGATGCGGCCGAACAGGCTGCGCAGCGGCTCCACGACATGACGGCAGGTGATCTCGTAGATCTTCGCGCTGGCCTCGCGCGGCATCGTCAGCATGTAGAGCGCGAAGACGAGGCTGGAGAAGTCCATGTACCAGCTGTAGGCCGAGATCGGAATGATATAGTGGAACACCAGAGCGCTGGTCAGGCCGATCGCGAACCACCGCTTCCAGAACAGCGCGACGATGGCGATACCCTCGATCACGAACGTCGACCAGATCGCAAGGTAACGGCCGACGAGGTTGTCCTCCAGCCCGAACGGCTCGGCCAGCGGCTTGTAGAGGCCGACCGCGCAACTGACGGTGGGATCGAGGAAGTCGGTATTTATCTTATGGAAGATCCCGTAGAAGTACATCGTCGCGAGGATCAGTCGCGCCGGGGTGCGCAGGGACTCGTAAAGGCGCTCGCGGGTCAGTTTCCCCTGCGCGGCCAGCACCGTACCGCTGAGCAGGATGCACAAGTCGAACATCGTGGTGATCGTCTTGTTGTTGGATGCGACGGGCAGACGCAGTGCGTAGAGCAGCACTGTGCAGGCGGCGAGGGCGACGAAGGCGTAAGTCTTGCGCGGGAACAGGATCGTCATCACGCTGGTGGCCACGACCGACCATGCCAGCAGCATGTAGAGCGCGCCTTCGCGCCCGGTCAGGCCCCAGGGATCGCCGACGATGCTGAACAGTGCCGCGACGCCCCAGCAAGGGGCTACGGCGGTCAGGCCGTCGAATGTGGGCATTGCTGCGCCCTGCGATAGGCTGCGCCACGCGATCGGGCGGAAAAGCGGAGTGCCTGGTGCCGACGACATAAGTTTCCCCTCGGTGTCGTTAGTGCCGGTCAGTCCCCGGCGGCAGGGGACTGTGCGATGCGCTTGCGCCCGCGCAGCCACAGGGTCGCCCTTCGCCCCGCCTTCAGCCAGGGATAGCTGAGCCGGGCAATGGCGGGGCGGGAAAAAAGCAGGGCGTTCATGCGGTTGAACAGGCTGGAGGGCGATGCCAGCAGCGCCAGCGCATGCACAGCGTCGGAGCCGTGATAAATCCGCTCGCGGTAGGAGAAGACCATGCCGTGGTCGAGGTCGAAGCCTTGCGCCGCGATCGCGGCCACGCGCGGGTCGTCGCTGCGCGCATCGACGAGTTCGACGGGGCCGACGCTGTCGCGCAGCCTGAGCATGCGCACGTAGTTCTGGCAGAAGATGCACTCGCCATCGTAGACGACCAGCGCCGGCGCCTCGCCGCTCACGGGACATCCTTGCCGAGTTTACCGGGAGGATCGCGGAAGGATTCCCTCTCGCAGTCGCCGTAGAAGGCGCAGCCGGATACCACCGGGATATTGTGCAAGGCATCGACTATGCCCACGAGGGTCAGGATGACGCTTGCGTAGACGGCCGCGCGCCTGAGAGGCGTCAGGGCCTGCGGGTGGGTGGGGTCCTGCACGGCCCGAATCCTCCACGGTGACGAGATCGATTTGATCTCGGTACATGAGGAGGTTTTCAGACTTGGCGGGGCAGGACAACCGTATCGGAGTGGCTAACCCGTTCGGATAGTCGCTGCGATGCAGCAAAAACGAAGAAAACGGTCGGGGAAATCCCCGACCGCCTTCTTCGTGCGACCGCTCAGGCTCAGTTGGCCGATGCGACCTTCTTGTAAGGGACGAAATCCTGCAGGCCGACGAAGCCATTCCACATGAAATTGGCATTGCGGTCATGCAGTTGCACGGTGTCGAGGCGGCACAGCTGCGAGGTGTACAGCCTGGTCACCATGACATCGTCATCGTCCAGCCGATCCACGTTGGTCGGCCGGTTGACATAAAGTGTACTGCCGACCCGGTAGACGATCGCGGTCTTGTCGATCACGGTCGTGTTCTGGGTCTGTGAATAGGGGATGCAACTCACCGGCTTGCCGGCTTCGCGCCCGTCCAGCATCTTGGCGAGCTGTTGCTCACCGGTCAGCTTGGTGCGGGCCTCGGCGGCAGGCATGGCGAGCAGCGAAGCGACAGCGAGTGTCGCGCAGATCGCAAGCGTCTTCATGGCCTTCTTCCTCAGTTAACGCACCCCGCGTTGATCTTGTGTGTAGCACGATTCGTCTGAACTTGGGCTGACTGTTTGCGCCCTTCGACAGGCTCAGGGTGAGCGGGAGTAATGTAATCCTCTCAAACCCGCTCAGGCTGAGCTTGTCGAAGCCCCGCCGACCATACTTCGGCTCAGGCGGTGCCGCCCACCGTCAGTCCCTCGATCAGCAGGGTGGGCTGTCCGACACCGGCGGGCACGCTCTGGCCGCCCTTGCCGCACACGCCGACGCCGCGGTCGAGTTCGAGGTCGTTGCCGATGCCCTTGACCTTGGTGAGCACCGAGGGGCCGTCGCCGATCAGCGTCGCGCCCTTGATCGGAGCGCCCAGCTTGCCGTTCTCGACCATGTAGGCCTCGGTGCAGGAGAACACGAACTTGCCCGAGACGATGTCGACCTGGCCGCCGCCGAAGTTCTTGGCGAAGATGCCCTTCTTCATGCCAGCGAGCAGTTCTTCCGGATTGTCGTTGCCGGCCTTCATGAAAGTGTTGGTCATGCGCACCTGCGGGGCATGGGCGTAGTTCTCGCGGCGGCCGTTACCGGTGGGTTCGACGCCCATCAGGCGGGCGTTGAGGCGGTCCTGCATGTAGCCCTTGAGGATGCCGTCCTCGATCAGCACGGTCTCGCGCGTGGGGGTGCCCTCGTCGTCGATGGTGAGCGAGCCGCGGCGGTTCGGAATCGAGCCGTCATCGACGATGGTGACGCCGGGCGCCGCCACCCGCTCGCCGATGCGGCCGGAGAAGGCCGAGGTGCCCTTACGGTTGAAGTCGCCTTCGAGCCCGTGACCGATCGCCTCGTGCAGGATCACGCCGGGCCAGCCGGGGCCGAGCAGCACGGGGAACTCACCGGCGGGGGCGTCGATGCTTTCGAGGTTCACCAGCGCGGTGGCGAGGGCGGTGTCGATGCCCTCATTCCAGTTCTCGGGCTTGAACAGGTCGTCGTAGAGGAAGCGGCCGCCCATGCCGAACGAGCCGGTTTCGCGCCGCCCGTTGCTTTCCGCCACGATCGAGACGTTGAGGCGCACCAGCGGGCGCACGTCGGTGGCGATGTAGCCGTCCGGGCGGACGATCTCGACCACCGACCATGAGCCCGACAGGCTGGCGCTGACTTGCGCCACGCGCGGGTCGCGGGCGCGGGCGGCGGCGTCGATCATCTCCAGCAGGCGTACCTTCTCGGCGAAGGGCACGAGGTCGAGCGGGGAGACGTCGGTGTAAAGCTTGGCGTTGGTGCGCTGCGGGGCGGCCGGGCGTATGCCGGTCGCGGGATCGAGCAGGCGCAGCGTTTCACCGGCGCGGCGGATGGCGGCGGCGGAAATCTCGTTGGCATGGGCGAAGCCGGTCATCTCGCCCGAGACGCCGCGCAGGCCGAAGCCCGCGTCGCGCGAATAGTCGGCGGTCTTGAGGCGGCCGTCATCGAATCCGAACGCCTCGCTGGCGACGAACTGCATGAACAGTTCGCCATCCTCGCAGGACTTGAGCGTCTCGGCGGCGAGCGCCTGTGCCTCTTCGGGCGAGAGCTGGGTGTAGAGCAGCGAGCGCGGGTCGGTCATGGTCATGCCGCCGATATAGGCAGCATTATCCCCGCGCGAAAGACAAGAACCGCGAAGGGATCAGGCGGCCTGCTGGTCTGCCCCGTTGTCGGCAACCCCGCCCTTGAGCACGAAGCGGCGGTCGCAGTAGCCGCATTCGACATAGCCCTTCTCGTCGATTTCGAGCCAGACGCGGGGATGGCCGAGCGCGGCTCCGCCGGGAATGTCGGTGGCCCCGTCGCAGGAGACGCGGTGGGAATCGGTGAATACGGTTTCGGGCGCGTTGGTCATGGTGTCGCCGGATTACCAAGGGTTTGCGGCGATTTCCAGATGGAATGCGCGTGGGATGGGAAGGAAGGCCCACCCCCGGCCCCTCCTGCAAGCGGGAGGGGCGAGGAAAAGCGCTGGGCTACCCCTCCCGCTTGCGGGAGGGGAGCGAGACTTGGACCGCAGGTCCTAGTCGCAGCGGGGTGGGCTCTGTCAGGCCGCGACGGCCAGCGAACCCGCTTCCTCGATCGCGGCAGCGACCGACTTCGCGCGGGTGTCGGCGTCGATGGCGATGCCTTCGGCCAGCACGAAAGTCGGCTCGGTCACGCCGATGAAGCCGAGCACCGCGCGCAGGTAGCTCTCTGCGTGCTCGAAGGCGGCGGCAGGCTGGCCCTCGCCGTAGTAGCCGCCGCGGGCGAGCGCGACGTAGACCTTCTTGTCGCCGGCGAGGCCCACGGGGCCTTCGGCGGTATAGCGGAAGGTCTTGCCGGCGATGGCGATGCGGTCGATCCAGGCCTTGAGCTGGCTGGGGATCGAGAAGTTGTAGAAGCCCGCGCCGATCACCACCACGTCGGCGTCGAGGAACTGCGCCAGTTCGGGCGTTCCCTCGGGGTTGCCGAGGACGTCGAGGGTCAGGTGCGCCAGCGGCTCGGCGGCGAGGTCGCGGTAGGTGACTTCGAGCGAGGGATCGGCCTTGGTCAGCGAGGATACGATGGCGGCGGAAATGGCGCGGCTGGCCGAATTGTCGCCGAGAATGCTGGAATCGAGGTGGAGAAGCTTCATGGGAGGGTGCCTCAGTCTGGAAATGTGACCAGGTCTAGCTATGTTGCTGGAATGATCGCGCCAAGAGCGCATATTTTCGGGACCTGGTACCATGAAGCTGACTACGTTCGACGAAGCTGACCGGCCTGCCGCCGCCCCGCAGGAAGCGATCGTCCACGACCCCAACGGCAAGGACTGCCGCCTCGTCGGCGACATTCTTGCACGGGTCGGGGACAAGTGGTCGATGCTGGTGGTGATGACGCTGCTCGAGGCGCCGCTGCACTTCAACGAGTTGAAGCGCGCGATCCGGGGCGTGTCGCAGCAGATGCTCTCGCGCAATCTGCGCGCGCTGGAGCGGGACGGACTGGTCGAGCGTACCGTCCATGTCGGTGTGCCGGTACGGGTGGAATATGCGCTGAGCGACCTTGGTCGGTCGCTCGCAGGCCCGGTGCAGGCGCTGGGCGCCTGGGCCGCCCGGGCACGTCCGGCGATCGAGGCGAGCCGCACCGCGTTCGACCGGGAGCACGATGCCCAATGAGGGTAAATCTTCAAGCCACCGGGATTTTCCGCTCCTCTACAAGCGCTTGACTGCTGTAACCGTTATGTCATCCTGCGATTGCTGCACCGCAAGGTAGCGGTGCCGGAAGGAGGTCTATGGCTGGTCGACCGGTTGGAGCTTCGTCGGATTTTCGTGGTCTTGTGGATTCTCAGGCTTCCGGGTATTTTCTCAGGCAGCTAGCGGGCTATGGCCTCACGACTGTCGAGATTCACTATTTCCTGCCCGACCATCCCCGCTTCCTGCAGCTTTTCGCTTTTCAGCAATACGACGTGGCACCGCGCTTTCCCGTGCTCAAGGGCTTCCTCGATTACTGGACGCGCGAGATTGAAGGTCCGCTTCATTCGGTGCGTATCGCCCACAATCACCTGATCGGGCCGCAGGAATGGCGTGCGGTGGACGGGATCATCTCGATCCACTGATAGACTGGCCACTGACGGGGTCTTGCTCCTGACATGCTGCGGGTGGATACCCGGCGCATTCGCAAGAGGAGACAGCCATGTCCAAGATCGCCGTCGTCGTCGGCAGCCTGCGCGCCGAATCGTTCAACCGCAAGCTGGCGGAGGCGCTGATCCGCCTGCCTGCCGCCGAGGGGCATGATTTCACCTTCGCCGACATCGGCGCGCTGCCGCTCTACGATCAGGACGACGACGATGACCAGGCCGAAAGCGTCAAGGCGCTGAAGGCGCTGGTTTCAGGTTCGGACGGCGTGATGTTCGTGACGCCGGAATACAACCGCTCGATGCCGGGCGTACTCAAGAACGCGATCGACAACGCCTCGCGGCCTTATGGGCAGAGCGCCTGGGCGGGCAAGCCTGCGGGTGTGATCGGCGTGTCGGTTGGCGCGATCGGGACCGCGCTGGCGCAGCAGCACTTGCGCAACGTGCTGGCCTATCTCGACATGCCGACGCTGGGCGCACCCGAGGCGTTCCTGCAGTGGAAGGAGGGCCTGCTGAACGAGGACGGCACCGTGGGCGCGCAGTCGGCGGACTTCCTTGGCGGCTGGATGACGGCTTTCCTGGACTACGTGGCCATTCACAGCGCCTGACAAGCGGACCCGGTCACAGGCAGCACTGTGGCCGGGCCCGCCGGGCGTCACGACGCGGGCGGCGTGGTAACGTCGATTTTGACGGTGCCGGTCGGTACGACCCGGAACAGTTCACCATCACCGTCGAGGATGTAGAGCGTGCCGTCCGCGTCGATGGCCATGCCTACCGGCCGGTCGATCGTGCCCGCGTCCGGCATGAAGTCCTCGCTGCGCAGTTCCAGTGCGGAGGCCTGCAGCGTGCCGGTGCCCGAAAGGCGGGCCAGCGGGATGGACCAGATCCGGCCGCCTTTGTCCGAAAAGACGTAGTGATTGGCGATGCCGGGGATCGACCCGGTATAGGCCACCCCGCCGACGATCCCGCGGCTCTGTCGCGGCTCCGTGCCGAGGGGGACGACCAGCGACGGGGTGACGAGCCCGGCCAGCCCGGCGCCTCCGGCCCGCTTCTCCTTCGTGCCTTCGAAATAGGGCCAGCCGAAATTCGGGGCGCCGAGGTCGGCCGTCAGGGAAAGTTCGTCGAAGTCGGTGCCGCCCCGGTCGGACACGATCATGCGGCCATCGGGCAGCGCCGCGACACCGGCAGGCGCGCGCAGGCCGCTGCCCGCCACCGTGCGGGTGTAGTAATCCATCGGGACCGATGCACCCGAATAAGGGTCGTAGCTCGAAGGGAAGGGAACGAAGCGCACCAGTTTGCCCAGCGGTGATGACGCATCCTGCGCGGAGGTGCCGTCCGGATCGCCGATCGCGACGTAAGCGTTGCCATCCGCGCCCTTGCCGATGGCGAGGTTGGCAGCCTGGCTGTCGGGAACGAGGTCTGCGAGAGAAAAATACGTGCAACTCAGGCAGGCGACCCAGGCGCGTCCGAACTGGGTTCCCAGGACGAAGATCGATTCGCGTGATCCCTCGGAACGGGCGCGGGCGATGCCCAGCAGAGAGACTGCCGAAATCGGCGACGTGATGTGGGGAAAGAAGGAATAATAGGTGGACTGCGCCCCGGTGCGACCGTCGATCCGCATGATCGCGTTGGCCCTGAGCGCCACCGCGACATTGCCGTCGACGCCGAGGCTGGCGATGCCGACCGGATCGGCGAGCCCGGTGGCGATCCGCTCGACACGAATGCCTTCCCGGTCGTTGGTGACGGTGATGGCGACGCCGAGCGTGCTGCTCGCCTTGCCGTCGCTGGCCTGCAGCGTGACGTGATAGACATTGTCGCCGTCGGCGTCGGCCGGCAGGTCGTAATTGGGCGCGGCGACGAAGCTGAGCGCCCCGCCCGATGCGATCGCGAAGGCCGCCGCGTCGGCCCCGCCGGAGATTGTGTAAGTGACCGCATCGCCCTGCGCATCGCTGGCGCTTGCCTGATAGGCGACGCCGGTCGTGTTTTCGGCGACAGTGCCTGTTGCAGCAGACGAGAAGGCGGGGGCGGTGTTGGCCGAACCCGTGCCGCCGCTACCGCCGCTGCCGCCACAAGCCGCGAGGGCGAGCGCCAGCATCGAAGTCGCGACGATCGTCATGCCGCGACGCGATGCGCCGCGGGTCATACCTGTTAACATTCTGTAATAGCCCCGTTTTTCGTAGTACCCGGTTAGAATATACTTTGGACAGGCAGGCAAGCACGGTCTGCTTGAGACAAATAAAGGACAAAAAAAGGCGCGCCGTTGTTCTGGCGCGCCTTTGGATGTCCGGGCCTGTCGCGGCCGGCGAGGTCAGCCGATGATGCCCACCGCCGTCCCGGCCCGCGTGAACATGCCGATGATCTGCTGGACCTGTTCGGCCGAATGCTCGGCGCAGAGCGAGCAGCGCAGCAGCGTCATGTTCGCAGGCGTCGCCGGCGGACGCGCGAGGTTCACGTAGAGGCCCTCGTGCAGCAGCGCTTCCCACATCATCGCGCCGCGCTCCAGATCGGGCATGATGACCGAGATGATCGCGCTCTGCGGTTCGGTGGTGCCGAGCTGGAAGCCCGCGTCGGTCAGGCCCTTGTGCAGCGTGCGCGAGCTGTCCCACAGGTGGGCGCGCTTGTCGGCGGCGGTCATCAGCTTGCGAATCGAGGTGGTCGCGGTGGCGACGACGCTCGGCGGCAGGCTGGCGGTGAACACGTAGGGGCGGCAGACCAGGCGCATGATCTCGAACTTGGGATGGTTCGAGACGCAGAAGCCGCCGACGGTGCCGACCGACTTGGAGAAGGTGCCGATCACGAAATCGACGTCATCGAGGCAGCCCTGCTCCTCGGCCACGCCGCGTCCGTTGGGGCCGATGAAGCCCATCGAGTGCGCCTCGTCGACCAGCACCATCGCGCCGTACTTCTTGGCGACCGCGATCATTGCCTTGAGCGGCGCGATGTCGCCCAGCATCGAGTAGACGCCCTCCAGGATCACCAGCTTGCCGGCGCCCTCGGGAATGCGCTTGAGGCGCTTTTCCATCGCCTCGATGTCGTTGTGCTTGAAGGGCACGACTTCGGCGTCGCCCATCTTGCAGCCGTCCCAGATCGAGGCGTGGCTGTCGATGTCGAGGACGATGTAATCGCCCTTGCCGGCGATGGTCGAGATGATCCCGAGGTTGGCCTGGTAGCCGGTCGAGAACACCATCGCGTGGTCCATGGCGTAGAAGTCGCAAAGCGCCTCTTCTACCGCCTTATGGCCTGCGTAGGTGCCGTTGAGTACCCGGCTGCCGGTTGTGCCGGAACCGAAGTTGTCGAGCGCCTGCTTGCCCGCCGCGATCACGTCGGGGTCGAAGGTCATGCCCATGTAGTTGTACGTGCCCAGCAGAATCGTCTCGCGCCCGTTGCACAGGGCGACGGTGGGGGAGATGACACGCTCCATGACCAGCCCGAACGGATCGGTCACGCCGGTGGCCAGAAGGTCGCTCCGCATCTTGATGAGCGGATCGAACTTGCTGAAAAGATCGGTGCTTTCAACGGTCTCGGTCATCGCGTTCAGCCCTTGAGCTTGACCACGGCATCGACGAGCTGGCCGTAGTTCTCGATCTCGGCCTGGGCATTCATCGAGATGATGATGTCGAACTCGTCCTCGATGGCGGCGACGAAGTCCATCACCGTCAGGCTGTCGAATTCCAGGTCGTCGGTGAAACGGGTGGCATCGGTCACTTCGACGCCCTTCTTGTTGAAGGGCTCGATCAGCGCGGCGATGCGGGCCGAAGTCTCTGCGCGGTCCATGGGTATCTAACTCCGAAAGCGTCGGGCGGCTCTCTGGCCGGGAATTGCGGCGCAAAAGCGGCGCGGGTGTAACATGTCAAGGGCGCGCTTACAGCAGCGCCCGTACCGCCTGCATGAACGGGCCGATCGAAACCGGCTTCGCCAGATAGCCTTCGGCGCCTGCCTCGCGGATGCGTTCCTCGTCGCCCTTGCCGGCGTAAGCGGTCACCGCGAGTACGGGAATCGTGCGCAGGACGGGGTCCTTCTTCGCCGCCTCGATCAGGTCCAGCCCTGAGACATTGGGCAGCTGGATGTCCATGATGACGAGATTCGGCACGAATTGCCGCGCCTTGTCGAGCGCGTCCAGGCCATCGGCACACGGCTCCACCGCGTAGCCCTGACTGCGAAGCACGTCGCAAAACAGCTTCCGGTTGAGATCGTTGTCCTCGACAACGAGGATTCGCTTTGCCATTCGACGCCCTGATGACCATCTGGGGTAATACACCCCGTCTATTCCGTCCGAGTGAGACTGACAATTCTTCGAGAGCCCTCATCCCCATCCGATCCGCAGGCGCTGGCCCTGAATGCCCTCGGCTGGGTGCTGAGCGATCAGGACCGTGCCGAGCGTTTCCTTTCGCTCACCGGCCTGACGCCGGAGGAACTGCGCGCCTCGCTGGGTGAGCCCTCCACCCTGGGTGCGGTAATGGATTTCCTCTGCGCGCACGAGCCGGACCTGCTGGGCGCGGCCGACGCGCTGGACGTTCAGCCCGAGATGCTGGTCGCCGCACAAAGGAAGCTGGGCGCATGACGAAACCGCTGCTCATCACCGACTGCGACGAAGTGCTGCTCCACATGATCAAGCACTTCCGCGACTGGCTGGCCGAGGAAGAAGGCGTCCATTTCGATATCGAGAACGGCGAGTTCTACAAGTCGATGCGCCGGATCGGCAGCGACACGCCGCTGGAACAGGCGGAGATGTGGACGCTGCTCAACGGCTTCTTCGATTCGCAGATGCACCGCCAGACGCCGATCGAAGGCGCCGTCGATGCGATCGCCGCGATCCGCGAGCACGCCGACGTGGTGGTCCTCACCAACCTCATGGATTTCCGCCGCGAGGCGCGCGAAGCGCAGCTGATCGAACACGGCATGCCGCTGCGCGTCTTCACCAACCAGGGACCGAAAGGCCCGGCGCTCCAGGCGATCCTCGACGAGTACCAGCCCAGCCGTGCGGTCTTCATCGACGACCTGTCGCAGCATCATGGCTCGGTCTTCGAGGTTTCCCCCCAAGTTCGCCGACTGCACTTGTGCGGTGAACCGAAGATCGCCCCCAACATCAAGTGCGCTCTCCAGCTCGGCCACGCCCACGCGCGGATCGATGACTGGAAGACCGCGCTCCCCTGGCTGCTGACCAATCTTACGGCCCCCAGCCTGACCCGCGAAGAAGAGGAATTCCATGAGCAAGATTGATGACCGTCTCGCCGAACTCGGCCTGACCCTGCCTGCGGCGGCGGCCCCGGTTGCCGCGTACGTTGCCGTGGTCGAGGCGGGTGGCCTGGCCCACGTTTCCGGCCAGTTGCCTTTCGTCGATGGCAAGCTCGTCACCGGCCGTCTGGGCGAGGATGTCTCCATCGAGGCGGGCACCGAAGCAGCACAGGCCTGCGGCGTGATGATCCTGGCGCAGCTCAAGGCGGCGCTCGGCTCGCTCGACCGGGTGGAGCGGATCGTCAAGCTGGGCGGTTTCGTCAATTCCACCGGCGATTTCACCGACCAGCCCAAGGTCATCAACGGCGCCTCCGAGCTGATGGTCGCGGTGTTCGGCGATGCCGGCAAGCATGCGCGCAGCGCGGTCGGCGTGCCGGTGCTGCCGCTGGGCGCCGCCGTCGAAGTGGACGCCATCGTTGCCGTTCGCCCTGCTTGATCGCTGGCGTGCGCCTGCACCCGATCCGCGCAAGGTCGCGTGGATCGGGGCGCAGGACTATGCCCATCGGGGGCTACACGGCAGCGGCGTGCCGGAAAACTCGCGCGCGGCCTTTGCCAGGGCCATCGCGGCGGGCAACGGCATCGAACTGGACGTGCAGCGTTCCGGCGATGGGCAACCGGTCATCTTCCATGACGATACGCTCGACCGCTTGACCAGCGAGAGCGGCCCCACCGAGCGCCGCAGCGCGGCGCAGCTCGGCACCATAACTTTGTCGGGCACGGCAGAGACCATCCCGACGCTGCGGCAGGTTCTGGCGCAAGTCGGCGGCAAGGTCCCGGTACTCATCGAGATCAAGTCCGACCGCAAGGTCCGCATCGCCGCGCTGTGCCTGGCGGTGCGCCGGGTGCTGGAGGGTTATACCGGCAACCACGCGGTCATGAGCTTCGACCCGCGCGTTTCGCGCTGGTACTGGCGCCATTCGCCGCACACCGTGCGCGGCCTCATCGTTTCCGAGGGCGAGGACCGGGCGCTGCCCGGCAAGATCCGCCGCCGCCTGTCGCTGTGGCATGCCCGGCCCGATTTCCTCGCCTACGACGTGCGCGATCTGCCGAGCCGCTTCGCTGCCGCGCAGCGCGGCCGGGGCCTCCCCGTCGCGACCTGGACGGTGCGCGAGCCCGAGCACGACGAGCGCGCCGCCGCTTACGCCGATGCGGCCATTTTCGAGATTCGCGAAGGGGACGCGTGAGCGAGGGCGCCTTCACCGCCCGCCTGCTCGGCGCCGTGGGCGATCTGCCCGCCGATCAGTGGGATGCGCTGACCGATGGGGCGAATCCCTTCGTCGCTCACGCCTTCCTCACTGCGATGGAGGAATCGGGCAGCGTCGGCGGCCGCAGCGGCTGGACGCCATTACCGCTGGTGATCGACGGTCCTGACGGCAGCCTTGCCGCCGCGCTTCCGGCATACCTGAAGGAGCACTCGCAGGGCGAGTACGTCTTCGACCATGCCTGGGCCGATGCCTGGCACCGGGCGGGCGGATCGTACTATCCCAAGCTGCAGATTGCGGTGCCTTTCACCCCGGCCACCGGCCCGCGCCTGCTAACACCGCATCCCGAACTCATGCTGCCGCTACTGCGCGCGGCGGAGACGCTGTGCCGTGACAATGGCCTCTCCTCCGCCCACGCGACCTTCATCGAACCGGCGCAGGTCCCCGTGTTCCAGAACGCCGGATGGCTGCTGCGCGAGGACATTCAGTTTCATTGGGAGAATCGCGGCTACGCGACTTTCGACGATTTCCTTGGGCAACTGTCGTCGCGCAAGCGCAAGGATCTGCGCAAGGAGCGGGAGAAAGCGCAGGAGGGCGTCGAGATTCGCGCTCTGTCAGGCGATGAGATCACCGAGGCGCATTGGGAAGCCTTCTGGGATTTCTACCAGGACACAGGCGCGCGCAAATGGGGACGCCCCTATCTCACGCGCGAGGCGTTCAGCCTGCTGGGCGAGACGATGGCCGATCGCATCCTGATGGTGCTGGCCTTCATCGACGGGCACCCGGTGGCGGGCGCGCTGAACTTCATTGGCGAGGAGGCGCTGTACGGACGCTACTGGGGCGCCGTCGTCGACAAGCCGTTCCTGCACTTCGAACTGTGCTACTATCAGGCGATCGATGCCGCGATCCGGCTGGGCCTCGGCCGTGTCGAGGCGGGCGCGCAGGGCGGGCACAAGCTGGCGCGAGGATACGAGCCGGTGCGCACGATCTCGGCGCACTACATCGTCCATGATGGCCTGCGGGCCGCGATTGCCGACTATCTCGAGCAGGAGCGGGCAGGGATCGCCACCGACCAGCTCCGGCTAGGCGGGCATTCGCCCTTCCGCAAGGCCTAGCTCAGGCAGCCTTGCGGACCGTCGCGCCCAGCCACTGGCGCGCGCGGCGCTGGGCTTCCGCGATTTCACGGGCCGTCATGTCGTCGGCGACTTCAGCGCGGCAGACGGTGGCTTCCTCGTGCCCGCCCACGGCGGCGAGGTTGAACCACTTGTGCGCTTCGATGAGGTCGCAGGGGGCGCCGTGGCTGCCGGTCGAGAATGCGACACCGAGATCGAAATAAGCCGAAGCATCTCCCTGCGCGGCGGCGGACAGCGCCTCGGCGATGAGCATGTCGCCTGCGAAGTCGTTCGCGGCGGCCGGCGTGGCGAGATCCTGGTTAATCCAGACAGTTTCCATCGTAATCCCCGTGCCTTCAAAAAGGGTTGTGACCGCGTGGACCTCAATCGTTTGCAAATGGCCCCTGCGTTCGATTTGGCCAATCTGTCCGACGGCGATCAAGAAATGGTTAACGGCGACTGCGAGCAGGTCCCGCCTGCGGATTAACTCTGTGTCACCCGGAGACGGCGTTAAGAATTTTGTGGATCGCCACGGATATACGCTTGTGCGGTCAAGAGTGCGGAATTATAGGCCGCCTCAACTGCGGATCGTTGTACGGTTACCGGAAAAAATTCGGGGCTGCAGGGCGTTGGCGATCTGTGGAAGCACTGCGGAGTTTCTCTGGATGGCAACGGCCCTAGCTGACGAAATTGATGTACTCGCCAAGGCAAAGCGTGCAATTGGCGGCGCCTACATTTCCGAACCTGACGAAGAATACATGAATGAGGCACAGCAGGATTATTTCCGGCGGCTGCTTCTGGCATGGAAAAAGTCGATCCTCGATGCGGCAGCGGGCACGCTGCAGCAGTTGCAGGACGGCCCGATTCGCGAACCCGACCTCAACGACCGCGCCTCGAGCGAGACCGACTGGGGTATCGAACTGCGCACCCGCGACCGCCAGCGCAAGCTGATCGCCAAGATCGATTCGGCCATGCGCCGTATCGAGGAAGGCGAATACGGCTACTGCGAGGTCACCGGCGAGCCGATCGGCCTCGGTCGTCTCGAAGCGCGTCCGATCGCGACCATGACGGTCGAGGCGCAGGAAGCGCACGAGCGCCGCGAAAAAGTCTCGCGCGACGACTGATTGGATCGCGGCACCGGCCCGGTGCTGCAATTCCGACAAACAAGGTCAAGACCCGGCTCCGACTCTGTCCGGAGCCGGGACATTAAGCCTTTGTTTGCCAATGGCGGCTAGGAATACGGGCCAAAGCACGGTAGTTTGCCGCGCATTGGCGGCACGATCGTGACGTGCATTTTGAAACGCCCCGGACGAAGATCGCATGAACCAAGGTGAAAATCGGCAGATTGCGCGCGACAGCCTGTTCCTCATGGCTGACCTTCGCGTGGACGGTCTCGACGGCGATTTCCGGATCAAGGTGCGCAACCTCTCGGCCGGCGGCATGATGGGCGAAGGCAACGTGCGCGTCGTGCGCGGTACCGTCGTCTCGGTCAACATCCGCAATATCGGCTGGGTCGAAGGCTCGGTCGCCTGGGTGCAGGAAAGCCGCTTCGGCGTCGCTTTCCGCGAGGACATCGATCCGCGCCTCGCCCGCGCGCAGGCCGGCCAGGCCGGGCGGGTCGAGCATATGACCCCCGATTACTTGCGCAACTACCAGGCCCCGACGACCGACGCGACGCTCCTGCGCAAGATCTGAGAGGGAAAGCGGAAAAATCCCGCGCGCCGGTTGCGAGGCGCGGGAAATCGGCTACTCCCTGTTCCATGCTGTCCAAGCGCCAAGCCTCGCGGGTGCTGGCCGTTGCGGCCGCCTTCACGCTCGCCTCCTGCAGCGGCTACGATAACTCGGCGCTGGGCGTCGCCGTGGTCGGCCAGCCCGGCGATCCCTTCTCCGAAAGTTCCGATCTCTCGGCCGGAGCCGTACTGGTCCGCGCCTCGACGGTGGAGGGGCTGGTCGCCTTCGACGATGCGGGGCGGGTGATCCCGGCGCTCGCGGATCGCTGGATCGTCACCGACGACGGACAGAGCTACATCTTCCGCCTGCGCGACGGTAACTGGGTCACCGGCGAGCCGATCACTGCCGATTCGGCGCGCCGGGCGATCAATGCCGCGCTCAAGGCGCTCGATGACGGGCCTTTGGCGCATGATCTGTCAGGCATAGACGAAGTGCGCGCGATGACCGGGCGCGTGATCGAGATCCGCCTCGCGCGGCCGACGCCCTATCTGCTCCAGCTGCTGGCGCAGCCGGAACTGGGCCTCTACCGCAAGGGCCGGGGCACCGGCCCGATGAGCGTGACGCGCGCGGGCAGCATGGCGACGCTCAGCGCGATCGATCCGGCGAAGCTGGGCATGCCGCCGATCGACAAGTGGGCGGAGCGCACGCGGCAGATCCACTTGCGCGCGCTGCCGGGCGCGCAGGCGGTGGCGGCTTTCAACGACGGCAGCGTCGATCTCGTGCTCGGCGGACGCATCCAGGATTTCCTGCAGACCCGCTCGGTCGGCATCCTGCGCGGGACGATCCAGCTCGATCCGGTGGTCGGCCTGTTCGGGCTGCAGGTGATGAACGACAAGGGCTTCCTGTCCGAGCCCGCCAACCGCGAGGCGCTGGCCATGGCGGTCGACCGGGAGGGACTGATCTCGCCCTTCGGCGTCGGCGGCTGGGCCGCGACCACGCGCATCGTCACGCCCAGCCTCGACGGCGATCTCGGCACCATCGGCGAACGCTGGGGCGAGCAGACCCTCGAACAGCGCCGCGCTGTCGCCGCTGCGCGCGTGAGGGCGTGGCAACCGCCGACGGAACAGCATTCCGCATCGGTGGCCGCATCGGTGCCCGCATCGGGAACGCCTCGCCTCCGCCTGAGCCTCTGGCTGCCCGAAGGCGTGGGCGCCACCGCGCTGTTCAATCGGCTCGCAGGGGATTTCGCGGCGATCGGGGTCGGGCTGGACCGGGCGAAAGACGTGGACAGGGCCGACCTCGCGCTGATCGACGACGTCGCCCGTTATCCGCGCGCGGCGTGGTATCTCAATCGCCTGTCCTGTCATGCGCGCCGCGGGCTCTGCTCGCAGGAGGCCGATGCGCGGGTGGCCGAGGCCGGGGCGGCTTCCACCCCCGCAGAGCGCGCCGCGCTGCTGACCGAGGCCGAGGCCGAACTGACCGGCGCCAACGTCTTCATTCCCTTCGGCACGCCGATCCGCTGGTCGCTGGTTCGCGGAAGTGTGGACGGGTTCTCGGCGAACCCCTGGGGCTGGCATCCCTTGATGCCGCTGGCCTGGCTTCCCAAATAGAAGTCTGCGGCACCCGAGGCCGCTGTTCGACAAGAGGCGGGTAGACACGTGGTTACGCAATCGGCACGGCGCATGGACTTCGAGGTTCCGCTCGGCAACGATCCCGTTTCGATCCGCCGCCGGGTAGAGGCGCTGGAACGCGTGCTGGAGCGTGCCTTCGTCGTACCGGGCATCCGCCGGGAGGTCGGCCTTGACGCCGTGATCGGACTGGTGCCGGTCGCAGGTGACCTGATCGCGGCCGCCATGGGTCTCTACATCGTGTGGGAGGCGCGTAATCTCGGCATGTCGAAATGGCAGCTGGCGCGCATGACCGCCAATGTCGGGTTCGATACGCTGGTCGGTGCGATCCCCGTGGCGGGCGACCTGTTCGACTTCCTGTTCCGCTCGAACAGCCGCAACCTCAAGATCATCCGCAAGCATCTCGACAAGCATCATCCGCATACCCGGGTTATCGACGCCTGACCTCTTCGCGGCTATGAGCGGGGCATGAAAACCGCCTGCCTCGCCATGGCCGTGCTTGCACTGGCCGCCTGCTCGAAGTCCGACACCGCGCCCGGTCCGGGCGGCGTGACGATGGGCGAGGCCCGCGCGCTCGACGAGGCGGCAGCGATGCTGGATGAGCGGCGGCCGCCTGCGGAGGCCGTCGCCCCTGCCGAGGCGCAGGCTAGCGAGGCTGCGCAGTAATCAATCGAAGCTGACTTTGCCGCGCCCGGCCTTGACCGAGCCGCGCAGCTTCTTGCCTTTCAGGCGCTGCTCCTTGCCGACGCGGTTGAGACGGCTCTTGGCGCGTTTTTCGGGCAGCTTGTGTGCTTCGGTGAGCATTTCGGCCAACCGCTCGCGCGCGTCGGCGCGGTTGGCTTCCTGCGTGCGGAAGCGGCGCGCGGTGAAGACCAGTTCGCCGCGCGCGGTCATGCGGCTGCCGGCCAGTTCCTTCAGCCGCGCGAAGACCGGCGGGATCAATCGCAGCGCATAGACGTCGAGGCGCAGTTGCACCGCCGTCGCCACTTTGTTGACGTTCTGGCCGCCCGGACCGGCGGAGGCGATGAAGCTCTCGCTCGCCAGCGCCTGCGCGCGGCCTATCGTGGCCTCAAGATCGCTCATTCATCGGGAGATTCGGGCACGGGTTGGGACGGGGCTTCGGACGCGATGTCCGCAAAGCCGAAAGCGGCGAAGTCGGCGGGCAGGGGGGCTACGGCGACGATCGGCGCCTTCTCTCCGCCGCGCGGCACCGTCAGGCCCGCCGCGTGGAGCATGGTGCGCGGGGCGCCGCTCTTGGTCCCGTAGACCGGATCGCCCAGCAGCGGGAAGCCGAGGCCCGAGGCGGCATGGACGCGGATCTGGTGCGTGCGGCCGGTTTCCGGGCGGAATTCGACGAGGGTGAGGCCGTTCCTTGCGTCCAGCTTGCGCCAGTGGGTGACGGCGGGCTTGCCCTTGCGCGCGGGGATCATGCGCCAGCCATCCTTCGCGGTGCTGACCTTGGAAAGGTTCAGCGCGATCGTGCCCTCGTCTTCGGCGACTTCGCCCGCGACGATGCCGAGGTAGCGCTTTTCGACTGTGCGCTCCTCGAAAGCGGCGGAGAAACGCTTGAGCGCCTTGGGGTTGCGCGCCAGCAGCAGGCAGCCCGAGGTGGCCTGGTCGAGGCGGTGGACCGGCGCGGGTTCGCGGTGAAAGCCGAGCTTGAGTTCGTCGAGCCGGTCTTCCAGGCACTGGCCGCCCGCGCGGGGACGGTCGAGCGGAAGGCCCGCAGGCTTGTCGATGACGAGCGCTTCGCCGTCTTCGAAGAGGATTTCGAGTTGCATCATCGTTTCTTTCGTCTTGAGCGGTACTTGCCCACCCCGTCCGGCTAGGTCCCTTCGGACCAAGCCTCCCGACCCTCCCGCAAGCGAGAGGGTGATATTCTCGTCTCCCCTCCCGCTTGCGGGAGGGGTTGGGGGTGGGCCTTACCTCAACCCACCGCTTCGGCAATCCGCCTGCAGGCCTCTATCAGCTTCGCCTCGTCCGCCGCGAAGCTGATGCGGAAGCCGCCCTTGCCGCCGAAGGCCGAGGCCGGCA
This sequence comes from Novosphingobium resinovorum, assembly GCF_001742225.1. Taxonomy (NCBI): domain Bacteria; kingdom Pseudomonadati; phylum Pseudomonadota; class Alphaproteobacteria; order Sphingomonadales; family Sphingomonadaceae; genus Novosphingobium; species Novosphingobium resinovorum. The sequence continues at coordinate 2,455,247 of NZ_CP017075.1, read as the reverse complement.
CGATCGCAACGCCGTGGTCCAGCAGGTGCAGCGCCAGCTTGGCGTCGTCACCGAAGCGCTCCATCAACGGCGCGGCATCGACCATGCAGTAGAAGGCGCCGTCGGGCACCGGCGTCGACAGGCCGGGGATCGCGTTGATCGCCGAGACCACCAGATCGCGTCGGGCGCGGAAGCGTTCGCACCACTGGCCGAGGAAATCCTGCGGCCCCTCGAACGCGGCGACGGCGGCGGCCTGGCTGATCGAGCAGGGATTGCCCGAGGAGTGCGACTGCAGTCGCTCCATCGCCTTGATCAGCCACTCCGGCCCGGCGGCGACGCCGATGCGGAAACCCGTCATCGCGTGGCTCTTGGAAACGCCCGAGACGGTCAGGATGCGGTCGGCAAGGTCCGGGCACAGGTTCGCCAGCGTGGCATGCGGGCCGCCTGTATAGTTGATCGGCGCGTAGATATCGTCCGACAGGACCAGCACGCGCGGATGATGGCGCAGCACTTCGCCGATGCCGAGCAGCGTTTCCGCAGGCAGGCAGGCGCCGGTTGGGTTGCCGGGGCTGTTGAGGAGCACCCACAAGGTATTCGGCCCGATCTGCGCTTCGAGGTCTGCGGGCGTGAAGCGGAAGTTGTCCTTGGCGTGGGTGTGCAGCGGCACCACCTTGCCGCCCGCGAAGCGCACGATTTCCGGGTAGCTGACCCACCATGGAGCAGGGACGATCACCTCGTCACCCTCACTGATGGTTGCAAGCATGGCGTGGAAGATCGCCTGCTTGCCGCCCGCGCTGACGGTCACCTGCGACACGGGAACCTCGATCCCGAGGTCGCGCGCGAAGTGCAGCGCGGCGGCCTGCTTGAGCCGCGAGGTGCCGCCGACCGGCGTGTATTTCGTCTGGCCGCCGTCGAGCGCGGCCTTGGCGGCCTCCAGCACATGCGGCGGAGTGGCGAAGTCGGGCTCACCCACGGAAAGCGATATGATGTCGCGCCCCGCTTCGCGAAGCTGGGTGGCGCGGTCGGTCATCGCCGTGGTCTGCGACGGGGCGATGCGGGAAAGGGCGGTGGACAGGTGCATTGTGGGGCGTCTCTTAGAACAGGAGCCGAGGATCGCAAAGCATCGTCCGGCGGGGGCTTCGACAAGCTCAGCCTGAGCGGAATTTAAAGACCTGCTCTCAAAACCGCTCAGGCTGAGCTTGTCGAAGCCCCATCAGGCCGAACATCTACCATTTACAGCAGCCGAGCCGGGATCAGCCCGCGCAGGGCATTGCCGATGAAGAACCCACCCGCCAGATCGTCCAGCGTCAGCTGCGCTTCCACCGCGCGGCCCGAATCCAGCAGCGAACGGCGCAGCACGCCCGGCAGCAGGCCCAGCGCCGCGGGCGGGGTCAGCAGCATGCCGCCGCTCTCGACGAACAGGTTGGTGAAGCAGCCCTCGGTGACGAGGCCGTCGTCGCGCAGCAGGATCGCCTCGTCCGCGCCGTTCGCGCGCGCCACTTCGAGGCCCTTGTCGTAGAAGCCGCGATCGGTGGTCTTGTGGGCGAGCCGCCAGTCGCCGCTGTCGACCGGCAGGCGCAGTGCCGCGACGGTGGCGGGCTCCGTCAGAGGAGCGGGCAACTCGGACAGTTCGAGCGAGAATGCCCCGGTCCGGCCGACCACAAGGCGCAGCTTCGATGCGGCTTCCGCCTCGAAACACAGCGCCTGGATGGCGTTGCGCACCGCATGCCGGTCGAAGCCGAAGCCCAGCGTCGCGGCGCTCGCAGCTATGCGTTCAAGGTGCGGCTCAAGCAGCGCGATGCCGTCTTCGGGCGTGAAGCGCATCGTCTCGATCAGATCGAAGCTGGCAGGCGACACCACTTCTCCGGCAACCTGCACTTGCGACTCTCGCACGAAACCCCCTTTGACCAGACATTCCCGCCATTCGGGAAGCGCTTGCGAATCCGCGACCACGGCGGACCCGACCCCTAGGACAGCGCGACCGTCACGGTCGAGACGCAGAGTGCGGATTGCCACATTGAAAGCCGCATCGCCAGAGGGTTCGAGATAACCGATAGAACCGCAGTAAAGCCCGCGCGGTGTCCGCTCGGCTTCGGCGATCAGTTCCATGGCGCGGATCTTGGGCGCTCCGGTGATCGAGCCGCAGGGGAACAGGGCACGCAAAAGGTCGAGTCCGCCGCGCCCCTCGGGAAGCGTGGCGCGCACTGTTGAGACCATCTGGTGGACGGTGGGGTAGCTCTCGATCGCGAAAGGGTTTTCCACCCGGACGCTGCCCGGCTCGGCCACGCGCGACAGGTCGTTGCGCATGAGGTCGAGGATCATCAGGTTCTCGGCGCGGTCCTTGGCGCTGGCGGCAAGATCGGCGGCCAGCGCGGCATCGCCGGCGGCATCGCGGCCGCGCGGGCGGGTGCCTTTCATCGGGCGCACTTCCGCCTCGCGGCCCGAAAGGCTGAAGAACAGCTCCGGCGAGAAGCTGAGGTGCCAGCGCGCGCCGTCGTGGATGACCGCGCCGTAACCGGCCGCCGCGCGCGGGCGCAGCGCGGCGTAGAGCGCCAGCGGGTCGCCGCTCCACGGGCCTGCAAGCGGCAGCGTGAGGTTCGCCTGGTAGATGTCGCCCGCTTGAATCGCGCCGTGGATAGCGGCGAAGGCCCGTTCGTAGCCGCCGAGATCGACTTGCGGCTCCAGCGGCCCGATGGCGGGGCGCTCCGGCCCGGCACCGGCGACCAGCCAGAGCGGGACCTGGGCGGGAGAAAGCGTCTCGTACCCCTCGAAGGCGCCGAACCACAGCAGCGGGGCACCGGTTTCCCGCAAGCGCCCGGCGAGGCGCGGTTCCAGCGCCAGTCCGGCCTCGTAGGTCATGTAGCCCGCCAAATGCAGGCCCTGCCGCGAGAGGGCCTGCAGACGCTCCAGCGCGGGCAGCACTTCGTCACCGCGCATCGCCACTACGGTTTCGCGGGCGCCGCGGTAGAGCCGGGCATCGGCGGCGCCTTCGCTGCGGGCGTCATCGAGGAGGACGAAAGGGTCGGTCATGGGATCGGGCGGGCCTTTAGCGGGAGTTTGCCGCTGTGCACACCCCGCTGCGACTAACTACGCCTGCGGCTTCGTAAGTCTCGCTCCCCTCCCGCAAGCGGGAGGGGTTGGGGGTGGGCCCTTCCGCAGCACCGATTGCCACGCTACACCCATGGTGCGACAGGGCTTGGAGACGACGGGATGAACGAGATTTTCCTCGGACTAGGCGGCGATGGAGAGCGGCAGGTGCTGCGCCTTGGCCGCGCCAACCGCCATGGCCTGATCGCGGGCGCGACCGGCACCGGCAAGACGGTGACCCTGCAGACCATTGCCGAGCAATTCTCCGCTGCCGGGGTGCCGGTGTTCATGGCCGACGTGAAGGGCGACCTCTCGGGCGTGTGCATGGCCGGGAGCCCGCAGTTCAAGAACGCCGCCATCCTGGAATCGCGGGCGAAGGAGATCGGCATCGCCGACTATGCCTACGCCGACAACCCCGCGGTCTTCTGGGATATCTACGGCGAGCAGGGCCATCCGGTGCGCACTACGATCTCCGAGATGGGACCGCTGCTGCTGTCCCGGCTGATGGACCTCAACGAGACGCAGGAGGGCGTGCTCAACATCGTCTTTCGCTATGCCGACGAACAGGGCCTGCTGCTGCTGGACCTCGAAGACCTGCAGGCGATGCTGACGTATGTGGGGCAGAACGCCGCCGATCTGGGCGTCAAGTACGGCAACGTGTCCAAGGCGAGCGTCGGCACCATCCAGCGCCAGCTCCTCGCGCTCGACAGCCAGGGGGCGGCGCAGTTCTTCGGTGAGCCCGCGCTGGAGATCGCCGATTTCATCAAGTGCGACGATCAGGGGCGCGGCTACATCAACGTCCTTGCCGCCGACAAGCTGATGCGCAGCCCGAAGCTCTACGCCACGTTCCTGCTCTGGCTGCTGTCCGAACTGTTTGAGGTGCTGCCCGAAGTCGGCGATCCGGAAAAGCCCAAGCTGGTGTTCTTCTTCGACGAGGCGCACCTGCTGTTCGACGATGCGCCCAAGGCGCTGCAGGACAAGGTCGAGCAGGTCGTTCGCCTCGTCCGTTCCAAGGGCGTGGGCGTCTACTTCGTGACGCAGAACCCGATCGACATTCCCGAGGAGATCGCCGGGCAGCTCGGCAACCGCGTCCAGCATGCGCTGCGCGCCTTCACCCCGCGTGACAAGCGCGCGATCAAGGCGGCCGCCGATACCTTCCGCATCAACCCGCAGCTCGACGTCGAGGCGGCGATCACCGAGTTGAAGGTGGGCGAGGCGCTGGTCTCCACGCTGGGCGACGACGGCGCGCCTTCGGTGGTACAGCGCACGCTGGTGGCGCCGCCGCGCTCGAGGCTGGGGCCGATCACCGACAAGGAGCGTGCGATCGTCCAGTCGATCAGCCCCTTCGAGGGCAAATACGACACCCGCGTCGACCGCGAGAGCGCGGAGGAAGTGCTCGCCGCCAAGGCCGCCGACGCCGCCGCCACTGCGCAGGAGGTGGAGGAGAAAGGCCGCGACGAGGTCGCCAAGCAGGAGCGCAGGAGCCCCGGCCTGTGGGACGGCATCGGCGGCAAGGTCGCCAAGGCCGCCGCCGGGGCTGCGGCCGCCAGCGCCGGGTCGATCCTCGCGCAGACGATGCAGGGCAAGAAGAGCCGCGCCAGCCCCAAGGCCTCGGCCGCCAGCGCCGCCGCCGGGACGGTGGGTGATGCGCTGGGCAAGGCGATCGGCTTCCCCGGACTTGGCAGGTTCGCGCGCAATCTCATCGGCGGATTGATGCGATAGTGCGAAGGCTCGTCGTCCCGGACTTGATCCGGGACAGGTGGCGATCCTTGGGCAGAAGCGCGTTGCACGCGCTGGCCGGCGGCCGGGTCACGGCCAGCGGTCCCGGATCAAGTCCGGGACGACGTATCGTGATGCTGCTTGCCCTTCTGTTCGGCAGCATGACCGTAGCCGCACAGGCGCAATCGGTCCCGCTCGGGCGGCTCGACGACACCGCCAAACCTGCGGCCTACCGGCTGGACCTCACCATCGATCCGTCTCGCCCGCGCTTTTCCGGGCATGTCGAGATCGACGTCATGCTCGCCGCGCCCGCCTCTTCCATCGTGCTGCACGGGCGCGGGCTCGACGTGTCGCGCGTCATTGCGCGGGCAGAGGGCCGGTCGATTGCCGGGCGCTGGCAGCAGATCGACCCCATCGGCGTCGCGCGAATCGCATTCCCGGAAGACCTGCCCGCCGGGCCGGTCACGCTGGCCTTCGATTACGGCGCCCCCTTTGCCGACGGACCGGCCGGACTTTTCCGCGAGCAGGTCGAAGGCGCATGGCATGTCTGGTCCCATTTCGAGGCGATCGATGCCCGCGCCGCGTTCCCCGGCTTCGACCAGCCCGGCTTCAAGACGCCCTTCACCCTCACCCTGCGCACGCCCAAGGGCCTGACCGCGATCGGCAATGCGCCCGAAGCCGGGCCGCCGGTCATCGAGAACGGGCTGGAGGTGCACCGCTTCGCGCCCACCGCACCGCTGCCGACATACCTCGCCGCGATGATGGTCGGCCCTTTCGCTTCGCTGGCGGGGGAGGCGAAGTCTTTGCCCCTGCGCATCGTCTCGACCCGCCAGAACGCCGACAGGCTGGCTTTCGCGCTTGACGGTACGCGCCGCATCACCGGGCTGCTGGAGGATTATTTTGGCACGCCCTTTCCCTTCCCCAAGCTGGACCAGATCACCACGCCGGTCCTGCCCGGCGCCATGGAGAACGCGGGCGCGGCGCTCTATCGCGACGACCTGCTGGTGGTGGATGCCGGGGCGCCGGTCACCCGCCAGCGCGCCTTCGGCACGATCGTGGCGCACGAACTCGGCCATCAGTGGTTCGGCGATCTCGTCACTCCGGCATGGTGGGACGACTTGTGGCTGAACGAGAGCTTCGCCAACTGGATCGGCTACCGCATCGGTGACGCCTGGCGCCCGGACCTCGGCATCGCCCGAGATGCGCTGGGCACCGGATTCGAGGCGATGGAAACCGACGCACTCCTCGTCGGTCGGCCGGTGCACCAGTCCATCGACGACAGCCGCCGGATCGAAACCGCCTTCGATGCGATCACGTACGGCAAGGGCGGCCACGTCGTTGGCATGGTCGCGGCATGGCTGGGCGACGAGCGGTTCCGCGAGGGTGTGCGCCGGTATATCGCCGCGCATGCGGGGGGCACCGCCACCAGCGAGGACTTCTTCGCCGCGCTCGCCGAAGTCGCGGGCAATCCCAAGCTGGTGCCGGCGATGCGCAGCTTCGTCGAGCAGCAGGGCGTGCCGCTCCTTGCCATGCGGCGCGACGGGGACCGGGTCATGGTCACGCAGTTGCGCTACACCACGGCGGGCGTCGCGCCGCCCGAAACGCGCTGGACGATCCCGCTGTGCCTGCGACGCCGGGATGGCAAAGGGGGAGAAGCGCGCCGCTGCTTCATCATGGACCAGCACACGCAGAGCTTCATGCTGCCCGGAGAGGGGCCGGTGTTCCCCAACGCGGGCGGCACCGGCTACTACCGCTTCGAGCTGACCGCCGGCCACTGGCAGGAACTGATCGCCGGGGCCGACCGCCTGCCGGGCGGCGAGGCACTGGCGCTGGTCGATTCGCTCTGGGCTTCGATCCGCGCGGGGCGCGGCACCATCGGCGAGATGGCGCGGCTGGAGCGCAGGCTCATCCGGCACCCCGATCCTCATGCCGCCGACGCCGCCGACAAGGCGCTGGCGAAGCTGGTGCGCGAGAACATCGTCGGCGCACCGGGACGGCGGGGGTTCCGGCTCCTGCGCGAGAAGCTCTACGGGCCGCTTCTGAAGGAGTATGGCTTCGACCCGCGCGCCGGCGTTTATGCGCATGAGGGAGCAGCACGCGCGCAGCGGCGGGTGCAGGTGGTCAATGCGCTCGTCGGCACCAGCGCCGGGCGGCAGCTGCGAAAGCAGCTGGGCGCGGCTGCTGTGGCTTACCTGGCGGGTGATGGGGCTGCGCTTGACCCCGCGTGGTTCGACCATGCGTTCGATCTGTACCTTTACGACCGCGATGGAGCGGCGGTGCGCACGCTGGTGGACAAGGCGCTGGCTTCGGAGGACCCGGTATTTCGCCCGGCAGCGCTTGGCGCGGCGGCGCGCACGGGCTTTCCGGCGATGGCGGCGTGGCTGCTTTCGCTCGACGATCCGCGCCTGCGCGAGAGCGAGCGGCGCGATCTGCTCGACGGTATCATGGCGCGCAGTGCCAGCCGCGAATATGGCTACGCCTGGGCGCTGTCCCACGTCGGGGCCTTGCTCGGCGGGGCGGACGGGCAGGCGGTTTCGACGCGCCTGCCGCAGATGCTCGGACGGTTCTGCTCGGTGGCCTGGGCGGACCGGATCGCGCGGGATTTCAAGGCGGCGTTCGCGGCGACGCCGGGGGCGCTCGAACTGGACCGCGCGGTCGAGCGGGTGCGCAACTGCGGGCTGCTCGACGACATGATGGGGGCCCAGATCGACGCGGAATTCGCGACGTTGCGGTAAGGTTCCTGCCCGAGCCGGGGAGGCACTCAGCTCAGCGGCAGCTCCAGTCTCACCGTCAGTCCTTCGACCTCGCCGGTGGGCGAAAGCCGGTTTGCCAGCACCAGAGCGCCGCCGTGCTGGTCGGCGATGGCCCGCGCCAGAGCCAGACCGAGGCCCGCCCCGCCGGTCGCCTTGTTGCGCGAAGGGTCGCCCCGCACGAAAGGATTGGTCATCGCCTCGATCTCGTCGTCGGGGATGCCGGGGCCGTCGTCCTCGATGCGGATCACCGCATGGTCTCCGTCCTTCTCCAGCCCCACCCTGGCACCGCCGCCGTAGCGCAGCGCGTTGTCGATGAGATTGCGCAAGGCGCGCCGCAGCCAGGTCGAGCGCAGTTCGAGGACGGTGCGCTGGGTGTCGCCGAGATCGACCGGCTCACCCATGTCCTCGTATTCCTCGACGACCGAGGCCACGAGCGCGGAAAGTTCGGTACGCTCGCGCGGGTCGCTTGGGCGGCCGACGCGGGCGAGCGAGAGGATGTCGTCGAGGGTGCGCACGATGTCCTCGATCGTCGCGGCCATGCGGCCGCGCTCGGTATCGTCCTCGACCGATTCGATGCGGACGCGCAGGGCCGCGAGCGGGGTCTTGAGGTCGTGGCCGATGGCGCCCAGCATCACGTCCTTCTCATCCAGCATGGCGACGATGCGCGCTTCCATCGCGTTGTGCGCGACGATCAGGCGCTGCATGTCGTCCGGCCCGCTGGGATCGAGCTGGCCGGCCGAGCCGGGGCTGACGGCGAATTGCTCGACCCGGCGGGTGAGCGCGGCCAGCGGCCTGGTGATACGCCGCAGGATGAGCGCGACGGCGCCGACGAGCACGAGGTAGATGATCACGGTCTGCACGATCAGCGGGCGGATCATGACGTTGAAGGCGCGCGGGCTGCGCACGCGGGCGACCATCCAGCTGGTCTTGCCTGGCTGCTTGACGCCGACCACCAGCAAGTGATCGTCCATCATCTCGCTGACTTCCGGCCCTTCGAGCCGACCATGCGCGGCGCGTTTGTAGGTATGAGTGCGGGCGAACGCATCCCGGCCGACGGTGCGGTGGACGACCACGATCTGCGAAGCGGGAAAGTCCTGTTCGGCCAGCGTGTGCTGCAGCCGCTCTTCCATGTCGGCGTCACGCTTTTCGCCGGTGCGCAGCGGGGAGCCCTCGCTGAGTTCCAGCGGGAAGCCGCGCAGGGGCGGCCCACCGAAAGGCGCGCGATCCCGGTCCCGATCGTTGCCGCGCAGCATCCGTCCAAGGGCACCGCGTCCGCGCGTCTCGGCAATGAGCTTGAAGGCGACGGCATTGCTCATGCCGGCCTCGTAGCCCTCGCGCTGGGCGCGGTAGACGAGCAGGGCGCCGATGCCCTGCACCAGCAGCAGCGCCGCCGCCACCGCGAGCAGCATCTGGCCCATCAGGCTGCGGGGCCTGATCACGGAAGGGATCGCAAGGCGCATCAGTCCTCTATCGGTACGCGGCGCACGTCCGCCGCCAGCATGTAGCCGCCGCCCCAGACCGTCTGGATAAGCTGGGCGTTGCGGCTGTCCTGCTCGATCTTGCGGCGCAGGCGGCTGACCTGGTTGTCCACCGCGCGGTCGAACAGGTGCGCCTCGCGGCCCTGCACCATGTCGAGCAGGCGGTCGCGGTTGAGCACTTGCCGGGGGTGTTCGAGGAAGGCCATCAGCAGCCGGTATTCCACCGAGGAAATGGCGACGACCGCGCCTTCGGCATCGATCAGGCGGCGCTTGAGCGGATCGAGCCGCCAGCCCTCGAACTCGAAGGCCTCGTTCTCGACCGGCGCGGGCGCGGCGCGGTTGGCGCGGCGCAGGACGCTGCGCACGCGGGCGACCAGTTCGCGCGGCTCGAAGGGCTTCACGACGTAGTCGTCGGCGCCGATCTCCAGCCCGACGATGCGGTCGGTCGCCTCGCCGCGCGCGGTGAGGAAGATCACCGGCACGTCCTGCGCCTCGACCAGATGGCGGCAGAGCGACAGGCCGTCCTCGCCGGGCATCATGATGTCCAGCAGGACGAGGTCGAATTTGGCGTCCCGCAGGCGCGAGCGGGCCTCGGCCGCGCTCGACGCCTGGACGACGGCGAACCCCTGCCGCGACAGGTAGTCGCCCAGGGGTTCGCGAAGGGAAGCCTCGTCGTCGACGAGCAGCAGCTTGGCCGGAGAAGGAGCAGGCGCGGTATCGTTCATCTCTAAATCCATGGCGTTACCGCGCCTTCCTGTCAGTTCGCAGCCTTCTTGTCAGCCTTCTTGGTCTCCCAGCGGGCCTTGCGCTCGTCCATGTGCGCCTTGCGGGCGGCTGCGCGCTCTTCCTTGGTCACCTTGCCGTCGTGGTTGGTGTCCTGCGCATCGAAGCGCTTGAGGGCAGCGGCAATGAATTCGGCCTGGGTGACGGCGCCGTCGTTGTTGGCGTCGGCCTGCTTCTCCATCATCTTGCCGCCGCGCGGACCGCCGAAGCGACCGGGGCCGCCGCGGCCCATCTTGCCGCCGTGCATACCCCCGTGCATTCCGGCGCGCATGCCGTCATGCTCGCCGCCGGGAGGGGGCGGGGGAGGAGCGCCGTCTTCACCGGCGGGAGGCGGGGGCGGGGGGCCGTCCATGCCGTCAGGACCGGGGCCGCCGGGGCCACGCCCTTCGGGACCGCGATCGGCCATGAACTCAGCCTTGGAGATCGAGCCGTCGCCGTTGGTATCGAGCTTCGCGAACATTTTCTCGCGCATCTGCTGGTGCATCAGTTCGCGGTCGGCCTTGTCGAGCTTGCCGTCCTTGTTGACGTCGAGCTTCGCGAAGAGTTCGGTCGCTCGGGTCTGGGCCTCGGCGCGGGTGATCACGCCGTCGCCGTCGGCGTCCATCCTGGGACGCTCCATGCGGGGCTTTTGCGCGGCAGGGGCGTTGTTTGCCGGGGCCTGGGCGCAGGCCACGCCGCCGATCGTCAGTGCAGCAGCCGAAAGGCCGAGCAGCAGGGTCTTCATCGAGGTCATGTGTCTTGTCCCGTAACAATTGGATGAGAGCCACAGGACAGCAAGGGAAGGGAGGGGGAAGAACTGTCCTGCGACTCTCTATGATCCTGTCTAAACGCCGGTTGTCGCGCAGTTGTGCCGGGACATGCGTTTATTGTCGTCAATTGTCACAAGTAGAGCGGGGCGTTCATCTGCAAGCTATCCCTCCCCGCGCTTGTCTTGGAGGAGGATTTAGCGCGGGCGGCCCTGTGTGCCCATTCCCGCCGTCACGAACAGCGCGCTCACGGGTTGCGAGACGTCGGCGGTGTGCCACACGCCCGCCGGGTTCACGATGTACTGCCCCGCCTGCAAGGTCTCGGAATGGAGGCGGCCATCGGGATATTCCTGGATCAGCGTCATTTCGCCGGAGAGGCACACGACCAATTCGTCGCCCTCCGGGTGCATTTCCCACGAATCCCAGCTGGTCGAGAAATCGTACATGCTGACGAGGCGGCCCTCCTTCCCATCGGCTGCGGTGCGCTCCCCATAGGCTGCGTACCAGTCCATCCCGGTGAAGGCAGGCTGGTCCGCGACCTTCGCACCAAGGCCGAGGTGGACCGGATAAGTGCGAAGGTCGCGCGCCGTCATCTCAGAGCGGCTCGCACTGGGCACGCAGCCAGTCCAGAGCGGCCGCCGAATCCGGGCCCTCAAGCTGCGGCGCCACGATCTCCAGCACCCGCGCGTGATAGTCGTTCCACCACGCGATTTCGGCTGGAGATAGCAGCGATGTGTCCACCAGGCGCCGCTCAATCGGCACGTGGGTGAGCGTCTCGAAGCCGTAGTATTCGCCGTCCGAGCCCGCGATCTCGCGCTTTTCGACGAGGATCAGGTTTTCGATGCGGATGCCGTATTCGCCGGTCTTATAGTAGCCCGGCTCGTTCGAGAGGAACATGCCCGGCAGCAGCGGCTGGTCGGTGCCCGCCTGCCCGCCCGAGGACTTGGCGATGCGCTGCGGCCCTTCGTGGACGGCAAGGAAGCTGCCGACGCCGTGGCCGGTGCCGTGGGCATAGTCGAGCCCCACCTGCCACAGCGCATGGCGCGCCAGCACGTCGAGCTGGCTGCCCGCCGTGCCCTTGGGGAAGACCGCAAGGGCCAGCGCGATGTGGCCCTTGAGCACGCGGGTGAAGCGGTCCTTCACTTCGGCGAAGGGCGCATCAGGCCCGACCCAGACGGTGCGGGTGATGTCGGTGGTACCGTCGAGGTACTGCCCACCCGAATCGACGAGGTAGACCGAGTTGGGCTCCAGCGTGAGGCTGGTCTCTTCCGACACGCGGTAGTGCGGGCTCGCTCCGTTAGGACCGGCGCCGGAGATCGTGTCGAACGACAGGTCGCGCAGGCTGGGATCGACGGCGCGCAAGTCCTGCAGTTTCGCGGCGGCTGACAGTTCGGTGACCTCGCCCTTGGGCGCCTCGACCGCGAGCCAGTGCAGGAAGCGCGTCACGGCGGCGGCGTCGCGACCTTGCGCGGCGCGGTGGCCGGCCTGCTCGACAGGGTTCTTGACGGCCTTGGGCAGCACTGTGGGATCGCGTTCCTCCACCAGCGTGGCACCGGCGGCGCGAAGTTCCTCGAAGATGGCGCTGACGGCGCGCTCGGGGTCGACGGCGACGCGCTTGCCCGCCAGTTCGCGCAGGCCCTGGGTGAAGGCGGCGCGCTCGCGCACATTCACCGCGTTGCCGAGGTGGCGGCGGACTTCGTCGGTCACCTTTTCCCCGGCGATGAACAGGTCGGCGGTGCCGTCCTGCCGCGCGATGACGTAGGACAGCGCGACGGGGGTGCGGTCCACGTCAGCGCCGCGGATGTTGAGCAGCCAGGCGATCGAATCGAGTGCGGTGATCACCGTCGCGTCGAGGTTCTTGGCGGCGAGCCATTCGGAAATGGCGGCGCGCTTGGCCTCGCTCGCCTCGCCGGTGAACGTGTCCGGGTGGACCACGGCGGGAGCGGCCGAAGGGGCGGGCTGGTCTTGCCACACGGCATCGATCGGGTTGCCCTCGACCGCGATCAGCGCGCCGCCCTTGGCCGCGAGCGTGGCTTCCACCGCCTGCGCCCACTTCGAGCCGTGAAGCCATGCGTCGTAGCCGATCCGCGCGCCCTTGGGCGCATGCTCGGCGAGCCATGCCGGAACGCTGGTCGCAGGCACGCTTTCGTAGGCATAGAGCCTGCCATCGACCTGATCGCGCACCTGCAGGGTATAGCGTCCGTCCACGAACATGGCAGCGGCAGGCGAGCGGCCTGCGTTGGTCAGCACAACGGCGGTTCCGGCCGAGCCGCCGAAGCCGGTCAGCCATTCCAGCCGCTGGGCATAGGCGCCGACGTACTCGCTCATGTGCTCGTCGGAGATAGGGATCACGAAGCCATCGAGGCCGCGCGCCTTCAGTTCCTTGCGGAGCGCATCGAGGCGGGCTTCGTGGGTATTCATCAGCATGTCATGGGTTCCGGCTTGCGGGGGGTATTGAGCAATCATAGATGGTGCGCATGGCAGATTCCACCCCGACCCTCATCGGTCCCCCGCAGGCGGCGAAGAAGCCGCATTCCTTCACCCATCACGGCGTCACCGTCAGCGACGACTACGCCTGGCTGCGCGATCCCGGCTATCCCGAGGTGAAGGACAAGGAGGTCCTCGACCATCTCGAGGCGGAGAACCGCTGGTTCGAATCGAAGATGGACCAGCACAAGGGCCGCATCGACGCGCTGTTCAAGGAAATGCGCGGCCGCATCAAGGAAGCCGATTCGTCGGTCCCGCAGAAGGATGGCGACTGGCTCTACTGGATCGAGTTCGAGGAAGGCGCCGAATACAAGAAGTGGTGGCGCAAACCCGTCGCGGGCGGCGAGCCCGAACTGATGCTCGACGAAGTGGCGCTCGCCGAGGGCAAGGACTACTTCCGCCTCGGCGCGATCTCGACGACGACGGACGGGCGCTTGCTCGCTTACGCGTATGACGACAGCGGGTCGGAGCGCTTCACCGCGCGGATCAAGGATCTGACCACCGGCGAACTGCTGCCGGACGAGATCCCCGGCACGCTGTCCTCGCTGGTCTGGGTGGCGAAGGACAAGGGCCTCGTCTACTCGCTGGCGAACGAGCAATGGCGTACCGACAATGCCCGCCTGCACTGGCTGGGCCAGCCGGTGGAAGACGACGTCGAACTTTACCACGAGGACGACGAAGGTTTCCGCGTCGGCTCCTCGCTCTCCTCGAACGAGAAGTGGCTGCTGATCGGCACCAGCGACCATGAGACCAGCGAATGCCGCATGGTCCTCGCCGACGATCCGCTCGGCGAGCAGATTCTCGTGAAGGCCCGCGTCAAGGGCGTGGAATACGATGTCGATGAGCGCGGCGACGTGCTCTACATCCACACCAACGACACCCACGAGAACTTCCGCCTCGCCACCGCGCCGCTGGCGAACCCCGGCGAGTGGACGACGCTGATCGAGGGCACGGACGAGTTTTACCTGACGGGCTTCGATCTGTTCCGCGATTTCTACGTGATCGAGGGGCGCCGCGCTGGTCTCGACCAGATCGAGCTGCGCTACTACGACGATCCGGCGCGGATCGAGCCGATCGCCTTCCCCGAGGCGAGCTACTCGGCGGGGCTGTCCAACAACCCCGAATGGCACATGGAGACGCTGCGGCTGACGTACGAGTCGATGGTCGCGCCGTCTTCGGTGATGGATTACGACGTCGCGGCGCGCACGCTCGAGACGCTCAAGGTCCAGGAAATTCCCTCGGGCTACGACGCTTCGCTCTATGCCACCGAGCGGCTGGAGATACCTGCGCGCGACGGCACCGCGATCCCCGTTTCCATCGTCTATCGCAAGGACCGGACGGGAGCCGGGCCGCTGCACCTCTATGGCTACGGCGCTTACGGAATCGCCATCGATCCGGGCTTCTCGATCTCGCGCCTCAGCCTGGTCGATCGCGGGTTCGCCTATGCCATCGCGCATATCCGCGGCGGTGACGACCTCGGCCGCGCGTGGTACAAGGCGGGCAAGCTGGAGCGGCGCGAGAATACCTTCAACGACTTCGTCGATGTCGCCAAGGGCCTGATCCAGCGCGGCTTCACCGAAGCGGGCCGGATCAGCATCTCCGGCGGCTCGGCGGGCGGTGAACTGATGGGCGCGGTCATCAACTCCGACCCCGAGCTGTTCGGCGCGGTGGTGGCGCACGTGCCCTTCGTGGATGTGCTGAGCACCATGCTCGACGACACCCTGCCGCTGACGCCGGGCGAGTGGCCCGAATGGGGCAACCCGATCGAGGACAAGGCCGCCTTCGATCTGATCCTGAGCTACAGCCCCTACGATCAGGTCAAGCCGCAGGCCTATCCGCCGCTGATGGTGACTGCGGGCCTCAACGACCCGCGCGTAACCTACTGGGAGCCCGCGAAGTGGGTCGCGAAGCTGCGCGAGGTGAAGACCGACGGCAACGAACTGATCCTCAAGACCAACATGGGCGCGGGCCACGGCGGCAAGTCGGGCCGCTTCGAGAGCCTGAAGGAAACGGCGGAGGAGTTCGCCTTCATCCTGTGGCAGCTGGGCGTCTGACCCTTCGACAAGCTCAGGGTGAGCGGGGCTGGCGCAAACCTCCCATTCCCGCTCAGGCTGAGCTTGTCGAAGCCCCCACGCCGATCTAGCGAGTTCATCCGTTATGACCTTCACGCTCACCTTCACCGCGTTGCCCGAGCACATCGATGTGATGGGCCACGTCAACAATGCGGTGTGGGTGCAGTGGATGGAGGCGATGGCGGGCGCGCACTGGGCCGCCGTCGCCCCGCCTGAGCATCAGGAGAAGTACGCTTGGCTCGTCACCCGTCACGAGATCGATTACCGCGGCAACATCCGCGAAGGCGAGAGCGTGACCGGCGAGACCTTCATTCCCGAAGGACCGAGCGGCGCGCGGTTCGACCGGCGGGTGGATTTCCGTAACGCGGCGGGCAAGGTGATCGTCTCGGCCCGCACGACATGGGCGATGATCGACATCGCCTCAGGCCGGCTGATGCGTGTGCCACCGGAAGTGGCGGCGCCTTTCGTGGGCTGACCACCTTTCGTCACCCGCGAGCGTAGCGAAGCAATCCAGGGCGGCTTGATACTGCTCTGGATTGCTTCGCTGCGCTTGCAATGACGACACCTAGCTACCGCCGGTCCCTCGGCCGCTGCGTGATGATGTGCTCCCGCGCGGCACGCACGTCGCCGCCTTCGTACTGCACGGTCAGGCGTTCCTTGTCGCTCTTGCGGTACATCTGTTCGGCGCGATCGATGTCGCCGAGCGCCACGTCCAGCCCCTTGAGCGCCTTGCGCGCCAGCACCACCGCCGATTCCATCACCTCGCGCGCCATCGAGGCGATCGGCGCGTCCTTCAGCCGCACCAGCGCGCGGCGGTCGAACACGCGGGCGTGGACTTGCGCATTGGGGAAAGCCTGGTGGACGGCCTGCAGGAACGGCTCGGTCAACTGGTCGCCGTCGATGCAGAAGACGATCAGTTCGGCCTCCGCCGCGCCCGCCTGCCGCAGCATGTCGATGCGGGTGCCGTCACCGAACCAGACTTGCGCGCCGAAGTCCCGGGCGATGTCGATCATCTCGATGTCGGTGTCGATCATCGTCACCGGAATGTCGGCGGCGATCAGCATCTGCGCCACCGTCTGCCCGAAGCGGCCATAGCCCACGACGATCGCGTTGGCGCCGTCCTCGTGCGGGCCCTCGCGGACTTCCTTCTTGCCCTCGGGTCGTTCGCGGATGCCGCGCGTCGCCATCATCAGGAACGGCGTGGTGACCATCGAGAGAGTGACGATGGCGCTGAACAGACTGGTCGCCTGCGCATCCACCAGCATCGCATTGCTGGCCTGCGCAAACAGGACGAAGGCGAATTCACCCCCCTGACTGAGCAGCAGGCCGAGCGCGAGGGCGCTGCGCCACTCCATCCGGAAGGCGAGGCCGAGCAGGAAGATGATGCCGCCCTTCACCGCGATCAGCGCGAGCGCCATCGCCATGACGAACAAGGGGCGTTCGGCGATGGCCGAGAGGTCCAGCATCATGCCCACCGACATGAAGAACAGCCCCAGCAGGATCGCGCGGAACGGTTCGACGTCGGCCTCAAGTTCGTGGCGATAGGGCGAATCCGCCAGCATGACGCCTGCGATGAAGGCGCCAAGCGCGGTCGAAAGGCCGAGCGCCTGCATCAAGGCGCCCGAGGCCATGACCGTGAACAGCGCGGCGAAGACGAACATTTCGCGCTCGCCGAGGTTGCCGATCAGGCCGAACAGCGGCCGGATGACGAAGCGCCCCGCGAGGATCAGGCCGACGATGGCGGCGACCGTCTCCAGCCCCAGCACCCATCCCGGCGGGCCGGAAGGCAGCGCCGGATTGCGGTTCATTGCCGCGATGATGGTGATCAGCGGGATGATCGACAGGTCCTGGAACAACAGGATCGCGAAGGATCGCTCGCCGAACGGCGTGTGCAGGCGCCCGGCGCTCTGCAGCATCGGCAGCACCTGCGCGGTGGACGACAGCCCCAGCGGCAGACCCAGCGCCAGCGAGGCCTGCAGGCTGAAGCCGGTGAAGAAATAGATAACGGCCGAAACCGCCAGCCCGCACAGCACCACCTGCAGCAAGCCGAGCCCGAAAATCTCGTGCCGCATCTTCCACAGGCGCGCTGGCGCGAGTTCGAGCCCGACGATGAACAGCAGCAGGGTGATGCCCAGTTCGGCGATGCCCATCTTGCTTTCGGGATCGCCGACGAGGTTCAGGACATAGGGACCCAGCACCGCGCCGGTGGTCAGGAACCCCAGCGTGGCGCCGATCCCCAGCCGCCGGAACAGCAGCACGAAGCCGAGCGCGGTTCCCAGCAGGAAAAATCCGTCGCGCAGCAGGAATGCCTGGGCATGTTGTTCCATGAAATCCTTCAGCGGTTCTTGGGTGGACGGACCTAGTTAGATAAGTAGTGCGCTGAGGCCAAGCTGCACTTCGGTTTGGGGTGCATGAATGCTGGAAAAGATAATGTTTCTTATGGTTTGATCTTGCCATGGGCGTCGCCATGGCCGATCCAGCTCTCAGGGAACCTGCAACCGGGGGTGTAGATGAAATTCGGGCGATTGCCGCTGTTTGCTCTCATGTGTCTGGCGATTTCCGGGTGCGGCGGATCGGACGGTTCATCGTCTACGCCATCGGCTACGCCAACGTCAGTCCCCACGTCCAGCCCAAGCCCGACACCGACGCCACCTGCAAGCGGTGAACCGACATTGCTGTCGCTGACGGCATCGACACAGTTGACTGGCTACGAGGGTGACAACGGCTATGCGCGCAACGGCAGCGGGCTGGTCACGGCGGTCAACAGCACGGTGTTCGGCCCGGGCACGCCGATCACCTATGACGCGCAACGAGGCAGCTTCACTTACAGCGCTTCCGGCTTCCTCTATTATGGCATGCCGAGCATCGGAAGCGGCACGCTCTCGCTGGCCAGCGGGCAGTCGGACGCGACTTATGCGGTCTATACCGGGGCTAGCAACGGCGTGAGCTTCAATGTGCGGCAGTTGCGAATGGGCACGAGCAATCCCGGCTTGCCCTTGCAGTTCTCGTCGATCGCGCTGGGGCAGACGAGCTACACGAACACCGCGACTGGCGAGACACTGCACGGCGTCGTGCCATTCGCATTCGGTATTCCGTTCGATGCTTACCGGACCACCGTGACTGGCGCTGCGGTCTACGAAGGGCTGGTAATCGGCAATGCCCGGGGCGTGGGAAGTTCCAATGTCTATGCAATAACGGGTACGATACACCTTTCGATCGACTATCAGACGACCGCCTTTACCTGCTATCTTGACCTTTCAGGTACGAACGATCGAACCGGGGAGAAAGTCACCTTTTCGCGCATGACGATCACGCCTTTTCCGCCGCGCGGGGTGCTCGACACGCTGGGCGGCGATGCCGGAAGAAACAGTCGGTTTCAGGCCAACTTCGCCGGTGCCACGGCGCAGGAAGTGATGGGAGCATTCGAGAACGAGGTCAGCGATCCGGTTGCGCCGCAGACCTCGATACGGATCAGTACGGCTTTCGCCGCCCGCAAGTAGCGACCGTCACCGGGTCAGTATCCCCTGGCACACGTAGCGGATGACCAGGCCGTCCTCGTTGTCCCAGCGCACCCGCTGCGTCGCGCCCGGCGTCGCCGAGCCGCCAAGCGGCGCGCCGCCCGGATTGAGCACCTGCCATTGCTCCACCCGCGTGGTTCCTGCGGTGCAGTTCACGCTGCGCAGCATGAACTGCATGGTGCCGCGCGGCATCTGGCCTTGCGCCTTGGTCAGTACATCCAGTTCGCGGAAGGTGCGGCCGAGACCGCCCGCCCTCATACTCGCCGTGTCGATGCGGACGCTGCGGCCCACGGCGGTCTCGACCTCCTGCTTGAACACGCGCACCCAGTTGCCCGAGGTCGCGGTGAGCGTGGATGTCGCCGCGACGGAAACCACGGGGGCACCGGCCAGCACCAGCGCGACGATGAGCCTCAAAGCGGGCTCCCGTTCTCGTCACGGTAGATGTCGCGGCGGCCGACGTGGTTGGCGGGGCCGACGTAGCCGTCCTGCTCCATGCGCTCGACCCATTTGGCGGCGGTGTTGTAGCCCACGCCCATCTGGCGCTGCAGCCACGATACCGAGACCTTCTGGTTCTCGAACACCAACTGGCAAACCTGCCGGTACTTGCGCTCGTCGGGCTGGTCCGAGGCCGTCGCGTCGAGGTCGTCGAAGCCGAAGCTGCCTTCCTCGGGCTCGTTGGTGACGGCGTCCACGTAGTCCGGCTTGCCCTGCGAGCGCCAGTACGTGGCGACGTGCTCGACTTCTTCGTCCGAGACGAAGGGCCCATGGACGCGCTTGATGGGGTCGGAGCTGGGCTTGTAGAGCATGTCGCCCTTGCCCAGCAGCTGCTCCGCGCCCTGTTCGCCAAGGATCGTGCGGCTGTCGATGCGGCTGGTGACGGCGAAGGACACGCGGGTCGGCAGGTTGGCCTTGATGACGCCGGTGATGACGTCGACCGACGGACGCTGCGTCGCCATGATGAGGTGGATGCCCGCCGCGCGGCTCTTCTGGGAGAGACGCTGGATGAGAACTTCGATTTCCTTGCCGACGGTGACCATGAGGTCGGCGAGTTCGTCGACGATCAGGACGATCTGCGGCAGCGCCTCATAGTCGAGCTGGCGGTCCTCGTAGAGTTCCTCGCCCGTTTCGGGATCGAAGCCGATCTGGATGCGGCGGCCCAGCGGCTTGCCCTTGGCGGCGGCGGTGCGGACCTTCTCGTTGAAGCTGGCGAGGTTGCGGACCGAAATCTCGCTCATCTGGCGATAGCGGCGCTCCATTTCCTCGACCGCCCACTTGAGCGCGCGGATCGCCTTGGGCGGTTCGGTGACCACGGGCGAGAGCAGGTGCGGGATGTCGTCGTAGCTCTTGAGTTCGAGAACCTTGGGATCGACGAGGATCAGGCGACACTGCGCAGGCGTCAGGCGGTACAGCAGCGACAGCAGGATGGCGTTGAGACCGACCGACTTGCCCGAACCCGTCGTACCCGCGACGAGCAGGTGCGGCATCGTCGCCAGATCGGCGACGACCGGCTCGCCGGCGATGTCCTTGCCCAGGATGATCGGCAGCATGCCCTTGTGATGGGCGAAGGCTTCGGAGGCGACCATCTCCTTGAAGGAGACCATCTGGCGGTTGGCGTTGGGCAGCTCGATGCCCATGACCGTGCGGCCGGGGATCGAGGACACGCGGGCCGAGATCGCCGACATATTGCGCGCGATGTCGTCCGCCAGACCGATGACGCGGCTGGCCTTGATACCGGGCGCCGGTTCCAGTTCGTACATGGTGACGACCGGGCCGGTGCGCACGGCGGTGATCTCGCCCTTGACGTTGAAGTCGTCGAGCACCGTTTCCAGTAGGCGGGCGTTGCGTTCTAGGCTGAGCTTGTCGATCTTGGGCTGCGAGTTCGGTGCCGGGTCGGCCAGGAGGTCGAGGCTAGGCAACTCGTATTTGTCGAACATGTCCTTCTGGCGGCTGTCCGAACCGAACTGCGCGGGGATCGGCGCGGCCTTGGGGGCGCTGATTTCGGGTGCCTTGCGGGCAGGCGCAGAGGCAGCAGCAGGCATCTCGGCGGCGCGCAGCGGGGCTTCGGCCTTCTCCGGCTTGTCCGCACGCTCGGCCTTGGGCTCCCGTTCCTTGCCGGGCTTGAACGGCAGGTCTTCGGCGGACGGGAGGCTGATCGGGAGGCGGCCGATGCGGCCTGGTAAGGTCAGCAGGCGCGCCCAGTCGAAGGCGAAGACGCGGCCCGCCAGCACGAGGCCGAGGCCGAGGCAGATCACGGCCAGAGCGAACTTGATCCCGCCATGCGCCGCCTCGGGCGCAAGGCCCGCCAGCGCGGTGATCGCCTTGGCGCCCAGCAGCCCGGAAATGCCGCCCATCGAGGCGGGTAGGGTACCGCCCGGCTTGGTGAACCATAGCGAGAGAACCGTGGCGATCAGCAGCATCGACAGCGCCAGCACCCCGACCGGCACCCACCAGCGCTGGTCGGTATGCTCGACCTCGCCGTCGTCCTCCTCTACCAGCAACCACAGCTTGCGGCCGAAGACGTAGAGCAGAGGCACGAACAGCGCGGAAACCGGACCGAACAGGAACAGCGCGCGCTCGGCCGTCCAGGCGCCGGTCACGCCCATCCAGTTCTGCACGTCGCCGCCCGCGGCGGTGGAGGTGGAGGGGTCGGTCTGGTGGTAGCTCACCAGCGCGAGGGCGAGGAACACCATGCCCGCAAAGAGCACCAGCGCGCCGGACAGCTCTCCGGCACGGCGCAGCGAGCGCTTGAGTACGGCGCGCCAGTCCGGCTTGGCGATACGCCGACCGGGCGCGATGGGGCGGGTGGCCATTAAAATTTCCCTCGGGGTTTCCGGGGGCGATTATGCGTTCGCGGGGGACTCCGCGTCAAGAATAGACCGGGAACAGGGCTGTGGAGGCCGGTGAGCCGCATCGTCGTCCAGGACTTGACCCGGGACCGGTGGCTGTCTTCAGGTGTGAGCCATCAGCCGGGCACGCCGACGTGAGGTGGGCGGTTCATGGCCAGCGGTCCCGGATCAAGTCCGGGACGACGGGATCAACCGCCCCTCACTTCAATTCACCGGCTCACGCGCCTCGAACGCCACGCCCGGCAGGTCGGGCGACAGGCGCCAGTCCGCCAGCATGTCGCGCCAGGCGTCCCAGCCGGGCAGGTAGCCCTTGAACAGCGCCCACTTCAGTTCCTTGTCGCCTTCGTTGTTGAAGTAGCTGGGCGTGCAGCCCTGCTGGAACTCGGACATGTCGACCTCGTTGGCGCGGCAGTGCGCCACGTAGCCGGCGACGCCCTCGGCGGTGGCGCAGAACTTGTCGGCACCGCGCCGCACGGTCTCACCGATCATGAAGGCCAGGTGTTCGGCCTGCCGCCCGAACTGCTCGGTGGTGCTGGAGTTTGTCGCACCCTGGATGTAGCCCATGTAGAACATTCCGGGGAACTTGTCGGTGGTGACGCCGTGGAGGGTGGCGGGGCCGTTCTCCCAGTGGTCGTAGATCGACAACCCGTTCTCGCCCTTGACGGTGGCGATGCCCCAGCGGCGTTTCAGGTCCGACGTCACCTCGAAGCCGGAGGCGAAGATCATCAGGTCGACTTCGTACTCCACGCCGTCGGCGACAAAGCCCTTTTCGGTCATGCGCTCCACGCCCTGCGTGGCGGAAACGTCGATCAGCTTGACGTTGGGCTGGTTGAAGGTGGGGTAGTAGTCGTTGTTCGACAGCGGCCGCTTGCACATGAACCGGAACCACGGCTTGAGGCTTTCGGCGGTTTCCTTGTCCTCGACGATCGCATCGACGCGGCGGCGCAGGCGTTCCATGACCTGATAGTCCACCACGTCGCGCCGCGCCATGATCTCGCCGATATCGAGTTGCGGGAAGCCGTCCGCTTCCAGTTCGAGGTTCAGGTTGCGGCTGATCTCGGTCCAGATGTCGCAGATCTGGTCGGGCTCGCCGGGCAGGAAGAAAGCTTGCGCGCCCCGATGGAAGTTCGCCATGCGCTCCTGCTGCCAGCCGGGCTGGAGCGAGGCTGCCCAGTCGGGATCGGTCGGCGGATTGGGCCGCTCGTCGATGTTCGACGGCGTACGCTGCAGGACGTAGAGTTGCTTGGCGTACTTGCCGAGATAGGGCACCGCCTGAACCGAGGTCGCGCCGGTGCCGACGATGGCGACGCGCTTGTCACGCAGCTTTTCCAGCTCGGGTGCGGTCCACGATCCGCCGCTGTAGTCATGCTCCCAGCGGCTGGTGTGGAACATCTTGCCCTTGAAGTCGTGGATGCCGGGGATGCCGGGCAGCTTGGGCATGTTCATCACGCCGCCCGCCATGACCACGAAACGCGCGCGGATGTCGTCGCCGCGATTGGTCCTGACGTGCCAGCGCTTGATGGATTCGTCCCAGACGATCCCTTCCACCAGCGTGTGGAACAGCGCCTTGTCGGCCAGCTCGAAATCCTCGGCCATCTTCTGGCAATAGGCCTGGATTTCCCAGCCGTCGGAGAACTTCTTCGACGGCATGTAGCCCGTCTCTTCGAGCAGCGGCAGGTAGCAGTAGGCGTCGTTGTCGCACTGCACGCCGGGATAGCGGTTCCAGTACCAGACGCCGCCGAAACCGCCCGCATGGTCGATGTTGCGCACGTTGGTCACGCCCTGCTTGCGCAAGTGATAGCCCGCAAGGATGCCGGAGAACCCGGCGCCCAGGATCGCCACGTCGATGTCCTCGACCAGCGGCGCGCGCTCGGCAACGGGCGTGAAGGGATCATGGGCATAGTTGTCCGAGAAGTCCCCGGTCGGGCGCACGTACTGCTCGCCGCCCTCGCGGCGCAGGCGCTTGTCACGCTCGGCGAGGTACTTCGCCTTGAGCGCCGGAATGTCGAGTTCGTCCGGCGCGGGCACGTCGGTTTTAAGGCAGGTCATGTCCAATCCCACTTCGTTCGAGGGCGCTGATCTGTGAGTGGCGGTGGCTCGCACGGCAGTATAAGTCAACAGTGGTGTTGATTATTGCGCCTCGGCGATTTCGGAACGCGCCATGGCGAAGCTGTAGCCGAGGTGTTCGATGTATCCGTGCAGGCCGAGATCGAGCAGGCCGTCCTTGTCGTGCCATGCCTCGGTCGCGCTGCCGACGTCCTCGATCGTCCAGTGCGGGCGGTAGGTGCCGACGGTCTCGGCGATGAACATGCGCGAGATGCGACCCGCCATCGAAGACACCATCTCCCCCGAAACCGAGCAGCTTTCATGGCACAGCCAGCCCACCACCGGGGCGACCAGTTCCGGTCCCATCGGCGGATACTGCGAGATGTCGAGGCCGTCGGCCATGCGGGTGACTGCGCCGGGAGCGATGATGTTGCATTTCACCCCGTGCGCCTCGCCCTCCAGCGCGGCGATGTTGTTGAGGCCGATCATGCCCGACTTCGAAACGCCGTAGTTGACGCAGTTGACGTTGCCGTAGGCGCCGCCGATCGAGCTGGTCAGCACGATGCGCCCGTAGCCCGCGTCGCACATCGGTCCGAACGCCGCCTGCACGACGTGGAAGGCGCCGAGCAGGTGGACGTCCACCACCGCGCGGAAGTCCTCGTAGGGGATGTCGCGGATCGATCCGTAGCGCACGTTGCCCGCATTGTGGATCAGCACGTCGATGCGGCCCCAGGTGTCGAGCGCGGCCTGGACGATGGCGCGGCCGCCTTCCGGCGTAGCGACGGTATCGGCGTTGGCGATCGCCTCGCCGCCCGCCGCGACGATCTCATCCACCACGCTTTGCGCGACGCTTGTATCCGGTCCATCCCCACGGATCGCTCCGCCCAGATCGTTGACGACGACCTTGCAGCCGCGCTCGGCGAGCAGCAGGGCATAGGAGCGGCCGAGGCCACGGCCACCGCCAGTGACTACCGCGACGCGGCCGTCGAAACGCAGTTCAGGGGTAGGCATGGGGACTGTCCTCTCTCGGGGCGAGCGCGTCCGCCGGGAAAACCGGCGGCGTTCGGGGCTCGGCGTTCCGGTCGGGGCGCGTCTCAATGGGTTATTCGGTCTGGTGGACGAATATCTGCACGCAGCCGCGCTTGGCAACGACGGGCACGTCGCTCAGGCGATGCTGTGTCTGAAGCCTGACGGAGACAGGCACATCGCGTTGCGCGCATTCGCGCCCGCCTATACCGTCCGGCCAAAGATCTGGCGACGCGCCAGAGGAGAGGGATGTATACATGCTGGAAGCCGCTGGCCGTAATGCCAATGCGATAACCGCGAAGCCTGGCGAGGGCTGGGGCCTGCACCGCATGACCCCGGCGAGCCGCCTCAACGGCGCCAACGGCATCCGCGCCGGTGGCGATGGGCGCATCTACGTGGCGCAAGTGGCGGGCAGCAAGGTCAGCGCGATCGACGTCGACAGCGGCGCGATCGAGACGATCAGTGCCAATGGTGGCGGCATCGTCGGTCCGGACGACCTCGCCTTCGACGAGGCGGGCAACCTGTATTGCACCGAGATCACCGAGGGCCGCGTCTCGATGATGACGCCCTCGGGGCAATACCGGGTGATCCACGGCGACATGCCGGTGGCGAACCCGATCACGTACCATCAGGGCCGCCTGATCGCGGGCGAACTGCGCATCGGCGGGCGCATCATGGAACTCGACCGCGACGGCGGCGCACCGCGCGTCATCTTCGAGGGGGTGCCGATGGCCAATGCCTTCGAGGTGGGCCCGGACGGCAAGCTCTACTTCCCGGCTCAGGGCGCGAACGAGATCTGGCGCATCGGCCTCGACGGCGGCGAGCCGGAAGTCGTAGCGAGGGACCTCGGCGTGCCGGATTCGGTGAAGTTCCACCCCGACGGCTCCATCATCTCCACGCAGGTCTATTCGGGGCAAGTGCTCAAGATCGACCCGCGCACCGGCACCAAGACGGTGCTGGCCGACATCGGGCCGGGGCTCGACAACGTGGCCTTCGTGAACGGGCGCACGTTCGTCAGCCACATCAACGGCTCGATCACCGAGATCACCGCGCCGGGGCAGACCCGGCCGCTGGTGGAGAAAGGGCTGCAGTGGCCGCTCGGCCTCGCGGTCGATGCCAACGGGCACGTTTTGGTGGCGGACGGCGGGTTCACCTACCTGCTGCGCACCGGCGAGCCGTTGCAACTGGCGGGCATGCTGTTCTCGCCCGGCTTCCCCGGCTGGGTGCGCGACGTCGCGGCGAGCGGCCCCGACGAATGGATCGTCACCACCGCCAACGGCGACGTCGCCCGCTGGAACCCGGCGGCGGCGACCAGCGAGGTGCTGACGAGCGGCCACGACCTGCTGATGGGCGTTGCCGTCACCCCCGGCGGCGTCGTCTTCGCCGAGTTCGGCACCGGCAAGGTCCATGCGATCGAGGGCGGCAACGTCGCCGAACTGGCCAGCGGCCTCGACCGGCCGATGGGCGTCGCGGTGTCCGGCGACAGCACCGTCTACGTCGCCGAAAGCGGCGCGGGCCGCGTGGTGAAGCTGGTCGGCGGGCGCAAGGAAGTGGTGCTCGACGGTCTCGCCCGGCCCGAGGGGCTGGCCATCGCGGGCGGCACGCTGTTTGTCGCCGATCCGGGCGGGAATGCGCTTGTCGCCAGTGATCTGGCGGGCGGCGCGCGCGAGGTCGTCGCCAGTGACTTGCCGATGGGCGGGCCGGGCGGGTTGCAGCCGGTACAGCTTGGCGGCGTGGGCGACATGTGCGGGCCGATGAACACATTTACCGGCGTCGCCGTGGCGCCCGACGGCACCGTCTACCTCTCCGCCGATGCCGAGGGCAGCGTCCTCGCCCTTCGCCGTCTCTAAGGGGGCCTTCCGATGCTCAAGCAGATCTGCTTCTTCCGCAAGCGCTCGGACATGACCATGGACGAATTCATGGACTACTACGAGAACCAGCACTCGCAGCTGGCGAAGAAGTCCGGCGCCAAGCCCGCGATCCCCAATGCGGTGCGCTATGTGCGGCGCTATCTGGTGCCGGAGAAGAACCCCATCACCGGGCAAATCCACGATCCGGGCTACGACTGCATCATGGAAATCTGGTGGAACAGCCGCGAGGATTTCGAGCGCTCGCAGGCGATCATCGCCTCGCCCGAACGCCTGCCGATGACCAGGGCGGATGAGGAAAAGCTCTTCGCGAGCCACGACAACCCGGTCGTGACCTGCATCGAGTACGATTCGCCGATGGGTCCGAACGGCGAGGCGA
Source organism: Novosphingobium resinovorum (assembly GCF_001742225.1). NCBI lineage: Bacteria > Pseudomonadati > Pseudomonadota > Alphaproteobacteria > Sphingomonadales > Sphingomonadaceae > Novosphingobium > Novosphingobium resinovorum. Next base: position 2,428,460 of record NZ_CP017075.1, on the reverse strand, counting down.
CGCATGTGGACTTGCGCTATGAGGGGTGACCCCGCTCGTCGTCCCGGACTTGATCCAGGACCGGTGGCTGTCTCTAGCCGCGCGCCATCGGCAAGGCGCCCCCACGCGAGGCTGCGCCTCACGACCGGCCCGCGGTCCCGGGTCGAGCCCCGGACGACGTGAGCATGCACGCCCCCACATCTCCAACCGCTCGCGACGAATGGCGCGCGCATCCGCTGCTGCCGGTGGCGGCGGGACTGGGCTATGCCACCAGCGTCATCCACATCTACGGCATCGGCCCGTTCTACGGCCCTGTCGCGACCGAGTTCGGCTGGAGCCGCACCGAAGTCACCTTCGGCCTGACGCTGGCGACGCTGGTGCAGGCGGTGGGCGGTGTGTTCATCGGCCTCGCGGTCGACCGCTTCGGCCCGCGCCGGTTCGGGGTGATCGGGCTGGTGCTGCTGGGCATCGCCTTCGCCCTGCTAGGCACCGCCGACGGATCGCTGCTCAATTGGTATCTGCTATGGGGTCTGGTCGCGCTGGCGGCACTGCCGGTCCAGGCATCGGTATGGACGAGCGCTGTCGCCTCGCGATTCACGGTATCGCGTGGGATGGCCTTTGCGGTGACCTTGTGTGGAGCCTCCATCGCCGCAGGGGTGTTCCCGCCAATGGCGACCTGGCTGATCAGCGCGCTCGGCTGGCGCGGGGCCTTCCCGGTGCAGGCGGCGATCTGGCTGGGCGTTGCGTTTCCTGTGATCTTCGTTTTCTTCCACGGCCGCTATGACAAAGGCCGCAAGCAGAAGGCACAGGACGCTGCGGCTCGCCCCGCAGACCTGCCCGGCGCCAGCTTGCGCGATGGGATGACCTCCAGCGTCTACCACCGCCTGTTCATCGCCTGTCTGCTGTTCACCTTCACGGTGATCGCGCTGGTGGTTCACTTCACCGCGATTCTCGGCGATGCCGGGGCAAGCCCGATGATGGCCGCCGCGATCGCCTCGTTCGTAGGCTGGTTCTCGCTGGCCGGGCGGCTGGGGACCGGAGCGCTGCTCGACCGGCTCCCCGCCTCGCTGGTGGGCGCGGCGGTGTTTATGCTGCCGGTCCTAGGCTGCCTGCTGCTCCTGCTCGGCGGCGGATCGCTGTGGGCGATGGGTGTGGCCTCGGCGCTGATCGGGCTGACGCTGGGGGCGGAGATCGACGTTGTCGTCTACCTGCTCACCCGGCATTTCGGGCTGCGCAACTTCGGGGGGCTCTATGGCGGGCTGCTGGCGGCGCTGTCGATCGGCACGGCCACCGGGCCGCTCGCCGCCGCGCAGTTCTACGACCGGACCGGCAGTTACGCGGGCTTTCTGTGGCTGGCGCTCGCCTTCATGGCCGCGAGCAGCGTGGCGATCGGCACGCTGCCAAGGGGCAAGGCCGCCTATGCCGCACATTGAAGGAACGCCCGGGCGGTTTGCCCCGCCATGCCGATAATGAGATAACGGCCGCAAACCCGAACAAGCAGGAACGAGGATATCCATGGGCGAAATCGGCAAGATCGTTCAGGCGCCCGAAGAACTGGTCGCGCCGGTCAACGTGCCCGCCGAGGCTTACGTCTCCCCCGAATACGCGCGTGCCGAAGTGGACAAGCTGTGGCGCAAGGTCTGGCTGCAGGCCGGGCGGGTGGAGGACATCCCCGAGGTGGGCGACTTCATCACCTTCGATATCGTCCACGACTCGGTCGTCATCGTGCGTGCTTCGGCGGACGACATTCACGCCTTCCACAACGTCTGCCCGCACAGGGGCCGCAGGCTGGTCGATACGCCTCCCGGCCAACGCAACGCGCGCGGCAATCGCAAAACGTTGATCTGCGGCTATCATGGCTGGACCTTCGGCCTCGACGGCGCAAACTCCTATGTCGAGCATCAGGACGACTGGCAGGGACATCTTTGCGCGGGCCGCGCCGATCTGGGCAAAGTGCGGGTGGAGACGTGGGGCGGCTGGCTGTGGATCACGCTCGACCCCGAGGCGATGCCGCTGGCGGAATACCTTAGCCCGGCCGCGACGATGCTCGATCCTTACGGCCTCCAGAACATGCGCCCGCGCTGGCGCAAGTGGGTGGTGTTCGAATGCAACTGGAAGGTGGCGATGGAGGCCTTCTGCGAGACTTACCACGTCTCCACTACACATCCCGAATTCATGGAGTTTGGCCAGTTCCGGGGCTGGGCGCGCAATCAGGGCCTGCATTCCAACATCGGCTACGAGGCGCCGAAAGGTCAGGAGGAGGACTCCGGCAAGCTGCGCCTCGGTGCCGGCGAAGACCCGCGCCTGACCACGGCGGATATGCAGAACTTCACCTGGGCCAATGCCAATACCAACACCACGATGACGCTGGTGGGCGTGGCCAACCGGCTCCGGGACGAGCTGCCCGAAGGCACCCCGGCGGCGGAGGTTTCCAAATACTGGATCCAGACCGCCAAGGCCGAGGACGCGGCGCGCGGCGTCGTCTGGGCGCAGGTCGATCCGCTCCATACCGCACAGGCGGGGACGGCCTGGCAGATTTTCCCGAACTTCCAGATCGGCCATGCGGTCAACAACATGCTGTGCTACCAGGCGCGGCCCTATGGCACCGATCCGGACAAGTGCATTTTCGAGGCGGCCGTTTACGAACTCTGGCCTGAGGGGCAGGCCCCGCAGACCGACTGGGAATACACCGAGCCGGCCGACTGGCCGCCGGTGCTGCAGCAGGACTTTGCCAACATGGCGGCGGTGCAGCAGGGGATGAAGAACGTCGGCTTCCGGGGGGCGCAGCCCAATCCCTACATGGAACGCTCGGTCGCCTCGCTGCACATGAACCTCGCGAAGTTCATGGGGACAGGCGCGCCCAAGACGTACTGAGGTGTAACCCGAGCGGGCTTCGACAAACTCAGGGGAGCGGGGGTAATCTAAAGCCCTCAACCCGCTCAGGCTGAGCTTGTCGAAGCCCGTGCGCGCGAGACGCGGCAAAGGGAGGAAACAGGCCATGCAATTCCCTCTCGTCCACGTCAGCTGGGCGTTGGCCGATAACGCGCAGCGCCCGGCTTGCGACGCCTTCTTCCGCGAGGTGTTCGGCGCGCAGACCGCCTACGAGATTCGCGTCACGCCCGAGACGGAAAAGCTGGGCCTCGACCGCGAGGAATCGCTGCTGATGATCGGCGATACCATGGTCATCCCGATCGCGCCCGCGGGCCGGGGCGCCGAGAAGGGCAACCCGCTGGGCGAAATGCTGCGCCGCTCGGCCGCGCCGGGCCGCTGGATCGGGCTGGCGCTCAAGGTCGGTGATCTGGCGCAGGCGGACGCCTGGTTCGCCGCGCGCGGTTTCAAGCGGTTCTACGATCCGGGAATGGAAGCGCACTATTTCCTCGTGCCCAAGGGGCAGATGCTGGGGATGCGGCTGGAAATCGTGAAGCAGGACATGCCGAACGATCCGCGCCGTGATCCGGCATGGTTTCCGGCGAAGGACGATCCGCTCGGCATCGAGGGCCTGCAGGCGGTGGGCGTCAGCACGCCCACGCTGGCAGAGGCGCAGGCGCTGTTCGCGGATAAGCTGGGATGCAAGGACCTCGGCGGACGCGATCTTCCCGAAGCGCGCTGCGCAGCTTTTGCCATTGGTGACACTGTGCTGGAAACGCTGGAAGGCACACCCGGCTCCGCCGCTGCACACCACGCTGCGGAGGTGAAGGGGATCTGCCACCTTGTGTTCAAGCTGCGCGATGCGGCGGCCGCGGCCGCTAGGCTGCGCGGTCAGGGTCTGCCGCTGATCGGTGAGGTGGAAGACCGCTTCGCCATTCATCCCGACGCCGCGCACGGGCGCCTGATCTGGCTGACCGGAGTGACGCCGCCGGGCTATCCCCCGCCCGGCTCGCGGCTCGGAACGGGTATCGCCTTGCCGCGTTGATGGCCGCAGGCGGCAATGGGCCGTCATGACTCGGAGATGAAGGGCGATGAAGTCCGGAAAGTCAGTCTGCCTGATGGCGGCAGCGGTGCTGGGTGCGGGAGTTATGCCGGTCCCGGCCGAGGCCAGCTTCTATTCCGGCGAGGAGCTTCTCAAAGTCTGCACCGCGCAGCGCGGCAGCGCGGCCTATGTCGAGAACACCTACGAATGCATCGCCTACATCACGGGTAGCGTCGATGCCTTCAACACGTATCGTCGCACCATCAGCATGAAGAGCTGCATCCCCGAGGACGTGACGATCGCCCAGCTTCGCAGGGTGACGGTGGCTTATCTGCAGGATAATCCGGGCAAGCGCGAGGAGGCCGGATCGGCACTGGTCTTCGCCGCGACGCGTCAGGCTTGGCCCTGTGCCAAAAAGGCAAGGTAGCGGGCGCGCCGATCGATTTGCTTCGTCCGGGATCAGCCCCCAGTATTCGCGAAGGACTGCAGGCGGATGCGCGGGAACACCTCTTCCAGCGGCTTCACGTCGGGGGTGACGTAAACGTAGCCGCCTTTCTTGCGGAATAGCGGGCTGATCGTCTTCGTGTAGAACGCGATCGGCACGTTGATGCAGCCGAAGGTGATGCGGTTGTCATCGCTGGTGGGAGAGAGCATCCGTTCGCGGCGCTTTTCCTTGGGCTTGCCGGGGCGGGGAATGGGATGAAGCGCCACCGAGGTGGCGTAATCTACCCACAGGACCCGCGTGTTGCCCGCCGCCACGCCGAACCGAGCAAGAAACCTCCCGGCAGGCGTCGTCTTTTCGGCGGGACCGATTTCCGACAGGTTCTTGCTGCCGATGCCCGGACTCGCATCGTCTCCCGGCGCTATGCCGAGCAGGACGGGAACCTGCCCGAGCTTCTTGCCCTTCGCGTCGAACAGCAGCAGCGCTGCCGCCTTCTTGTCGACGATCGCGTAGGGCAGGGCGTTGTTATCTCCCGACGCGGCGATCCAGTCGGCGACGCGGGTGGCGTCTTGCGGCTGGATCGCCGGGCTCGGTTCGGCAGTTTCTTGCGTCTGCGATGTCTTCGGCCCCGCGGACCGGGAAACCTGTGCCGCCCACGCAGGAGCGGAGCCTGTCAGCGCCGCGCCGGTCAGAAATAGTCCGGCGAGCGCCCTGGAAACCGTGCTCATCGCTGTCAAAGTACTCGAATCAAGCCGGGAAGATCAGGCCAGAAAGCTCGGGCAGTCGGCGTCAGTTGCGGGCGCGCTTGCGCTGGGCTTCGGCCATGCGCTGTTCGACGCTGTCGACGCGGGCGCCGAGCTGGTCGATGCGCTGGCTGTTCTGCTGGGCCTGGCCGGATGCGGCCTGCGCTTCGGAGCGGGCGGCCTGCGCGGTGGCGTCGGTCTGCTGCAGCTTGCTGTCGAGCGCATCGACGCGCTGGTTCACGACGGCGACCTGTTCGCGCACGAAACCCTTGGTGGCGCAGCCGCCGAGACCCATGGAGCCGGCCAGGATGACCACGGCCGGAGCGATTTTCTTGAAGGTGGGCGACATTGTTTTTCTCCTAACGGTCAACAGACCGGAATCGTCCAAGCCCAGCCTTCGGGGTTCGACAATTCGATTCTGGCCGGTCGTGCTTCCGCTCCGATGAACGGAAATCCTTAGGTTAGCGAACGCCTGAGACGGGAAAAGTTCCAAAAGGACCATTGGAATTTTCGCCGACGAGCTCTCCGTCCCGCACCGTTACATCGTATTTCACGGTGATCGGCATGGGCATCGAGGCACGTCCCTGGAACTTCGCGCGGCCGTCCCTGATCCCCCCGGCGACATCGACAGTGCCTTGTTCCGCCGAGACTTTCCCGGTCACGACGCTGCCTTTGACGATGAGGTCCATGACCGCCTTCTGCGGGCCGATCGGCGACTGGATGATCACGTTCCAGCGCCCTGCGAAGTCCTGCGGTTTTGCATTGCTGATTTTCGAGGCCTTCGCCTTTTCTAGCAGCGCCTTTCGTTCGGCCGGAGCGGCCTGGGCGCGGGCGCGCAGATAGAATCGCAGGGTTTCCAGTTCCGCGTCGGTGAACTCCGGGAAGGGCGGCATGCCGTTCAGCTTGAGGCCGCCTTCCTTGACGATCGTGCGGAAGGTCGCCGCGTCGGTGATGACCGGCGAATAGCGCAAGTCCGGCGCCGCTCCGCCCGCAACCGCATTCCATCCGTGGCATACGATGCACGAACGGGTGCCGAACAGCATCGCCCCAGCTTGTGCCCGCGCGAGGTCTGGGCTGAAGTCGAGATCGGAAACCGGCTCCAGCGGCGGCACCGCGAAAGGCGGGATCGTGTCCTTGCCGTCCAGCGCGAACGTCAGCACGCGGCGCGGCAGGCGGTAGTCGGTGCGATAGGCGGCATTGCCCAGCGTCTGCATGCCTGCGCCTTGCCCGCCCGCGCCGGTGAGCACGGTGACGTACTGCCGTCCGTTCACGCGGTAGGAGATCGGTGCGCCGATGATCGGGCTCTCGGTCTTGTACGACCATAGTGCCTTGCCGGTCTTCGCATCGCGGGCGATGAACTTGCCGTCGATCTGGCCCTGCCACACCAGCCCGCCGGCCGAGGCCATGACCCCGCCCGGCCAGGTTCCGGGCAGGTCGATCCGCCATGCCTCGGTCTGCGTGACCGGGTTCCATGCCTTGAGGTAGCTGCGGTGGCCGCCGGGCAGTTCGACTTCGGGGATGAGCGTAACGCCCATGCCTGCGGCGAGTTCGCCGCCGCCCTTCTGGCCGTCGCCGATCAGGGCGGGCATGTCCATCACCGGCACGTAGACGAGGCCGGTCTGCGGGCTGTAGGCCTGCGGCTGCCAGGAATGCGCGCCGGTCGGCCCCGGCCACATCTCGAACAGCCCGGGCTTGCCGTTGTAACGGATGCCGGGATTTTCGACAGGACGTCCGGTCTTCGCATCGATGCGCTCGGCCCAAGTGACCTTGGCGATCTTCTGCGCGGAGATGAACTGGCCGGTCGCGCGGTCGATCACGTAGAAGAAGCCATTCTTGGGCGCCTGCATCAGCACCTTGCGATCCTTGCCGTCGATCGACAGCGTGGCGAGCGTCATGTCGGACGTCGCCGTGCAGTCCCACTGCTCCGCCGGGCATAGCTGGTAGTGCCACTTATATTCGCCGGTATCGACGTTCACCGCCACCACAGAGGCGAGGAACAGGTTGTCTCCGCCGCCGGGGCTGCGCAGCTTCTGGTTGTAGGGAAAGCCGTTGCCGACGCCGAGATAGACCAGCCGCAGCTGCGCATCATAGGCAAAGGCGTTCCACGCCGTTCCGCCGCCACCGCGCCGGGTGCCGTCGGGGTTCTTCCACCCGCCCGGCCATGTCCCCCGCATGACCTCTTCTGCCTTGCGGTTGGCGGGCGTCACCTCGTCGCCGGGCGTGGTGTAGAAGCGCCACGACAGCTTGCCGGTCTTCGCGTCGTAGGCGCTGACGAAGCCGCGCGCCGGGCTGATGTCGCCGCCACCGAAGCCGGTAATCACCTTGCCGCCGAATACGCGCGGCGGACCATTGGCATTGCGCGGGGCATTGTCGGGGAAGTCCATCGTCTTCCAGGTCTCCCGGCCGGTCTTCGCATCGAGCGAGACCACATAGCCGTCCGTCGTGACGAGGAAGACATGTCCCGCATCATAGGCGATGCCCTTGCTGCCCCACGACATCTGCAGCGCCGTCTTCGCCCGCTCGCGCGTGCCGCCGTCGTATTCCCACAGCTGTTTGCCAGTGACGGCGTCGAGTGCGCGGATGTGCGAATGGCCGGTGGTGATGAAGACCTTCCCCTCCGCCATCAGCGGCGTCGTGGGCGTGTAGCCCGGCTCGAGGTCGAAGTGCCAGGCCAGCTTCAGGCCGGAGACATTGCCGGTATCGATCTCCTCGAGCGGCGAATAATGCGTCTCGGTTCCCGTCCGACCCCAACTCGGCCATTCGTCCGGGTCAACGACGGTCTGTTCCTCTATCGGCTGAGCGGGGCGATTGCATGAAGACAGCGCAAATAGCATCGACGTCAACGCTAGTGGTACAGCGATCTTTCCCAGGCCAGAGACCACGCCGTCCTCCCCTTGCATCCGTTTTTTGTTGATGTTCCGACTATCAGCTGTGCCGGAAGCTGGGAAGAGATGCTATTCACTATGGATCATAACGGGCAAGGCATCGCCGAGGGGATGTGCTGCGCCGGATTGTCCGAATAGGAAAACCCCGGCCTTCCGTCAGGAAAGCCGGGGTCTCGCAAGGCAGTGCGCGAGGGGGTACGCACTGCCGGCTCGGTGGTCTTGGATCAGTTGGCGCCGACGCCCATCGGGATCGGCGTACCTTGCTTGAGGTAAACGCGATTATCCTCGATCTTGTCGACGTTCTCGAACGCGATGTAGTGATGTGCACCATCGGAACTGTCCGAACGGGTCAGCTTGATCTGGTCGTCCTTCACCTCGTCGATAGTCCCGACGTGCTGACCGGTGCTGGTCGTAACTTCCATGTGCTCACGCACGCGCAGCTTCTCGAACATGGTGTATCTCCATCATCTCGGGGGGTATGATGGGGAAACGGCGCAAGCTGGAAAGTCGTTCCGGTCGTTCGTCCCGGCCCGGAAACGGCTCGTCAATTCGGGTCGTTCAGGGGGTGGCACCGAGGCCGAAGGTGGCGTCGCCCCGGTCGGACAGGAGCACCGCGTCGGCGCTTATCCCGTCGATCTGCGTGATCGCGACGAAATCGTGAGAGCCGCCCTCCAGCATCAGTTCCTCGCCTTCCAGCGCGGCGACGGTACCTATGACGACCCCGTCCGCTGCGATCACCTTCATGCCCTTGCGGATCGTGCCCTGCTGCGTCGTCCAGGCGGTGTCGGTGGTAGTCATGGCGCGTGCTCCTCTCGCTGCGGGGCGGGGGTCGCCCCGGAGGCATAGACACAAAACCCCGCCTGCCTGAGGGTTCCGGCCGGCAGGGTCTTGGCGAGCGCGAATCGAAGCTCGTTGGTCAGGCGTTCGCAGTCTTGGCGCCGAAGCGACCGTGCTTGCGGAAACGCACCATCCAGCGGTCGAGGAACAGGCCGAGAGGCCGCGGCGTGACGCCGAGTCCGCCGATGCCCGGAGCCGAGCCGCTTGCCACGCTGCCGGCCTGGAGCAGCTTGAACTGGTCGGTGGTGATCGGGGCGCCGGGCAGCCAGCCGGTCGCCGCCGCTATGAGGCCGGACACTGCATCCGGCAACTGGGCGAAGCCTCGCGAGCGGCCCTGTGCCTTGGCGATACGCTCGTTAAGTTCGAGCATGGTGACGACTTCCGGCCCGGCGAGCTCGAACGTCTTGCCCTGTGCGTCCGCGCGGCCCAGCGCATTGGCGATTGCCACGGCCACGTCATCGACGAAAACGGGCTGCAGCTTCGCCTCCGGGGCGAAGACCGGCAGGGCGGGCAACCGCGAGATCAGTTCTCCGAACATGTTGACGAAATTATCGTCCGGCCCGAACATCAGCGAGGGGCGCACGATCGTCGCGGTTGGGAATGCGGCCAGCACGGCGGCTTCGCCTTCGGCCTTGGTACGGGCATATGCGACTTCCGACCCGGCATCCGCGCCTATTGCCGAGACATGCACGAAGGCGGCAGCGCCCGCAGCCTTGGCTGCAGCAGCGATGTCGCCCGCGCCCTTGCCCTGCAGGGCATCGAGGTTCCCCGCAAAAGCACCCACGAGGTTCACCACCGCATCCGACCCGGCAAGTACGGTGGCAACCGTGTCGGCCTTGGTCACATCGACGCCGGCGAACTGCACCTGGCCCAGGTTGCCCAGCGGCTTGATGGCGAAGGCCTTCTTGGGGTGACGGCTGGCGATACGCAGCCGCGCGCCGCGCGCGAGCAGTTCCTGCGCGAGGTGGCGGCCGACGAAGCCGCTGCCCCCCAGAATGGTGACGATCTTGCCGGAGAGAGGGTCGGTGGTCATGGTCTGGCTCGGTCCTTCAGGTCGCGCTGCGCTCGACGTGTCCCGCGCTGCAGCACATGCATCTGCGCCCCTGCCACAAGCCCGGGAACGGGGCAACCGGGCAGTTGGCCTGAGCTGTCCGGCGGCCGCTGTGAATATATAAATTCCCGAAATGAAAAATGTTGCATCGGATGGTGTTGACAAGACTTCGACGGCCCCTTAGAGGCGCCCTCCTACCCAGCGGGGACGGCGCTTCGCCCCCTCGCTAAAGTGCCCAGATGGCGGAATTGGTAGACGCACCAGCTTCAGGTGCTGGCGCTCGCAAGGGCGTGGAGGTTCGAGTCCTCTTCTGGGCACCATTTGTTCTCCTCCGGACGTCCACGGACGTCCGGAGAGGGGCTGAAATCCGCCACTTTTCGTGTTATGATCGTCCGCTCAAATCCGGGCGAATTCGGCACCAATCGGGAACAATTCGGGTATATCCGAGGGTATCGATTTTCGTCCTTTGCTAGGACGATACCTTCATGGCCACCCTTTTTGCCACGACCGTCGCCAGCGCCAAACCGCGCGAGCGGGATTATAAGCTATCCGACGGCGGTGGTCTCTATCTTCTTGTCCGACCCAACGGCACGAAGCTGTGGCGTCTCAATTATCGCTATCTCGAAAAGCATCGCACCCTTGCGTTCGGCGCTTGGCCAGAGGTCAGTCTCGCCGATGCGCGGGATCGGCGAGACGATGCCCGACGCCTGCTCGCGGCCGGGACTGACCCTTCGCATCAGCAGAAGGTCGATGCCGCCCGCGCCCGCGTCGAGGAGAACGACACTTTCAAGCTCGTGGCCGAGGAATGGGTAGCGAAGAACGAGCGCGAAGGGATGGCGGAGATCACGCTCAGCAAGCTTCGCTGGTTGCTCGACAAGGCGTATCCCAAGATCGGCAATCGCCCGGTGGCCAAGGTCACAGCACAGGACGTTTTAGCCGTCCTGCGCGCCATCGAGGCAACAAGTCGGCATGAAAGCGCGCGGCGGATGCGCAGCGTGCTCAGCCGGGTCTTCCGTTATGCTATCGCGACGACGCGCGCCGAGCGCGACCCGGCAAGCGATCTCCGGGGCGCTTTGACGGTTCCAAAGGCCAAGCACCTTGCTGCGATCACCACCGAGGATCGGGCCGGAGACCTCATGCGCGCGATCGAGGGTTATTCCGGCCACACGATCACGCTGTTCGCCTTGAAGCTGTCGGCGCACCTCTTCGTACGCCCTGGTGAACTACGGCAGGCGGAGTGGGCAGAGTTCGACTTTGATCGCAGCGTCTGGAACATCCCGGCTGAGAAAATGAAGATGCGCCGGCCGCATCGCGTGCCTCTCTCGGCACAGGTCGTAGGGCTGTTCGAGGAGCTATGGGACCTCACAGGGAGCGGCCGCTATTGCTTTCCTTCTTTCCGGTCAGGCCAGCGCCCTATGTCTGAGAATACCGTCAACGCGGCACTGAGGGCTCTTGGCTTTGGTCAAGAAGAGATGACCGCACATGGATTTCGGGCGATGGCAGCGACGCTTCTCAATGAGACCGGGCAGTTCAATCCCGATGCGATTGAGCGCCAGCTGGCGCACATGGAGAACAATGGCGTGCGCCGCGCGTATACGCGCGGCGAATACTGGAATGAACGTGTGGCGCTGATGCAGTTTTGGTCCGACGAGCTGGAGCGTTTGCGTGATGGCGCCCGCGTCCTAAAACCCAATTTCGCTAGACGAGCCCATTCGGACGCGGCGTGAGCTTCGTTCGAAGGGTTTTCGAATCAGGACAGCTTAACGCGCCACTATGTTTTGGTTGGCAGTGCGCGTCCGGTAATGCAGCTTTGCGCCCATACAGCCGTTCGACCGAGATCATGGCAAACCAATGAGCCGACATTCTGCTAATGACCGGGGCGTAGGACCTTCCGCTCGGTCCGCTTCGGACCGTTCCGGATCGGATAGCGGACATACCTGAATCAGGGTATTGAAGTCAGTTCCCGCCGAAAAAGCGGCCATCGGGGATCACTTTTTAAAAGTCAGAAAGACCCCATCCGTTCATATGCAATGACGAGGACTTTTGACATCCGTCATTTATGATAACTGCAATGTCGGCTAACGTTTGTAAACCGTCGAAACTGGAGCTACCAAACGCTTCTAGTTGAAGAGGCGAATTGCCTTGTATCTATCTTTGCACGCATCCATCGCAGGTCGGATTGGTCGGCCAGACGTGCGACGAAGGCCCGAACGCGCTCAAATGCGCCTGCTTGCTTGCGCATGCTGCGGCGCATAGTCGGCCCCGTGTCTGGCCGCAACCAGCCGAGCAGTTTGGGCGCCGATCGATGAGGCAAAGGTCTGGCCCGATTACTTGAATTCCTGCGCCGCGCGGTCGTAGCGCTTGTTGTCGAACCACTGCGCCATCGCCTTGATTTCGGTCACGCTGCGCCGGCTGCGCTCCTCGCGCCAATCGGTGTCGATCGTAGCGAAGGCGGCGAGCGGATCGGTCTGCGTCAGGGCCCAGAAGATTGACTGGAGGTTGCTTTGGCCCATGTCGCGGTTCCTCCGTCCATGGTGCTTCACGTCCATCGCGGCCTGGACCAGCGCCATCGCTACGCCGTCGAGACCCTTGGGATAGCGCGGATGCCCCCGTGACAAAACGTATTGATGGACGTCACGCACGGTTCGCTTCGCGCCTTCCACTGCATTGCTCACGCAGACTTCGCGAGCTTGGGGGGAGGCGTTCAGCCACGCCAGCCACCGCGCGGCGGCGTGGAGTTCTTCCTGATCGACCTGACCGCGATGCGGATTGAAAAAGCGCATGAACCGGCCGCGGTACCATTTCTCGGCAGGCAGGCCGTCGCTCGGCGCGGCCTCGACATCGAGGTCGAGCCGCTGCGTGCCGTTGACAGCGTAGATATGGTCGAAGCCTCCTTGCTCGGGCAAGCCGATCTGACTGCCGAGCTTGAGCTCGGGGAAGTAGGTGTCGGCCTCGCCAGGCAAGGTCTTGAGCAAATCGCGGAACAGTGAGGCAAGATGCTCGCCGGTGTGTGCCGCCATCTGGAAAAAGCCGAGCGTCATCGCCGCTGCGTCCCAGGCATTGACCACGAAGAAGCTTCCTTCGCTCTCGCATCGGCCCGTCGGTTGCACGAAAGAAGCCCATTCACCGAACTTTGGGCGATAGGCGAGATGGTCGTAGAACAGGTTTCCGGTCTTAGTCGAGCCGGTGCGCGCCAAGCCTAGATAGGGATCAAAGGCAAATCGGTAGCCGAGATAGAAGTTCGTCTGCCCGTTAAAGTCCAGGAACCACTGCTGCTTGCCAGTGCCGGTCGTGGCCAAGCGAATACGCCAGTCGGGATAGGGCTTGTACGTCAGGTCAAGAAGCCCCGTGTCTGGGCGCACGGTCTGGATCTGCGCGCGTTCGACCGGTTCTTCCTCGCCCATGTAGTCCGGCCAGTCCAACGGCTCGTCGATCCCGGCCGAAGACCCGCGTGCCGGCAGAGGCTTGGCATCGAGCGCATCGGCGGTAATCTCCAAGCCGCGATCGCAGATCCATTCGGCGAAGCGAACCCAATCTGCCACTGAGGCTGTCACGTCGCCTATCCCGAGGCGGTCAAGGGCGTCCCGCAGCGCCGTGGCCGTGTCTTCGCCAAACTCGCCGTCGATCTTGAGCGCGTGGCCTAAAAACGTGTTGAGCGCCTGTTGCACGAACAGGGTGACCGACTGGGTTTCGCGAAACCGCACGGGGCGGCCGGTATCGACGTGCAGGTGGTCGCGATGCTTGGCATTGTAATCGTAACCCAAGACGGTTCCACAGTGCTTGAGGCATAGAGCTTGAACCGCGAGGTATAGCGGCTTTTGGGCCGGTTGGTTCAAGGCAACAAGCGCGGTACGCTCCCAGTGGATGGCGTCGAGATCGAAGGCCCTGCCTTCACCGTGCTGACCGGGCTTGCTGACCCAGGCGCCTGCCGACAGGATCCGCAAAGGGGCTCCGAGCCTCGTGCTGCGTTCGAAGATATCCTGGAACAACAATTCGAGCGTTGCCTGGGTCTCGGCCGTACAGTGGAATTGGTAAGGAATGCCTGTCTTGCCGTAATGATCGTGCAACCGGTCATAAAGCACAGGCTTGCCCGCTAGACTCTCAAAGTAGTTCTTGGGCTGGCCCGACATGCTACCCCCCCTTTTTTGCCAGAAGATTTTTACGCCCCGACAGTCGAGACGAAGCCTAACATAATGATTCTAGTCAATCGAGATTAAATACCTCCATACCCTAAACGGCCAATGGCAAACTAATGCTGGAGATTGGTCTGCGTCTATGGGATGTTTGCAGAAATCGACTCGTTCATTTTAATAGATTCGCGCCATTGGCGCGGATTTTTCATCATGTCTGTTCGTGATGGGGGGATGGCATGGCATTGATCGGGCTTTGTTTTCCTTATTCGACGATAATCTCGAAAATTTTTAATAAAGCCTATTGCAATTGCAGTAGAGTGCGAGGCGCTCGATGAGCCGTCTCCTCATCACGACATTTCAAAACCCGAGCCGCAATCTACTCGAAGCGCAGCTATTCAAGAAAGGCGCCCTTGGCTCCAAGCTGCTGACCGACGATCGCACAAACGAGCTATGGCCGATCCCCGCCGAGCTTGCCAAGACGGCCACACAGAGCGGTATCGGGCAGGTGGGCACCGGCGCGACCGATAGGCTGTTCGCCTTCTTCGATCTCTCAGTCACCCAAGGCGCGGGCTGGGCGCGCGTCACCCAGATCAAGAACGATCCGTTCACCGCCTTCCTCAACAGCCTCTATGCCCAGCCGATCGATTGCTGGATGATCGGCGGGCATCATCACCTGACAGATGCCTATCGTGCGATGTCTTGGGGAACCGAGTACAAGACAGCCGGATATTACCGGCCCTACGTCGGTCTTGGCCTCGATCAGGCCACGAACGTACTCGAATGGTTCAGCTACCGCACCAATGCGAAAGTGCCGCGCGACATAGCGCTGCCCGCGGCGATGGCCGGGCTCAAGGCCGTCTCGTTGATGATGATAATGGGTTGCAATGGCGTGCCCCGGTTGCTGGGCGGCGTGCCGCAATTCGCCGATCTTGCCACGGCCTGGCGAAGCATCACCAAGCCGGCGCTTTTACTCGGCTGGTTCGGGGTCCACGGTCTGCCGCTCGACAATCTGAAGCGGTCTGCGGCCGAGCCCTTCTGGGTCAAGATGGAAGCGCTCAAAGCCAAGTATGGCATCGCCGACGGCGGGTTGGCAAAGTTGGTCGACGATCATGCCGACGATGTGATCCAGGCATGGGGCGAGGCTTGCTACGAAGGGTTCAGCGGCCGGGCGCAATCGGACCTCTGGTTCGCCACGGTGGCCGGCGACGATCAGCGCGGCGCCGGCGCGGTGCGGCCCGACGGCGCCGTGTTTCATGCCGACCCCGCCTATGCCGGCGTCGGCAACGCCTTTAAGAAAATCAAGGGGTTGATCGTGCCATGACCCTGAAATCCATCCATGTCGCCGTCAACGGCGGTGCACAAAAGATCACTCTCGAGGGTCCGAATCTCGACTGGGGCCAGCCCGGCCAGTGGAAATGGAAAGGCTTCGATCGCATCAAGCTGCAGTTTACCAGCGGTGATGTTCTGGTCATCGAGGCGACCCAGCAGCCGGCTATCGTCAAGCCCAGGGATATCAGAACGCCAGAACCCCTGATGTTCGTCGACAATACGAGCTACCTGTCCGGGACCGGCGCGACGCGAACCTTGCGCAATGGCTACGCGCTCACCATCGCATTCCATTGGGCCAACCCTCTTACCCCCGCTGGAGCCGGCATCTGGTTCGAGTTGGTCATCGGCGCGGTTTCCGGTGAATTGCGGGTAATGACCACGACCCGGTTCCATTACGCGGTCCAACGGCGGCGCGACAAGCCCGGCTGGGTCAGCTTCTCGCCCAAAAACGAGCATTCGCTCGACGAATTCGCCGACCGCGAAGAAATCCGCCTGCTGTCGAACAAGGACGTCGATGAGCTTGGACGCCTGCTCGGCGGAGGAACGAAGCAGGCAGAGTCATGGCTCGTCGATATCCTTCAGTTCGATACTCTGCCTCAGCCGCCAGCCTACTATCTGGCGAAGATCGACCGGACGAAGCGCGGCGAGCAGCAGCTTGCCGCCAAACTGTTCATCAATGCCGACTTCCACAATATGGCCCCCGTGAGCTCGCGCGCACTGGGCGGGGCAGGAGACGTGGTTGGCCGATCGCTCCTCGCCGCCGGTGATCTTCACTTGCTGTGCGCCCGGCATGTTCATCCCGATGGCAAAGCCGTACGGCGGACCGACAGTTGGATCGTCGATTGGAAGGACGTGCCGGCAGCGACGCCCAGCGACGAGCGCGACGTCCTCAGCCTACCGACCCTGTATCGGCACATCGCTAGCCATTATCCGCTCGGACTTGCAGCAGCGCGCGCGCGGGGGCGCTTCACCACGGTCCCCACGCGTCTTGAAGGATCGGCCACCGACCGCGTCGATCTTCGCTTCCGCGTAACGGGCGACCTCTATGGCGACGCGAGCGCGGTGATGCTGCAGCAGGTCGTGATCAATCCCTCCGGTGCGCCCGGCGGGACCGAGCTGCGTCACGAGCTTGGCGGCGCCGGGTCGGTCGACGGGCAGGCGACACGGCTGGCTTTCGCCGCCGAAGACGCCTTCTTCTACCGTGACGACAGCGATAATCCGACCTCTCCCGAAAGTGCATGGTCGCTGGCCGAAGCGAGCGGCAAGCGCAACCCGTTCGCGCTGGACTGTCTCTCCTACGCCTTGGTGCCTGGGTCCGCGGCGCCTGTTCTGACCGCGGCCGACTGGCTGCTGGGCGGCGTGCGGACCCAGGCGAAGCGGCTGACCTCGGCACAGTTCCAGTTCAGTCTCGAAAGTCGCGGCGAATTGCTGGAGCGACGGCCGCTGGGCTGCGAAATCATGCTCGAATTCGCCGAAGGCACGCTCGGCGCCGTGGGGCAGGACCCCGAGCCGGGCTTCGAATTCCTGTCCGCTTGGCTGGATCGGCCGCGGCCGATCTCGGTCGATCTGTCGGATCCGTCTTCACGCGTCGACCTGACCTTCACGCTTCGCGAATTCGCCAACGACCGCCAGAGCCGCGTTCTGCGCCTGAGCGCCGATCGCACCAACGGCGCCGGCGACTTCGGCTCCGACGTCGTCGTGATCGACCCGGCGCCGCTGACCATCGCCCGCGTGCGCGACACGCTGGCGTTCGATGGCGATCTCCACGTCGCCGAATACAGCGACGACAGCGAAGCGCCGGCGGGCTGGGAATTCCGCGTCGGCAAGGGCGACATGGAGATCGTCCTGCCGCCGCAGGCGATCGGCGAGGAGATGATCAAGGGACGCCTCGCGCTCCCAGGCACGTCACCTGCGGTGGAAGTGCCGGTCGCGGGCGAGCCGGTCCAGTACCGCTTCAGTCCCAACGCCTTGCTGACCGTCGATCGCACCGACATCGACACCGCGCGTGCGCCGCCGCCCTGGATGCTGCGCCGACTCATGGCGCGGCGAACCGGCGTCACCGGCCTCAAGGTTGAGAGCGCCGAGCTCGAACTCGTCTACGGGCTCACCACGAGTATCGCCGCCGGCGGCCTGCGCGTCGCCGAACTCGACGCCCTGATCGGCCGCGTGCCGTTTGCCGACGCCATGGTCGGGCTGGTCCGCCGCGGCAGGACGCGCGAGCCGGAGACGCTTCACCTCGCCGCCGCAAATGGGGCGCTCGACCAGCTGCGAATTGGTTACGCCACGCAGCGCGCCCAATGGGTTCTGGACCTCCACCATCGACCGAGCTGGTGGCCGCTGTTTCGCAGTGTCGGCGATCGCGGCCTGCTCAAGATCAGCGAAGGCGTAGTGGTCGAGCAACGCGAGACCCGCAACACCGCCCATCCGTTCCGCATTGCCGATTATGCGAACGGGAAGCCCCAGGCCGGGCGCGACCCACTGCGCGGCGGGGTCGACTGGCTGTTCCAGTCGCCGGGCATCTACGAGGAGTTTCTCGAGAAGCCGAAATCGGTGTCGGCCGCGCTCGAAGGCGTTGCTTTTGGTCCCTTCGGGGCCGATGGCAGCCAGGTCGCGAGCTACGCCAACGGCAAGACAGTCATCATCTCCAAGACCAAGCAGGGCCACCTGGAATCCCTGGTCCTGATGCGGATCGGGCGCATCGCCCGCTATTGGAACCAGGCTCGTCACGTCATCGTCTACCAGCGCAGCACCCGGCGCGCGCCGCGCTACGCGAGCGGCGCTCCCGCCTATCCCGGATACGATACCTACGACGAGCAGCGCCCCGACAAGGAAGGGTTCGAGGGCTTCATGGGCCTGCGAAAGGTCCGCGAATATGTCGAAGTGACCCAGCCGCGCCGACAGCTCGACGAGAGCCGCACCGGGATCCCGCTCGCCGGGCCGATCCGTCAAAGCACGTTCGAGACGACGATCATGCCGGTGAAGGCGAACTGGGCGCGCGACGTCACGCAGGGCCAGATGATCTCACTATGGGGACCCTTAAGCGCGGACGAAGAACACTTCTTCCCGCGCCCCCGGATTTTCGTCGAGGGCGCTCGCGCGCCGGAGAAGGGCGGCGGACTCGTGGCCAACGAGGCCGATCCGAGCGGCTATCAGTTCTTCACCTCGACCCGGCGCGAGGACGGCGCCGACACCGACCTCTGGCCGGCGTGGCCGGAAGTGGACGGGCCGTTGTGGCTGCCTGATCCCGAGCCTGAAGGCGACTACCGGCCCAGCTTTCGCGCCGCTCGGCGCCAGCCCGGCGCGCGCCGGGCAACGATCGGGCTCTCCCGGTTCACGACGAACGTCGTGCCGAACGCCGAGGCGGTCGATCTCATGCATGGCCGGCAGCCCAACGCGATCGAGGCCCGCCTGCACACTGTGACGGCCGTTCGCGCGCTGCCGGCGGTGGTGCCGGCCGAGCAATCGCTCGCCCGCGTCGTCGGTAAGCCTCTGGCGAAGGCCGATGCCCTCATCTCCGACAAGCTGGCGGAGTTGCGCGATTATGCCCGCGAGCACGCCGGTCAGTTCGATGATGTCGGATCGGCCGAGCACAAGCAGTTCCTGAAGGACGCCAATGCGCTGATCGGCCGCTTGAAGCAGCCGGTCAAAGATCTCGTCGACGGAATTACTGCAAAGGAGACCAGTCTTGGGGATCTCGCCGGGACCTGGTCGCGGCGCGCCGAGGCCGCGACCGCGAGTTTTATCGACAACGCGCGGCGAGAACTTGCTGATCTTGGCACCATGCTGGGCGATGCGGCTGCCATGCTTGGCGACAAATCTCTCGAAGAAGCGCGGCGCAGCGCTATCGCCGCGCTGCAGACGGCGATGTTGCAGGCGCATCAACGGGTCGGCCAGATCGAATTCCTGGCCGACCAAGCGCTTGCCAACCTGCGCCACACTATCGCCGACTTCGAGCGGCAAGTCGTCGGAGGTTTGCGCGCGATAGGCGCTACGTTCGCGCGCGCCATCGTCGATGTCCGCACGCTGTATGAGGAGAACAGCGAGCGCGCTGAGGATATCGACCGCCAGTTTCGCGCCGAAGCCGACAAAGCCCTGGCGGCGGTGCAGCGGCTCGGTGTCGGTCTGACCGGCCGGGTCTCGGAGCTGCTGGGCGAGCTGTTCGGAGGCCCTGCCGCTGCGGCCGCCGTGACGAAGCTTCCCGATGCGGCGACCGCGCAGCTCAGCGAGACTCTGAGCATCGCGCAGCTCACGCTCGAGGAAGTGCCGCCTTTCGAGTTCGGTGAACCCGACTGGGCGGAGTTGATGGGAATCGCAGCGGGCCTGCTGCCTGCCGAAGACTGGCTTCGCATGCGGCTAGGCACTTGGCTTCCCGATCTCGCGGCCGAGTTGAGCGGGATCAAATGGCGCGAAGAGGTCGACAAGGTCCAGGCCGAGTTGAAGGCGCTGCAATACGCCAAGATCCAGGCGCTACGCGACGCCGGTGACATCGTGGCGCTCGAAGCAACGCTCCAATCCGCGCGCCAGGACATCGAAAGCAAGGCCGCGGGGTGGACCGCTGGCATAGGCATGAGCATCTCCGCGAAGCTGACAGACTTGCAGAAGCTTGGGGACTGGCCGCAGGTCGCGGGCACATTTACCGCGGCGCTCGACTTCAAGAAAGCGGCTGCCGGTCAGATCGCGAAACTGGAAGCCGCGCTCAAACTCGGATCGGTCGAAGATGTCGTCGATGCCTTGGAAGCGGCGGGGGCTGGGCTCGCCGATTCTTTCGATCAGGCTATCAAGCATGCCGAGCAGGCGATCGTTGCCGACATCAAGGCGGACCTCGCGAAAATCCACCGCGACCTTCTGGCCGAGGCGACACCCACCGCCTTCGAAGTGACCCGGCTTCTGGCGAGCGGCATCGAAACCGACACGCTGCAGTGTACCCGCGACACGCTCGGCTACTACTACGAGCGCGGAAAGCAGGTTCTCGACGTCACCCGCGCCAGCGCTCTCATCAACGACTTGGGCGCCGCCTCGCTCAACGCGCTGAGCGCGATGGTGCCGTTCGATCGCTTGCGCGAACGGTTGCTGCCGCAGCTCGCGAACATCGAACTGTCGGACTTGCTTCCCGATCTCGCCGGGATGAAACTCGAATACCTCTTCCCCGAACTGCGCCTCGCGAACGACAGGCTCGAGGAATACGACTGGCTTAAGGTCAAGCACGGGTTCGACAAGGATCGCCTGAGGGCCTGGTCGGACGTCGATATCGACAAGCAGTTCGAAGGTGACATCGATCTCCTGTCTCTGCCGCCGGTGGCGATCGCTCTGCAGCAGGCGCGGCTGCGCGCGCATATCCGAGTCGAGGTCGGTGCGCAGCAGCAGCGCGTCCAAGACGTCTACGCTTCTATCAAGGCGAACTGGAAGCTGGGCCTCGGCGGTACCGCGATCGTCACAATCCGCGGCGGCGAGCTCGTCTTCGGCAACGACGGCCGGTTCGACTTCAAGTTCGAGGCAGAAGACGTCATCCTTGCCGACGAGCTCAGCTTCGTCACCGACGCCCTGAAGGCGTTGCTGCCGCAAGACGAGGGCCTGACGATCATGCCGCTGCTGCCTGCCGGTATCAGCGCAACGCTTTCGCTTCCGCTCCCCGACATCGGCACCGGTGCGTTCACGCTGACCGGTGTCACCTTCCATTACAATCTGGCCCTTGCGGTCACCGACGGGTTCGAGATCCGGACCGGCTTCTGGCTGAGCAAGCCCGATCGCCCGTTCGGGCTTGCAGTGCTCTTTCTCGGCGGCGGCGGCTGGGCCGGTATCGAAATCGCCTATCGCCCACCCGACGTGTTCAGCACTCGCGTCAGCATCGGCATCTCCGCCGGCGCTTTCGCCGCGCTCAACTTCGCTTTCGCGCGTGGCAGCGCCGGTCTCTTGTTCACCGCGGGTGTCGAATTCCGCCGCGTAAGCGGAGCGGGCGGTTCGGGAAGCACCTCGGTCTCGCTCGGTTTGCTGATCTGGGGCGAGTTCTCGATCCTCTCTATCGCTTCGGCCTATCTCCGGCTGACGGCGACGATCACTTACACCAGCCAGGGTGGAATGATTGCGCGCGGGCGGGTCGAAGTCCGCATACGCATCTCGTTTTTCTACACGCTCCGGCTCGATCGTGCCTTCGAGCGCCTCTTCTCGGGAGGCGGCGGATCAACGCTTCGCCTGACCCATGAGCTGACCGAGTTCGAGACGATCCAATTCCACTATCAGACCCTGGACCTGCCATGAGCAATCCCGACCTGCGCCTGGCGCTCGATCTGCATCCGGTGGGCCCGCGCGTGGCGGACAACGCACCCGAGACCTGGGTGGCCCTCAATGCCGCCGCCGCCTACGATGCGCTCGCGCACGGGCCGGGCAGCCTCGTCTCCGCCTTGATGCCGGACACGCTGTTCGATGAGGCGGCGGGCTCGGACAAACACTTCGAACTGTTCCTCTTCTCCGCCGTCATCGACCAGTCGTGGACCATAACTGCCGTTGCCCCCGCGGCCACGGCCTTCTCGGCCCTGCTCGACGCGAGCATCGAGGCCGACGCGGTCGCCATGGCGGATAAGAAACAGCTCGTCTTCGGTTGGGACGGCGATCACATGGCGGAAGAAGGGGACGTCGAAACGCCCGATCCGACGGACCCTGACGCACCTGCGATCCTGCAACCACACCCCTGGTTCGGCATCGCTTCGGCCATGGCTGCGCTGCCGGCCTCGCTCGCGGTCCCACTGCGCGCGCGCTGGTACCTGCAGATCGACCTCGACCCGGTCCGCGCTGCTGCGGCAGCCGATCCGAGGCCTTTGCTGGCCGTGATCGCGCCACATAGAGTCTATGATGCCAATCGGAAGGTGCATTTCGCGCTGGACCTCAA
The DNA here is from genome assembly GCF_001742225.1 of Novosphingobium resinovorum. Lineage (NCBI taxonomy): Bacteria > Pseudomonadati > Pseudomonadota > Alphaproteobacteria > Sphingomonadales > Sphingomonadaceae > Novosphingobium > Novosphingobium resinovorum. The sequence goes on along the minus strand of NZ_CP017075.1, from coordinate 2,406,268 downwards.
ATCGCGCGTCGTTGATCCGGACGGCCGGGTCACGCTTAGCTACGACGCTCCGGGCGAGCCGACGCTTCTTGCTTATAGCTTGCCCTTGGCGGCAAGAGAGCTGTTCAAGGGCGGTGCCGGTGACCTCAAGACCTATTGGCTGGCGGTGGCCGACAGCCGGGCCAACAGCCTCGCCGAAATCGACGAGTTGCTGCGCAAGAACGGCGACCCAAAAGCCCTGGCCGCACTGCCTTCCGTCGATGTCATGCGCGCCGCTCTGCGCCCGGCAAATCCTGGTTCGCCTATTACGGCGGCCATGGCCGACGCCTTTCGGTTGGCAGCCGCCCATGTCGCGGCGCGCCTGAGCGACGACGCGCGCAGGAACCAGGCTTACGAATTTGCCGCCAAGGTGCTCGCCACGCCGAAGATCGTCGGCGTCGACGATCTCTTCGAGCCGGCGGCCCAGGCCATCGCCGAATGGTGGTCGATCAACTGGGCGCAGCTGGAAGCCGCAATCGTCGATGGGCGCGTTGCCTACGCCGATGCGCCGCCAATCGAGATCGGGCACTTCGCGCTCGACAGCGCCGTTCTGGCGACGGCCATGCTGCCGGCGGTTCACGCCTTCCTGAAGCTCGACGGCGAGGCTGGACCGGTAAAGCCTGGCGAGGGCATTGATTTCGTGGTCGGGCCGCCGGAGCACCGGCTCATGGGCTACGATCCCGCGGCGAATCAGACCCGCAGCACCGATACCGAGATGGCGCAGATCGGCCTCTTGGTGCGGCGTTCGAGCGATGGCGATTTCACGAACGCACCCTGGCGGATCGTCACTGCCGGCCAACCGGTGCTTGACGAGAGCCATATCCTGCACAAAACGCCTTGGGGCAGTCCGGCGACCATGGTCCTGCCGGCCGACGATACTATCGCGATCAACGGGATCGCGCTGGCATTCAAGGACGGGGTGTTGCGCAACGACGACACCTATCGCGGCCAACTGATGGTGGGGCCGAGCGCCTTGTCGTTCCTTCACGCCGATCAGGGAACGGGCGCCGACAATCCCATCGGCTGGGTCGATCCTGGCGAGGTCGTATACGCGTCCGCCGGGATCCACAAAATCTCCGGTTGGGAACAAGCCCGTGCACCGGCCTTGCGCTATGCCGATACCTATCAGCTCGCGGCCTTTGTCAAGGATCGCGGCGGCGGGCTGCCGCGCGAGATCGCGCCGGTGCAGCCTTGGCAGCCGGACCTGGCCGGCTTGTCGGCGCCGGCTGCCACCACTGCGACGATCCATTTCAAGCGGCGGGTGCCGCTTGGCGCACTCAATCTCAAGCCCGGCGAACGCGTCAAAGGCTGGCCAGCGCTCGCGGCCGACGTAGTCTTGCTTGCCGGCGAGTGGTGGGAAGCCCAGCACGGCAAAGGGCAAAGCCCGCCGGTCTTGTTGTTCAGCGAACCGACGGCTCCGGGCAGCACGATACCGAGCCTTGATGGCACACTGGCGCGCTACCGGTTTGTCGTCGAGCCGCCACGGATCGATGAGCATACGCTGCAGTGCTGGGCCATGCCGCCGGTAAACTCGGCGACGGCGAACCAAGACATCGCACGGCTCATGACGGAGTACGCGCGCATCGCTCGCGAGCGTGAAGCGCTGCAAGCTGATCCTCAGGCTCTGGCGGACCGGGTCGAGGATCTCCTGCCGCACGATCCCGCCGCGAGTGCGGTCCTGATCGACACCCAGATGTTTGGGCCCGACGGCAATCCCACCGGTCAGGTCGCTCGCAAATTTCACCGGTTCGTGGTCCCGGACATGCAGAAGCCTTTCAGCAAGGCGCCGCTGGAAATCGAGATGGCGGATACGCCGCCGACGGCGGGCCTTCATATAACACCGCCGGCCAAGGGGCACTTCGCTACCGTGACGATCTCGCTGCTGTGCGAAAAGAACGATCACGATCGCTTCGATGCCGATGCGCTCGCCTATAAAGGGATGCCCACCCACGACGAGGGCGGTGTCATCTATGTCGTCCATCCGGGCGAAACGATCCTCGTCGAGACCGCGACCATGGACCTGCCGCGTCCTGCGGACCTCTATGCCGCGCTCAGTCTGGCTCCCGAACCCGATGGCCTAGTCGCCGTTGACTATGCCGGGGCGGTCTCAAATCTCGCCTATGTCGATCGCTTCGAGCTCCGACGGCAGCGCTGGGTCTGGCGCAATCTGCCTTACGTCACCGAAGGCGACCCGGCCGACCTCGAACGCCGGCTCGCCAGCGGCCTGCCCATCGAGCTGGCGGCGACCGACCAGGACACGCGCGACAGTGCGGACGAAGTCATCAAGTTCGATCTCCTGACCGAAATAGATCGCGGGTTCGTCGAGCGGCCGCGTCACCGCGCGCGTTGGCCGCGCGACACGTCGGGTCATTCCTTGGCGACGGCCCGCCTGCTGTCCGATCCACGCGATGCGCAATCCCTCGCCGACTACTTGCGGTATTCGCTGAGCGTCACGTCGCGTTATGCCGGTGTTCTGCCTCTCGATCGCCGGTCGGTCATCGCAGAGCCGCCTAAGACGAATGACGCGGTGGCCGACAGTCGTGGACCCTGGCGGCGTGTGGCGGTTCGCAACAGCAGTGCGTCCGAGCTCAGGCCGGTCAATATCCTTGCCGTGCTGCCGCTGACGGCATCGCTGCTCAAGGATCCCGTTCCGAACTTGCCCGGCATCTCGCCGGACGCGACGCCGCACCTGGTCATCGTCGATGAAATCTGGTTCCGCGAATATGGTCCCGGTGAAGTACTGCGCGCCCGCCTGGCACTCGAAGACATCGAGATCGGCGACGATCTGGCGAACGACAACCCGCGGCCGGTTCGTTATGGGCCGCTCCCACACAAGCATATCGAACCGCGGCTGAAAAGAAAGGACATGACCGACGAGGCGGCCGACAAGGACATGTCGCTGTGCCTGACGCTGTTCGGTCCCTTCGGCTACAGCCTGGATCGCTCGGGCAATCAGGCTCTCGCCAACGCCAGCGCATTCGTGATGTATCTGCCTGCCGATGTCGGACCCTACTGGAGCGCGGCGATCCAGTTTCGGCGCGTACTTCGCGGTATCGGCAGCGATGGATCGCACGAGGAGCGTGTGGGACCGCTCTCGAGCCCGCATCTCGTCTACTCGGTCGCGGACAGTCGCAAGCTTGCCCGATCCCTTGATGGCAATGCCCGTCTCGAGATCACGATCAACGCCGCCCACAAGCCCGCTGGACCCATCGCATTCCATTCCGTCGACGCGGACCTATGCCCGTACCAGCGCGACGGAAAGCCGGCGGACATTCGCGTGCGGAAGCATTACCGCTACGTTCTCATTATTGGCCGTACGATCAGCGACGGCGGCCACGGTATCGACGCCTTCATTCCCGAGCAGGCGCTATGGCTGCGCAACGAAACCTCCTCGAAGCCGATCGGCTCGGTCGTCCTCGATCCCGGCTCACCGTGCGCCGGTTACATTCTCGAGGTCGAACTCGACCACCCCTTCGACGAGTTCGCGAGCCCTCTAGAAGTAGGGGCCACGACACTGGCCGAACTGTTCAGGGGCCTGCTGCAGACCCGGCATGAGCGAGCAGGCCGCTTCGGCATCGACGGGCTCGGCCGGATTGGCCGCGTGTCAGATCCTTTCACGGTGGTTTCGGTCGGGCCCTGAGCGGGAGCCCCGCGGCGGTACTTGACCGGCGGCATGCTCGGCGCAGCGGGCAGACACATCGCGGGCGCGCAGCGCATCTGCTTCGATCCCGTTACGGTCGACCCGCGATTTCGCAATACCGGCGAGATTAGCCCTGGGGTGAAGGCCTGACGTTGATCCCTCCTTTGAAGACGCTCAGCATCCGATCTTCGATCCTCAGGAGCCGAAGGTCCGGTATTCCGGGAGGTGTTGACCAAAGGCCGCCGTTCCCTCGCTTGACCTTTAACGACAGCTTCTCCCGGAAACTGCCATCCACACTGTTATCAGCCTACTGACAGTAACGCGCCCGATAGCGGTCATCTAAAGTAAACGTTATCCACCCTAGAACTCGCCGGCAGTTCATGAACCGCGGCATGGCATCTCATAGAGGCTACCGTTGATCCGCCCATATCGCCATCTCCATTTCCTTCGCCGCCGGTATCGGGAGGCGTCGTCGAAGCGGCTGAAGTTCATGACCTAATCTACAGGCATCGTAATTGCAGCTTGCCTGAACCTAATCCAAGTGTAAGTCTTGGTGCCTTGGGAATAGCTGGTAGGGGGCAGTATGAATTTTCTCAGATATGTATCCGCTGTTGGTCTGCTCACGTTGTGCGCCACCGCCAACGCGCAACAGTGGAATGTTGACGCTCCAGTACCCTCCGTTCTGTCAAAGAGAACTTTTGCAGATCCGACTTCAGTGGCAATTTATAAAGATAAAGCCGAGGAGTTGGTAGGTCGTTGGGGTATACTTCGGCCGGATGGAGTCGTTGAGATCATGGCTGATCGTCCAGCCTCTTTTGGTAGCACAAACGTACCGGTTGTTAAGGTGACGCTGGAAAGCACCAAGCCTGTTTATCGGTCCGTGATTTCGAAGACGTCGGGACTGAAGGCTGTGATACCGATTATCGATCTCAATTTATCAAACGACGAAAAGGCGTCTATTCAGGTCTCGGATGTGGCACAATTCATCGTCTCGACAATGCCTCAGAGTTCTGATTGGGGGAAAAATTCAGAAGATCCGGGAGTAGGAAAGCCTCGCTTGGTTTATATTGGTGCAGCTCTTCTTTCGGTTGCCGAGGTATCGATTCTTAAAAAGAAGAGCGGTGGGATTACAGCGTTTTTCAGCGGAATTAATTTGGGTGCTGCCGGAAGTTTCGATCAAGATACATCGAGCATCACGAATGTGCTTTCAATTGCCATCTACGAACCCACGTGCCGCAAGCTCGCAAATTGCAATGTCCCTTCCGTCGGTAATGCTAACCTCGCCCCCTTAGCCGGAGCCGTGAAGGGTTTCCTGAGCTCGACGAAGACCGCTTCAGAAGGGTTGAAGTGAGTACTGATAGGCGCGCCTTCGGAAGGCGCGCCCACTAATCCGTCGTCGGTACCGCGGGCATTATAATCGTGGGGCAGGTTTCAAGCGCTCCGAATCCGTAAAATGCTAGTCTACTCCCCGCCCAAAATCTGTCACTTACACTCGTAGAAGCAACGACAATATGCTGCCAACAATCACTTGCGCTCAGGACACAAGTCCTGCGTCTGCGATCAGGTAGGTTGAACCGCGTTGGGATTGCCGGAGGCCAGTTTTTGTCAAATTAGGCAGCCAGTGGGACGTCGTCTAGCATGGCATAGTAGCGTTGCTCGGCTTCGACCGGCGGAATGTTTCCGATCGGCTCCGGCAGGTGCCTGTTGTTGAACCAATCAACCCACTCCAAGGTAGCGTATTCGATGGCTTCGAACGAGCGCCAGGGTCCTCGACGATGGATCACCTCGGCGACCGTTTGTCGTTTCGGCCAAAGCGTTCTCGTAGTTGTCGCCGACGCTATCGACGAACGGCTCGATGCTAGCTTCAGCGAGGCGCTCAGTGTATTTGATGGACGCGTATTGTGATCCGCGGTCGCTATGATGTACTAGGCCGCCGCGATGAACGAGCCATCGGTCGTGGATAGCCTGCTCCAGTGCATCCAGCACAAAGCTAGGGTGGGCTATCCGGCTGACACGCCAACCCACGATATAGCGGGCGTATACATCTATCACGAATGCAATGTAGACGAACCCCGCTCAGGTCGCGACATACGTGAAGTCGGAGACCCAAGGCATGTTCGGCGCCGGAGGACGCCCGCCTATCGGCCCAAGTGCAGACTATTCGCGGACGTCGGGCGCTTGCCTGGCTACTCGGCGCAGGGCTGCGAATGCGGTCCTGCCGAAGGTGTCGGGACCAATATCATCTCCGGCGAGCCAAGCCTGAGTTGATAGTTTCAGAATACCGATCGCGGCCGTTGCAGTGACGCGGCAGTCGATGTCGATCTCGGGGAGTCCCTTTCTCTCAGCAAGTGCCTGAGCGAGGACACGCTCGACCTTCTCGTACTTGGCCTGGTCGCCAGCGCTGAGCGCGGGGGTGTCCTGGATGAGCCTGGCAAGGTTGCGCGCCGGTTCCGAGAGGTGACTTTCCGCCAGTTCCAGAAACGCATTCTCGACCATGTCCAACAGAGGCTCTTCGACTGGTCGCCGCCCTATCGCCGCGGCAACGAGCGCCGGAAAATCGGCCTTGGTGGAGAAGACGATCTCCTCCTTAGACCCGAAATAATGGAACAG